>JACDDT010000027.1 GCA_013816855.1 Gemmatimonadaceae bacterium
CGGTTCAATCCCGATCGCGAGCTTGAAGTAAAACGAATCGGAACGTTTAGAGGACGGAAATGAGCAAAGCCAAATTTGAGCGTACGAAGCCCCACGTAAACGTCGGCACGATCGGCCACGTCGATCATGGCAAGACGACCCTGACGGCGGCTATTACCGCGATCCAGGCGAAGAAGGGGCTAGCCCAGTCGGTTGCCTTCGACCAGATCGACAAGGCGCCTGAAGAGAGAGAGCGCGGCATCACGATCGCGACGGCGCACGTCGAGTACGAGACCGAGAAGCGCCACTACGCGCACGTCGACTGCCCGGGCCACGCCGATTATGTGAAGAACATGATCACGGGCGCCGCCCAGATGGACGGAGCGATTCTCGTGGTTAGTGCAGCGGACGGCCCGATGCCGCAGACGAGAGAGCACATCCTCTTGGCCAAGCAGGTGAACGTGCCCTTCATCATCGTGTTCATGAACAAGGTGGACATGGTTGACGATCCGGAGCTCCTGGAGCTGGTAGAGCTCGAGATCCGTGAGCTTCTCTCGTCCTACGATTTCCCGGGCGACACGACGCCGATCATCAAGGGCTCGGCTACGGAGGCCCTCAAGTCGGGCGATCCGAACTCCGAGTACGGGCAGAAGATCGGGGAGCTGATGGACGCTCTCGATTCCTACATCCCGCAGCCTGTTCGCGAGACCGAGAAGCCGTTCCTCATGCCGGTCGAGGATGTGTTCTCGATCACGGGCCGGGGCACGGTTGCGACGGGGAGAATCGAGAAGGGCAAGATCAAGGTGGGCGAGGAAGTCTCGCTCATCGGCTTCAACTCGGACAAGAAGACGGTGATCACGGGCGTCGAGATGTTCAGAAAGCTTCTCGATGACGGCCAGGCGGGCGACAACGTGGGACTTCTTCTTCGCGGACTCGCGAAGGAAGACGTAGAGCGCGGAATGGTGCTGGCTAAGACCGGTTCCATCACGCCGCACACGAAGTTCAACGCCGAAGTGTACGTCTTGACGAAGGAAGAGGGCGGACGCCACACCCCGTTCTTCAAGGGCTACCGTCCGCAGTTCTACTTCCGCACGACGGACGTGACGGGGTCGGTTGAGCTTCCGGAAGGGATGGAGATGGTGATGCCGGGCGACAACGTGCAGATGGTGATCGAGCTGATCATCCCGATCGCGATGGACGAAGGACTCCGCTTCGCCATCCGCGAGGGCGGACGCACCGTCGGCGCCGGCGTAGTCACGAAGATCCTCAAGTAGACCGTCAATTCACATTAGCAGTACATAAATAAATGCCACGCGAAAAAATCATTCTTGCTTGCAGCGACTGCAAAAACAGGAACTACTTCACCGACAAGAACAAGCGCCTGCATCCGGAGCGCGTCGAGTGGAAGAAGTACTGCCCGCGCTGCAACACGCACAAAGTTCATAAGGAAACGAAGTAATGGCGGTTGAAGTAGCCGAGCGTCGGCCGGCGAACAGTGGAGCGGTCGGGAAGTTCACCGGCGGCATCCGCAACATTCCCGCTTTCTACAACGAAGTCGTTGCGGAAATGGGGAAGGTTACCTGGCCGGATCGCGCCCAGCTCAAGGACACGACCATCAAGCTCATCATCTTCGTGCTCTTCCTCGGCGCGGTGATCGGCGTGATCGATCTCGTCATGCAGCTGGTGCTCGTGCAGGGACTTCCTTCGCTGTTTAAAGGCAAATGATCATGACCGACCACCGCTGGTACGCAATCCAGACCACGTCCGGACACGAGAACAAGGTTAAGTCGCTCATCCAGCGGAAGATCGAAACCGATACCCGTCCCGCGGAGGAGCGCCCGATTCGCCAGGCTCTCGTCCCGACGCAGGAAGCGGTGGAGATCAAGAACGGAAAGAAGGTGAACGTCGAACGGAAGATTTACCCCGGCTACGTGCTGGTCGAAATGGTGATGGACCAGGAGACTGCCCATACCATCAACGGCATCCAGGGCGTGATCAAGTTCGTCGGACACGAGCGGCTCCCGCAGCCGCTGCGTCCGGATGAAGTGAACCGCATTCTAGGAATCAGCGATGATTCGGAGCCGGAAGAGGTGAAGGAAGAGATTCCCTTCCTCGTCGGTCAGGCCGTCGCGATTACCGAGGGGCCGTTCACGGATTTCAATGGTACCGTCGAGGAAGTTCTGCCGGACAAGGGCAAGGTGAGAGTGAGCGTTTCACTTTTCGGCCGTCCGACAAGTGTCGAGTTGGATTATCTCCAGCTGAAGGGATACTAGGGAATTCCAGCGAACCGCTGTCCGCGTATCGCGGTCAGTGAGCCGCTCGTAGTTCGAAGTTGCAGTCGCTGTTTCCATAGAACTACCGGGATTTTTTTTGCCCGAAGCCGTCAGCCGGAAAGCCGACGGCCCCAGGCCGGTAGTCTTGAGTTGTAGTTAAGAAGTTGAAGCCACAGCAACGTTACTCCCGTTGCGGGTGGTGGCCCTTGCGCGGGGCGGCCGAAAGGCGAGGAGCGCACGGTCGGATACCACTACGACCTTTAAATACACCGTGGGAGTTTGGCGCAAAGCCCAAAGTGGGCGATGCGAATTGAACCTGAGGAGTAACATGGCAAAAAAGGCAACTGGATTCGTCAAGCTGCAGATTCCTGCAGGCAAAGCGAACCCGGCGCCCCCCGTGGGAACGGCTCTCGGCCCCCAGGGAATCAACATCATGGCTTTCTGCAAAGAGTTCAACGCTCGGACGCAGGGCCAGGATACGATTCTCCCGGTCGAGATCACGATCTTTTCGGACAAGTCGTTTTCCTTTATCACCAAGACGCCGCCCGCGGCCGTCCTGCTGAAGAAGGAAGCCGGTATTGAAAAGGGCTCGGGTCAGCCGAATCGGAACAAGGTTGGTTCCGTGACAAAGGCGCAGATCAGAAAGATCGCGGAGATCAAGCTCCCCGACCTCAATTGCGATTCCATTGAATCGGCGATGGCGATGGTTGCCGGCGCCGCTCGCTCGATGGGTGTCGAGGTGAGGGACTAATGCGCGGTCACAGTAAGAAGTACGCCGCAGCCGCGACGAAGCGCGACATCGCCACCAAGTATCAGCCGAAGGCGGCGATCGAATTGGTGAAGTCCGCAGCGTTCGCGAAGTTCGACGAGACTGTCGAGGTAGCAGTCCGCCTCGGCGTCGATCCGCGTCACGCCGATCAGGCAGTGCGTGGAACGGTCGTGCTCCCCGCTGGAACCGGTAAGACGGTTCGCGTTCTCGTCATCGCTGCTGGAGACAAGGCACGCGAAGCGGAAGCGGCAGGCGCTGATTTCGTCGGCACGGAGTACATCGCGAAGATCAAGGAAAACTGGCTCGACTTCGACGTTCTCATTGCGACGCCGGATCAGATGGGCCAGCTCGGCGCGCTCGGACGCGTGCTCGGTCCGCGTGGACTGATGCCGAATCCGAAAGCGGGAACGGTGACGTTCGACGTCACTCGCGCTGTGAAGGAAGTGAAGGCCGGTAAGATCGAGTTCCGCGTCGACAAGGCGGGGAATGTTCAGGCAGCCATCGGAAAGGTTTCGTTTCCGTCGGAAGCTCTCGAGTCGAACTTCACCGCTTTCATGGATCAGATCATCCGGTCCAAGCCGAGCGCAACGAAGGGCGTATATGTCCGCAACGTCGCCATCAGCAGCACGATGGGTCCCGGCGTCAGCATCGACACCACCCCTTACCGGTAACGAGCGATGAAAAGAAACGAGAAGGAAAAGCTCGTCACCGAGCTCAGCGAGAAGCTGAAGGGCGCGACGTCGCTCTACTATACTGATTTCACCGGCCTCAACGTGAAGAGGATGACCGAGCTCCGCCGCCGCTTGAAAAAAGCCGGCATCGAGTACGTCGTCATCAAGAACACGCTCGCCCTGCGCGCCGTGAACGACAGCGGGCTCGTCGGCGAGAAGCTGAAGGGACCGACCGGACTCGTCGTCGGCCGCGATCCCGTCACCGCAGCGAGGCTTTTGACCGATTTTGCGAAGGAGTTCGAGCAGAAGCCCGAGTTCAAGGGCGGATTGCTCGACGGCAAGTCGATCGACGCGAAGCAGATGAAGCGTCTCGCCTCGCTGCCGTCGCGCGAGCAAATGCTGGCAGAGCTGGGCGCCGGCATGCAGTCCCCGATGGCCGCCTTTGCTGGCGCGCTCAACGGTTTTCTTTCGATGTTCGCAGGCGCGCTCGACGCGCTCAAGTCACAGCGCGAAGGCGCCTAATTCCACGGAGATTCAAACAATGGCAAACGCAACCATGAGCAAAGACGAGATCCTCGACGCGATCGGCAACATGTCGGTTCTCGAGCTTTCCGAGCTCGTCGAAGCTTTCAAGACGAAGTTCAACGTCACCATTTCCGCCGCGCCTGTCGGTGGAGCGCCCGCAGCGGGCGGTGGTGCTGGAGCAGCAGCACCGGCAGCCGAAGAGCAGACCGAGTTCTCGGTCGGCCTGAAGGAAGCCGGCGCGAAGAAGATCCAGGTCATCAAGGTCGTGCGCGAGCTGACCGGACTGGGTCTTAAGGAAGCGAAGGACCTCGTCGATAGCGCACCCAGCGTTGTGAAGGCTGGCGTCACGAAGGAAGAGGCCGCTTCCATGAAGGCCAAGCTCGAAGAGCAGGGCGCGACCGTCGAAGTGAAGTAACCCGCTCGGTCTGCGGGGAGCCATCGTTCTTCCCGCCGACCCGGCCCGTTACTCCCACTTCGACAACATGAACGCGATTCCGACTCCTCGTTCCACAACTGAAGCACCCGTTTCGCCTCTCTCCGACCGCAAAAATTTTGCGGCAACCGGGGTGGGGCTGTTTGCGCCTGCAGTGGGTGATACATGCCTGAATTGATGAAACAGATTTCTTTCGCCAAGCTCGACCAGGGGATGGAGATGCCCCACCTCCTGGACATCCAGACGCGCGCCTTCGAGTCGCTCCTCCAGCTCGACGCCGCTTCGAAGAACCGCGAAGACATCGGTCTCGAGCGCGTCTTCAAGGATCTTTTCCCGATCTCTGATGTCCACGAGAATTTCGAGCTGACCTTCAAGAGCTATAACCTCGGAGAGCCGAAGTACTCAGTCGCCGAATGCATCGAGCGCGACATGACGTACTCCGCGCCGCTCAAGGCACACCTCGGTCTCAACATCTACGAGGAAGTGCCGGGCACCGACGGCAAACCGACAAAGCGCCTCAAGAACCAGATCGAGAAGGAAGTGTACCTCGGCGAGCTGCCGCTCCTCACTCCTCTCGGGACGTTCGTCATCAACGGCGCAGAGCGCGTCATCGTCAGCCAGCTTCACCGCTCGCCTGGCGTAGTGTTCGAAGAATCCACGCACCCGAACGGACAGCGCCTCATCAGCGCGCGCATCATCCCGTTCCGCGGATCGTGGGTCGAGTTCACCGTGGACATCCACGACGTGATCTTCGTCCACATCGACAAGAAGAAGAAATTCCCGGCCACCGCGCTTCTTCGCGCCTTCGGCTACGGAACGAACTCTTCGATCCTCCATCTCTTCTTCGCAGTCCGCGAGCTAGATCTGGTGAAGAAGCGCGAGTCGCGCACCGACCAGCGTGAAGTGCTCGGCGCCATTATCGCCGAAGACATCACGCTCGCCGGCACGGCTCACGATCCAGACGCGCCGAAGCTGAAGACGAAAAAAGCGCGCACTGCCCTCGAGCGCGAAGAGTCCGAGATGGCCGTGCGTGAAGGCGACGAGCTGACGGAAGAAGTCTTCAACCGTCTGCGCCGTCTCAACATCAACAAGGTGAAAGTCTTCGCCTCGTACGCGACGGTCGACGTTCGCGACGAGCAGGACGCAATCGAGCGCGGCGAGCGCACCACCAAGCGCGTTGTAGCTGTCGACGCTGTGGATCCCGAGAGCGGAGAAGTCATCGCCGAAATCGGCGACAACCTCACCGACACGCTGCTCAAGAGATTGAAGAAGAACGGCATCAATAAGGTGCAGGTCTTCGTGCAGTCCGGCCGCGCCGAGTCGATGCTCATCAAGAATACGATCGCCAAGGATCCGACCAGCCCCGCTCTCATCAGCGAGGATGACCGGAAGAAGCGCGGTTGGTCAGGCGACGCCGAAGCAGGTGAAGGAAAGGCGCTCCAGTCCATCTACGCCCTCCTCCGTCCCGGCGACGCACCCAACAAGGAAACGGCGAAGCAGGCGCTCGAGAGATTGTTCTTCTCGCCGAAGCGCTACGACCTCGGCCGCGTCGGCCGATACAAGATCAACCAGCGACTCAATACCAACCGCCCCGCGAATGAGACCGTTCTCACGCGCGAGGATTTCATCGCCATCATCCGCTACCTCGTCGAGCTGCATGAAGGACGCGGCTACACGGATGACATCGATCACTTGGGCAATCGCCGCATCCGTTCGGTGGGCGAGCTCATTGCCAACCAGTTCTCGGTCGGCTTGAGCAGAATGGCGCGCCTCGTGAAGGAGCGCATGTCGATCAACACCGACCCGGAAAAGATCTCGCTCGACGATCTCGTCAACGCGAGAACCGTCTCCGCGGTCATTCAGGCGTTCTTCGGGTCCTCGCAGCTCTCGCAGTTCATGGATCAGACGAACCCGCTCGCCGAGCTCACGCACAAGCGGCGCTTGAGCGCACTTGGACCTGGCGGACTCACTCGTGAGCGCGCCGGCTTCGAAGTTCGTGACGTGCACTACTCGCAGTACGGGCGTATGTGCCCCATCGAGACTCCTGAAGGTCCGAACATTGGTCTGATCACCTCGCTCGCGTGCTATGCGAAAGTGAACGACCTCGGCTTCGTCGAGACGCCTTACCGCATCGTCAAGAACGGCAAGGTTACCGGCGAGATCGAGTGGCTCGATGCGAACCGCGAGGAAGATGTCGTCATTGCTCAGGCGAACGCGAAGCTCAACGATGACGGCACGTTCGTCGACGAGCTAGTGCTCTGCCGCCAGCGCGGTGACGTTCCGCTCGTGGTGCCGGACAGAATCGATTTCATGGACGTCGCTCCTGAACAGCTCGTGTCTATCGCCGCGGCGCTCATTCCATTCCTCGAGCACGACGACGCCAACCGCGCGCTCATGGGATCGAACATGCAGCGGCAGGCCGTTCCTCTTCTCAATCCGCGCACGCCGCTCGTCGGCACCGGACTCGAGGAGAAAGTTGCGCGTGACTCGGGCGCTGTGGTAATCGCGAAGCGCGCCGGATCCGTGACGAGCGTCACCGCCGACGAGATCATCGTCGACACCGGCACTTCCGAGCGCGGCGGAAAGAAGGATTCCGACCGTCCGCTCGCGCGGCTCACGCAGCACGACCGCTATCGTCTCAAGAAGTACTGGAGAACGAACCAGGACACCGCGCTCAATCAGCGTCCGCTCGTGAAGGCGGGACAGAAAGTACGCGCAGGCGAAGTTCTCGCCGACGGAGCCTCGACCGAAATGGGTCAGCTCGCTCTCGGCGCAAATGTCACCGTCGCGTTCATGCCCTGGTACGGACACAACTTCGAGGATGCTATCGTCCTCTCCGAGCGCCTCGTGAAGGACGATGTGTATTCGTCCATTCACATCCAGGAGCTCGAGCTGCACGTGCGTGACACCAAGCGCGGGCAGGAAGAGATCACGCGAGAGATTCCGAACGTTGCCGAGGAAGCGCTGAGCGACCTCGACGACCGCGGAATCGTCCGCATCGGCGCGCACGTCAAGCCGGGCGACATTCTCGTCGGTAAGATCACTCCGAAGGGAGAAACCGAGCTTTCTCCCGAGGAGAAGCTCCTCACCGCCATTTTCGGTGAGAAGGCGAAGGACGTAAAGGACTCGTCGCTCAAGGTTCCGCCGGGAATGGAAGGCGTCGTCATCGACGTCAAGATCTTCTCGCGCGTCGAAGACCAGGTGATCGAAAAGGATCGTGGTGAGCGCATCGGAGAGATCCGGCGCCTCGAAGGCGAAGAGAAGGTTCGCGTCAACGACGTACGTGATGCTGAGCTTGCCGAGCTGCTCGACGGCGCGACGGTCGATCTAGCGCTGAAGAGCGGAACCGTCGAAGAGGCGATTGAGAAGGGAACGAAGCTGACGTCGGCGATGCTGAAAGATCTGCGTCTCGCCACCATCGACCTCAAGACCTTCCGCGTCACCGACAAGAAGCTCAACGAGAAGGTCCGCACCATCATCGACCTCGCCAACGAAGAGAAGGCGCGCATCGAGGAGAAGGCGGAAGAGAGAATTGACAGAGTGCTTCAGCCGGATGAGCTGCCCCCGGGCGTCATTCAGCTGGTGAAGGTTTACATGGCGGAGAAGAGAAAGGTCTCCGTCGGCGACAAGATGGCCGGACGCCACGGCAACAAGGGTATCGTTGCCCGCATCGTTCCCGAGGAGGATATGCCTTTCCTCCCCGACGGACGTCCTGTCGATATCGTGTTGAATCCGCTCGGCGTGCCGAGCCGAATGAACGTCGGCCAGATTCTCGAGACACACCTCGGATGGGCGGCGCGTCTCCTCGGCTTCTACGCAAAGACCCCCGTTTTCCAGGGAGCCAACGAGCGCGAGATCGGACTGCTCCTCAAGCTTGCCGCGGTGACGTGGCTGAAGAGCGCTCTCGATCTTCGCACGGCGGGAGTCACCATCAACGAGTCAGAGATTCGCAGCATCATCGGTGACGTCAGCACGGGCAGGCAGCACGGCGAGCGCGTCGAGCTCCTCGGCGATGCGACCATCAATGCGCTTTCGGCTCGCGGCGTTTCCGCGGATACGCGGGACGTTTACAACCGCATTCGTGATTTCGTGACGGAGGCCGCGCAGGAGCTCATCGCCCGCGAGACTTTCGAGACGGACAATCAGATTGCGTTCCATACGGAAGGCGCCGGCGACGAGGAGTACGATCCGAATCTCCGCACGCAATTCAAGACCGTCGCTTCACAGATTGAGAGAAAGCGCGTAAGCGATCCGACCGCGCTTCTCGAAAGTCAGGAGCTGCCGGCGCTGGCGGCCACGTTCGGCAAGAAGTCCGATGTCGATGTGGACGCAGCCGCGCTCGAGCTGATGCGCCTCGCCGGTATCTCGGCGGGCGGAAAGGTTCGCCTGCGTGACGGACGCACCGGCGAGACGTTCACCAATCCAGTGACAGTCGGCGAGATCTACATGCTGAAGCTGTCGCACTTGGTGGATGACAAGATCCACGCGCGCAGCATCGGTCCTTACTCGCTCGTCACGCAGCAGCCGCTCGCCGGAAAGGCGCAGTTCGGCGGCCAGCGTTTCGGAGAGATGGAAGTGTGGGCCCTCGAGGCTTACGGCGCGGCGCACACGCTGCAGGAAATTCTCACCGTCAAGTCCGACGACGTGAACGGCCGCAGCCGCGTGTACGAAGCAATCGTCAAGGGACAGAACCTTCCCGAGCCGGGCATTCCCGAGTCATTCAACGTGCTAGTGCAGGAATTGAAGGCGCTTGGTATTCACGTGAACATGGGCGCCAACGCGACCAGCGGTTACGGTCTAGGCAACAGCTCCCGAAACGGTAACGGGAGCGAGGAGTAATACATGATTGATTTTCGCAGCACGCGCGAGACGCGCGCATCGTCGTTCGATTATATCCAGGTCCGCATCGCTTCTCCCGAAGAGATGCGCGGCCCGAAGGATCCGAAGGAGCGTGAGCGGCTCGAGATGAGCGGGCTCCGCACCTGGTGGTCGTGGGGTGAGGTGCTCAAGCCGGAGACGATCAACTACCGGTCGTTCAAGCCGGAGAAGGACGGCCTCTTCTGCGAGCGCATCTTCGGCCCCGTAAAGGACTGGGAGTGCCATTGCGGTAAATACAAGCGCATTAGATATCGCGGCGTCATCTGCGATCGTTGCGGCGTCGAAGTTACCCTCAGCCGCGTTCGCCGCGAGCGGATGGGTCACATCGAGCTCGCCGTGCCCGTCGCTCACATCTGGTTCTTCAAGACTCTCCCGAGTCCGATGGGGAACCTCGTCGACCTGACTCTGCGCGATCTCGAGAAGGTCATTTACTACTCGAACTACGTCGTCATCGATCCGGGCGAGCAGGAATTCGTTCCCGACGATCAGGCCGTGCCCGATGGTCCGGGCAAGCCGGTCGAGCAGAACATGCTGCTCTCGGAAGAAGAGTATTTCTATCTGAAGCAGAAGGCGAAGGACGAGAACGATTCCGCGTTCCTCGCCGACATCGGCGCGCCCGCCGTGCGCGAGCTTCTCAGGCGCATTGACGTCGATAAGGTTGCCGAAGAGCTTCGCGCCGGCCTGGTCGATGAAGGCTCGCAGCATCGCAAGAAGCAGATGCTGAAGCGGCTGAAGGTCGTCGACGCATTCAGAAATTCAGGCGCCACGGGTGACACCCGCAACAAGGCGGAGTGGCTCATCATGGACGTCGTTCCGGTTATTCCTCCGGATCTCCGTCCGCTCGTTCCTCTCGACGGCGGCCGGTTCGCGACGTCGGATCTTAACGATCTCTATCGCCGAGTCATCAACCGCAACAACCGGTTGATGAAGCTCATCTCCCACCGCGCGCCGGAAGTCATTCTCAGAAACGAGAAGAGAATGCTCCAGGAAGCGGTGGACGCATTGTTCGACAACGGGCGCCGTTCCAAGGCGATCCGCGGCCGCGGCAAGCGTCCCCTGAAGTCGTTGTCCGACATGCTCAAGGGAAAGCAGGGGCGTTTCCGTCAGAACCTGCTCGGAAAGCGCGTCGACTACTCGGGCCGTTCCGTGATCGTCGTCGGACCGGAGCTCAAGCTGCACCAGTGCGGACTTCCCAAGGCAATGGCGCTCGAGCTCTTCAAGCCTTTCATCATTCATAAGCTCGTCGAGAAGGGAATCGCCGAGACGGTTAAGCGCGCCAAGAAAATCGTGGAGAAGGAATCTCCCGAGGTGTACGAAATCCTCGAAGAGATCATTCGCGATCACCCGGTGCTGCTGAACCGCGCGCCGACTCTGCACCGCCTTGGCATCCAGGCGTTCGAGCCGGTTCTCGTCGAGGGCAAGGCCATTCGTATTCACCCGCTCGTCTGCGCCGCGTTCAACGCCGACTTCGACGGTGACCAGATGGCCGTGCACGTTCCGCTCTCGTTCGAGGCGCAGCTCGAGTGCCGTCTGCTCATGCTGTCTTCGAACAACATTCTCAAGCCGTCGGACGGCCGTCCGGTTGCCGAGCCGTCACAGGACATCGTGCTTGGCTGCTACTTCGCGACCAAGGCGCCGCCGCAATTCGAGACGCTGCTCAAGAGCGCCAAGTCCTATATGAGCGTCGCCGAAGTCGAGATGGCGCTTGGACAGGAACGCGTCACCTTCCACTCGCCGGTCAAGTTCTTTGTCCGCGACGTCGAGGGCGAGCGCTGGATCAACACCACCGTCGGCCGCGTGCTGTTCAGCGCGATCGTTCCGCCGGAGATTCCTTTCCAGAACAAGGAAATGAAGAAGAAGGCGCTCGGCGAGCTCGTCTTCGAGGCGTATCGCCGCAGCGGACTTCGCGGAACGGTTCCGTTCCTCGATCGCTTGAAGGAGTTCGGCTTCCGCTACGCAACGCGCGGCGGTATCTCCATCGGCATCGAAGACCTCCACATCCCCGAGGAGAAGGAAACCCTTCTCAACGAGGCCGAGGAGCGCGTCAATAGATTCCAGCGCGCTTACCAGACAGGTAACATCACCAACGGCGAGCGCTACAATAAAGTCATCGACACATGGACGCACGCGAATAACGACGTCGCGGACGCCATGGTGCGCGCGATGCGCGAATCGAATGAAGGTTTCAATCCTGTCTTCATGATGTTCGATTCCGGCTCACGCGGATCGCGCGATCAGATCCGTCAGCTCGCCGGTATGCGCGGACTGATGGCTAAGCCGCAGAAGAAGCTCACCGGTGGTATCGGCGAAATCATTGAAAGCCCGATTAAGTCGAACTTCCGCGAAGGCCTCTCCGTGCTCGAGTACTTCATCTCGACGCACGGCGCGCGAAAGGGTCTCGCCGACACGGCGCTCAAGACGGCAGACGCAGGCTATCTGACGCGTCGTCTCGTCGACGTCGCACAGGACGTGACGATCACGGAAGAAGATTGCGGCACGATCAAGGGCCTCGATGTCGGCGCGCTCAAGGAAGGCGAAGACATCATCGAGCAGCTCTCCGAGCGCATCGTCGGCACTGTCGCCGCTGATGATATTTACGACACGATTGAAACTGACGAGTCCGGCCAGCGCACGCTGCTGGTCGAGGCGGGTCAGCTCATCGATGAAGAAATGGCCGCCGCCATCGAAGACTCCGGTCTCGAGACGGTGAAGATCCGCAGCGTTCTCACTTGTGAGGCGAAGCGTGGTCTCTGCCAGATGTGCTACGGCCGCAACCTCGCCACGATGGCGATGGTCGATAAGGGCGAAGCGGTCGGAATCATTGCCGCGCAGTCCATCGGAGAGCCGGGAACGCAACTCACACTGCGAACCTTCCACATCGGTGGAACGGCCGCCCGTATCGCCGAGCAAACGGCGAGAAAGTCGAAGATCGCCGGTATCATCGATTTCGGAGACCGCTTGGTGAGCGTCACCAACGCCGAGGGACATCAGATCGTCACCTCTTACGAAGGCGAGCTCACCATTCGCGCGACAGGCGCACGCACAACGCGTGAAGGCAGCGGCGCGGCGCGTCTTCAGGTCCCGCTCGGCGCGACCCTGATGGTCAAGGACGGCGACGAGGTGAAGAAGGATCAGGTCATCTTCACGTGGGATCCGTACACGAACCCGATCATCGCTGACGTGGAAGGGACGATCCGTTTCGTGGATCTCGTCCCCGACGAGTCGGTTTCCGAGGAGCTCGATGAGCTCACCGGTCTCCGCCAGACCGTCGTCATCGAAGACCGCGAAAAGAAGCTCCATCCGCACATTGAGATCTGGGAGAGCAAGGGATCGAAGGAGAAACGCCTTCGTGACTTCGTCATCCCCGTCGGTGCGCAGCTCACGATCCATGACGGTCAGAAGATTACAGCCGGGACCACCCTCGCGAAGGTCAACCGCGAGGCGTACAAGACGCGCGATATCACCGGTGGTCTGCCGCGTGTCGCCGAATTGTTCGAAGGCCGCCGCCCGAAGGATCCGGCGACGATCTCGGAGATCGATGGTGTCGTTCGTTTCGGCGAGATCAAGCGCGGCAAGCGCGAGATCAGAGTCGTTCCGGAAGGCGCCGCTCCGGGTTCACCCGAAGCCGAAGGACAGCTGTATGAAGTTGGAGCCGGCAAGCACCTTCGAGTGCACGAGGGAGACCGCGTGCGCGCCGGAGATCGTTTGTCGGAAGGTCCGGTCAATCCGCACGACATTCTGCTGATCAAGGGACCGCGCGCAGTGCAGGAGTACCTCCTCAATGAAGTGCAGGAGGTTTACAGGCTGCAGGGCGTAAAGATCAACGACAAGCACATCGGCGTCATCGTTCGCCAAATGCTCCAGAAGGTTCGCGTTATCGCTTCCGGAGATACCGAATTCCTCGAGGGCGAGCACGTGGACAAGCTCGCGTTCCGCGAAGCGAACGAGAAGGCCAAGAAGCACAAGGAGAAGCCTGCGCAGTCCGAGCCGTTGCTGCTTGGAATTACGAAGGCGAGCTTGACGACGCAGTCGTTCATCTCGGCGGCAAGCTTCCAGGAGACGACGCGAGTTCTTACCGACGCGGCGATTCGTGGAGCTCGCGACGAGCTGCTCGGCTTGAAGGAGAACATCATCATCGGTCACCTCATCCCGGCCGGTACAGGTATGTACCGCTATCAGGAAGTAGAGATCGAAGGCGCGCCGGTTCCACCGGCACCGGAGCTTCCGCCGGAGCCTACCCTGGCTGAAATCCTGGCCTCGGACACTGATGGCGACTTCGCGCTGCCGCTTCCGCCGATGCCGGTCGAAGAAGAGGCGTAGTCGTTCGAAGCTGGTAAAAGAAAGTCCCCGTCGAGAGGCGGGGATTTTTTTTGGGCGCAGCTCGCCTCTGGCGGCGTACATCTGACAACTCTTCGCTGCCAACTGCAACTCTTGGCTGCCAACTGCAACTCTTGGCTGCCAACTGCAACTCTTGGCTGCCAACTGCAACTCTTGGCTGCCAACTGCAACTCTTGGCTGCCAACTGCAACGGAGAACTACACGGGTGCGAGGGGTCAGAGACGCATAGTTAAGTGTTGCTAGTGTGAGACGATATGCGAAGCTCCGTCGCGGACATTGAACGAGTGGCGAGGCGTCGCCGGAGGCCGTGCAGCATCTTCCGCACTTCGATTACCTGGGCGAGGAGAGTCAGGCATTCGCTTTTATTAGCAAGATCGAGATCACGAGTAATTATGAGATGATACTCGAGCTCTGTTGTCGAGTTCAGCGCAATCAATAAGAATCGGCTGAATTGTTTTGCGGTCTCCTGGCCGGACCCTTCCACGATGTTTGCTGGCACCGACATCGCGGCGCGGATGATTTGGCTCCGCAGCGCCGCGTGATCAGCTCTTCGCAGTTTCCCCGCCAGCTTGTGCGCATCAAGCGCCATCACATGCGCTTTTTGCCAGACGATCAGCTTCTTGAAATCAGACATGCGAGCAGGATGGCGACTGTTTACCCTCCAGCCTCGCCATCTTGACGCATCTTCAGCCAAAATCGCGCAGGGTTCTGGGAGGGGCCCCAGTGTAGTCACCTAGCATCTCCTACCTATGCCTCTCTGGTCACTCCCACCCGCGTCGTTCTCAGTTGCAGTTCTAGTCGACGTTCCAGCACCTATACTATAGGTATAGTCGGGGAGGCGGGAAACAGATGTATCCAAGCGTACCTATGAGGTAAAAAAAGGCCTCTTTTGGGGACACAGGAAGGGCGTCCGGGGTTTACTCGGCGGAAAGAATTCCGTTGACACCATTTGGTCCCAGGTCTAGCTTCTAAAGAACTTGGCGGGGGTACACCCTCCGCCTTCCTACCTATTTACCTTGGAGGACCCCCGAACCGAGCCGACGTTAGCAAGTGTTGAGGCGTGAGTTAACTGCAGCTTTTCGCTGTGACGCCGGAATTTCCCCTGGTCGAGCTCCGCTCGCACGCAGGTTGTTACACCATGGTCATCGACTGAAGCCCGACTCTATCGAAGTGAGGAATGCATTTATGGCGACTCAAAAGGTTCTACGTTGGATTACGACCGCGACGTTCATTGTCGCTTCACTCGTTTCCGCCCGCGCCGCACATGCGCAGGGTGCGGTTGTCACCGGTAAGGTGACGACGTCGCAGGGACGCGAGATCGAAGGCGCAAACGTCACGATCCCCGAGCTGAACATCTCCGTCGGCACCAATGGCGCCGGCATCTATACCATCACCCTTCCCGCGGCCCGTCTCTCCGGTGGCTCGGCGGTGATGCGCGTACGCTCAATCGGTTACGTTCCGCAGACCCGCACGGTTTCGCTTACGGCCGGATCGCAGAGCGCGAATTTCTCGCTCACGCAGGACATCAACCGCCTTCAGGCGGTCGTCACGACCGGCGTAACGGGCGCGACGGAAACCACCAAGCTTCCATTCTCGGTGGCCAAGATTGACACGTCCGATTTCAGGGTCCCCTCTGCGAACCCGCTTTCTCAGCTTGCGGGCAAGGTTCCGGGCGCGACGATCGTTTCTACGTCAGGACGTCCTGGCGCCTCCCCCGCGGTTTTGCTCCGCGGACCGACTTCCATCTCCGGCTCCGGCCGCGGTCAGGCGCCGCTTTACCTCGTTGACGGGATAATTCTCGCCGAGCAGGGTTCCCAGACCGGTGGCGGTGGACTCCCCGACATTAACCCGCTCGACATCGAGAGCGTTGAAGTCGTGAAGGGCGCTGCCGCGTCGTCGCTATACGGCGCACGCGCAGGTAACGGCGTCATCAGCATTCGCACCAAGTCAGGCCTCGGATCCTCGGAAGGCGTGCACTTTACGGCGCGGAGTGAGTACGGAACGAGCGACATCGCGCATAAACTCGACATCAACACCTCCCACGCCCTCGAGCTGGATGAAACCGGTACGCGTTTCTGCATCGGCCCGCAGAGCGGCGTCGGCCGGTTCCAGTGCGCCCGCGCGATCAACTATGCGCAGGAAGCATTTCGTATCAATGACCAGAGCACGCAGTTCGTGCTGAATCCGGTCGGAAGCTTTCCTGTTGATCCCGGCTCGGGTGTCGGCGGAACTGATCTGATTCTCAGAGATGCATTTTTGGTGAGAGAGTGGCCGGGTCAGAACTATGACGCGGTGTCGCAGTTCGCTCGCCCGCAGCCGATGCTCAACAACAGCGTTGACATGCGCGGCCGCTACGGAAAGACGGCTTTCTTTGCCAGCGGATCCGCTCTTAACCAGGGTGGGACGATCAAGTTCTTGAACGGATTTCAGCGCACCACTGGCCGTCTCAACATCGATCAGCAGATCGGTACGCGCTGGTCTGCAGCGCTCACTACCTATTACTCGCGCGCCAACAAGGACGGTTACGCTGAAGAAGACGGCGGGTCGAGCTTCTTCCGCCTTACCCGGACCAACCCGATTCAGAACCTCTCCGCGGTTGATTCGAAGGGCCGTCTTTTCGTTCGCACGAATCTTCAAACCGGCGGAACGCAGAACTTCAATCCGCTTTACTTGCTCCAGAATAGACACGACAACTCCAAGACGAATCACTTCATCGGCGGCGCGACCCTTCGCTACGCTCCATTCAGCTGGATGGATCTGGATGGGAATCTGAGCTATGACGGAGCGCAGACGAACGCAGATACGTTCATCGACAAGGGCTTCCGGCTCAACGATTCATTCACGACGAACGCAGGTTCAGACGCATCCGGCCTGCTCAAGGTCGCCGAACAGCGCCAGTCGTATAACGCCGGCACCAACATGAACCTCCGCTACGACCTGATGTCGGACTTCCACACCAGGACGAGCTTCCGTTATACGTTCCAGCGAGAGGACAACGATTTCCGGCGGGGTGCGGCCGGGCTCCTCACGGTTCAGGGCGTGCCTTCGCTTACCAACGGCACCACCCAGCTTGATCCGCTTTCTGGCGCAACCAACAACTCGACCAATTCCTCGGTTCGAAGCATCGGATTTTTTGTCGCCGAGAACTTCGACATCAAGGACCGCTACATCGTGGACGCGCTTCTCCGCCGTGACGGCAGCTCGCTTTTCGGGCGCGCCAATCGCTGGAAGACATTCGGCCGTGGCTCGCTCGCGTGGCGTGTGTCGCAGGAGCCCTGGTGGTTCATCAGCCCGATCGACGAGCTGAAGCTCCGAGCCTCAGTCGGTACCGCCGGCGGACGCCCCGGATTTAACTATCAGTACCAGACCTACAACATTTCGAACGGACTTGTTTCGGCGGCAACGCTTGGAAACAACTTCCTGAAGCCTGAATCGATTCGGGAGAACGAGTACGGTCTCGACATGCAGGCGTTCCACCGGATAGGGCTGACGCTCAATTACTCGAAGTCCGTATCGCGCGACCAGATTCTCAACGTTCCGCTTTCCGTGGCAACCGGTTTCGGCAGCCAGTGGCAGAATGCGGGCGTGCTCGAGAACAAGAGCTACGAGGCTTCGCTCAACGTTCCTTTCCTAACCGGCCGCGATCTGCAGTATTCGACGCGCCTGATCTATGACCGGAACCGCTCGTACGTCACGCACCTCTACGTTCCCAGCTTCACGCCGGGAGCGTCGTTCGTCACGAACGCCGGTAACATTTTCCTCGTCTGCAGCTCGACTCTGGGCGAAGCGGGAAGCTGCAATCCGGCGAAGGGAGAATCCTCCCAGCGGTTTGGGACGTTCTTCGGCCGCCGTTTCGCACGCAGCTGCGCCGAGCTTCCTAGCACGGTTGCCGCTTCCTGCGGAACGCCTAACGGAGCATTCCAGAAGAACCAGGATGGCTGGATCGTCTGGGTCGGCGAAGGCAACACCGTCGGCGATGGCATAACCAAGAACCTTTGGAATGCCAAGCTTCCGACGAGCTCGCCCTTCTACGCGACGACTTCGACGGGCGTCAATGGTCTCATCAACCCGGGCGTGGCGGTTAACTGGGGAATGCCGATCATCCTTCGTGACTCGACGGGTGCGGCGCAAAACGCTCCCCTCGGCAATCCTCTCCCGAATTATCGCTGGGGATTCTCGCAAACTTTCGGCTTCAAGCGGCTGAGTGCGTATGCACTGCTTGACGCAGCGCGCGGTCAGCACGTTTACAACCAGGGCCGTGGTTGGTCGTATCTCGACTTCCTCGAAGGAACCGAAAACTCGAGAGGAAAGTCGGTCGAAGATGCGAAGCCGCTCGGCTACTACTATCGTGGAGCAGCTCCTGACCAGAGCCGGCTCGGTGGACTGTATGATGTGCTCGGCGCCAACAACGCCGTCACGGAGGACGCCAGCTACACGAAGCTTCGCGAGGTGAACGTGGGCTACCACGTCGGCCGCATCGGAACGCTCGGTGGCGACTGGAATCTCAGCGTCATTGGCCGCAATCTGAAAACCTGGACCAAGTACCACGGCTTTGATCCTGAAGTAGGAAGTGGTGCGGTGAGCGGCTCAGGCAGCACCGCGAACGGTCCCGGCTCGTCGGCCATTACGGCGATCGACGCCTTCACGTTCCCGAACCTGCGCTCGTTCACCTTCGCGCTTTCAACGAGTTTCTAATCCGGAAGGCTCGGTGCGGGACGGATATCCGTCCCGCTTCGGGCCGACCTATCTATACGAGGCACATTCATGCGTAAACTGTCTGTTATCACCGGCTTCGCCGGCTTATTGGGAGCGCTGGCGTGCGGTAGCGACACGCTCACGGTTCCGAACAACAATCAACCCGACGCGGCTCGCGTTCTAGCGCGCCCTACGGATGTCGAGTCGCTTGTAGCGGGCTCGTTCAACACCGCCTGGCAGGCGACCGTCGGCGGATCGTTGACATCGCTGCAGCCGGCCATGTCCGTAATGTCGTTCGAGAATTCATCGTCGCTCGCGAACTTCAACATGGGCACGTTGGGCTCCCTCCCGCGCAACAAGATCACCAACCGCCCGGGCGGCGTTTTCTCGTCGCAGAATTATTACAACTTCCGCAACCTGTCGAGCGCCGCGAGATCGGCCGCGACGGGACTGGTGCAGTCGAAAGCTTCCGGATTCACGCTGGGCTCATCTGGCGCGGACAATCGGATGAAATCCTTTGGGTTCTTCGTGCTAGGCTTTGCCAACAGCAACAACGCGCTGTTGTACGATTCTATTCCACTCGTTACAGAGAAGAACGGCGACGATCCGAAGCCGCCTCTCATTGGGACTGACTCAGCGATTAAGCTCGGCCTCAATCAGTTTGACTCTGCCATTACCTATGCGACCGCTGGAATGACCCCCCTTCCAACCACGTGGATCCCGGGGAACGGCTTCACCCAAACGCAGTTCATCGCTTTCATCCGCGCCTACAAAGCAAGGTATCGCGCACTACAGGCCCGGACACCGGCTGCTCGCGCTGCTGTCAACTGGACCGCGGTCCGCGATGACGCGGTGGCGGCGACTGCCGTCTTTACCAGCGACATACAGATCCAATTGGATCCTTCGAAGAGCTGGGACTATACCTGGTACGGGGTGCACTTCAACTTCGATACGTGGCATCAGCAGAGCCCCATCATGATCGGAATGGCGGACAGCTCCGGCGGCTATGACAACTGGCTGTCGACTCCGCTGACCTCCCGCACCCCGTTCCTCATCCAGACTGCGGATCAGCGCTTCCCGGCGGGTAACACGCGCGCCGCGCAGCAGGCCGCGTCGCTCACGGGAACGGAAAGCATTCCACCGCGCACGAACCTTTATTTCAGAAACAGGACGACCAGCGCCGACGTGTTGGGTGAGCCGTACGCGAATTCGCAGTACGACTGGTACCGGATGCAGGCGTTGAAGAATGCCAGCGACATCGGTTCTTTCCCGATGCTGCAGAAAGCTGAGCTCGATCTTCTGGCTGCCGAGGGCTTTTACCGGCTTGGCGACTTTGCCAATGCGGCAGCGAGAATCAATGTCTCACGCGTCAACATCGGGAAGCTTCCGCCTCTAACGGCCAGCGCCGGGACAGTTCCGGGTGGCGCCGCTTGCGTTCCTCGCATCCCAGACCCCGCACAGAATTTCGCGAAGTCGAAGTGCGGCGACATGTTCGAAGCGCTCAAGTGGGAGAAGAGAATGGAATTGGCGTTCACACAGTTCGGCGCTTGGTACTTCGACAGCCGCGGTTGGGGCGATCTCGCGAAGGGTACGGCGACGGAGTGGCCGGTACCGTTCCAGGAGATGCAGGTTCGTGCACAGCCATTCTACGACCAGCTCCCCAGTCAGACCGCGCCGCAGGGCAATTACGGTTATTAGTCACACATGATTGATATTCGGGTCATGGGTGTCCGCAGAACGGCCGTCGCACTGGCGGCTGTTCTGTGCGTCACCTTCGTATCCGGCTGCTACAGCTTTGTCCCGAGCCAGAGCTCACTGCTCAGCCCGGGCAAATCGGTTGCGCTTGACCTCAACGATCTCGGCCGGCTCAGCTTGTCGGAATTGATCGGTGGGGATGTCGGCCGTGTGTCGGGTTCGTTGGTCGATCAGACCGCTTCCGGCTACACTGTCAAAGTTCAGGAGCTTACATACCTGAATGGCCGCACGGCTGCGTGGAGCGGCGAAGCAGTAAGCGTTCGCAGCGATTTTGTGCGCGGCGTTTACGAGCAGAAGCTGTCCGCCACCAAGACGGCGTTGGCGGTTTTGGCAGGTGCCGGAGTGATCGGTGGATTAGTCGCGGCGAAGAGCAGCAGCTCGACGGGTGACGGGGGTACGACCAAGCCGACACCGCCGGTTCCTCCGACGACCATTCGGGTCGGAAATCACTGATAGCAGAATGTCTGGGTTGTATGAGAGTAGGAATTTGAAGTTGGGTAAAACACAAAAAACTTTCGCGTCGGAGTCAGTAATGAATCTTTACCGTTTTAGTCTCTTGGGCGCAGCGCTCGCGGCGATCACAGCGTGCAGCGATGACACAGCTCCGAAGGTTGTTACTCCGGGACCCGCCGGCCTCGTCCGGTTCATCAACGCGGTGCCGGATACCGGAGCTCAGGATTTCAGATTTACGGACGCAGTTGAGGGCGTGCCGAACGTTGAGTTCGTCAACCTGCCATTTCGCGGGGGCACTGATCGCGGGTACCAGCGCGTGAGTGCCGGTTCGCACCACATCCGTGTCTTCATGAGCGGTTCGAACACGAGCGGCGGCTTTGCGAACGATCCCACTGTCGTCTCCACGGTGATGGGCGACATCGACTTCACATTCGTGGATGGCGTTCACTATACGTTCCTTTGGAACGGCGCTTCGCGTGCGAAGGCGCAGAACTTTACCATCTTCACGGATAACTTTACTGCTCCGGCCACCGGACAGTTCACTCTCCGTGCGCTCAACGCTAATACTTCTGCCGCAAATTTCTACGTAGCGAGCGGGACGGCTGCTGCCACAACGGTTACAGGCACGCCAACGTTTGCCAACGTAGCGCCGAATACCGCCACCGGCTGGACCGGATTCGCGGTGGCTTCGTCGACGGGTAACTACACCGTCACGGCCACGCCGGCAGGTGCGACGACTCCTGTTTGGTCGGCCGTTTGCCCGGCAGGTGCTGCCGCAGCGGCTGAAGTTCCCGGCGTCTCGGGTGCTCTTCAGGCAACTGCCGGTTGCAGAATTGCCAGTTCGGTTTTCACGTCAATTCTTTTCCCGGCGTCGGTTGCCGGAAGCAAGGCGGCCACGTTCGCAGCGCCTGGTGTCGTGTTCCTCATCGACAAGCAGCCCTGGCAGTAACGGATTTAGGCTCGTAAACAAAACCGCCGGCGAGAAATCGCCGGCGGTTTTTGTTTTCTGCCCGATTAATGTCGTTAAGGGCGTCCTCGTTGACACCGGGGCGTTCGTCGGGTAATTTTGAAGGCTGTTCCGTGCGCGCTACGGCGCGCCTATCTGCTGGCCCCATCACAAGTTAATGCCGACTATCAACCAGCTCGTCCGGCAGAGTCGCCGCGACGTTCAAAAGAAGGAAAAAGCCCCCGCGCTCAAGTCGAATCCGCAGAAGCGCGGCGTTTGCACGCGCGTGTATACCACCACGCCAAAGAAGCCTAATTCCGCGCTGCGTAAAGTTGCACGCGTGCGTCTCACCAACGGCTTCGAAGTCACTGCGTACATCCCCGGTGAAGGCCACAATCTGCAGGAGCACTCGATCGTGCTCATTCGTGGCGGGCGTGTGAAGGATCTTCCGGGAGTTCGTTATCACATCGTGCGCGGCAGTCTCGACGCGTCAGGCGTGAACGGACGCAACAAGAGCCGGTCGAAGTATGGAACGAAGCGCCCGAAACCCGGCGCACCTGCTGGAGGAAAGAAGTAAATGAGCCGCAGAAAAAAGTCGGTCAAGCGCCCCATTCTTCCTGATGCGCGCTACGACAGCCAGACCGTTTCGAAGTTCATCAACGCCATCATGTACCAGGGGAAGAAGTCCACTGCCGAGAGAATTTTCTACGGCGCGATGGACATCGTCGAGGGAAAGACGAGCCAGCCCGGCGTGACCATCTTCAAGCAAGCGCTGACCAACCTCAAGCCCGCTGTCGAAGTGAAGAGCCGCAGAGTCGGTGGTGCGACGTACCAGGTCCCGGTAGAAGTACGGCCGGACCGCCGTACCGCGCTCGCGATGCGCTGGCTCATCCTCTATTCGCGCGAGCGCAACGAGAAGTCGATGCCGGAGAAGCTTGCGGCAGAAGTAATCGCGGCGAGCAAGGGCGAAGGCAACGCGGTTAAGAAAAAGGAAGACACGCACCGCATGGCCGAAGCGAACAAGGCGTTCGCGCACTACCGCTGGTAGGGCTGCAAGTTCTGACGAAAGGCCCCGTCCATGGACGGGGCCTTTTTTGTTTGGGCGGGGGCATTTTTGCAGGGCGGGATCTCTGCGTACTAAAGCGGGGAGCTGTAAGCTGACCCAAGCTTGATCGCTATAAGCTCTTCATTTGCACGACGGAGACACGGAGCCGTCGATTCGAGCCTCTTGAATCCCGGTATGAAAGCTCTTAGCCGAGCAGCTCCCGCTGCTTATAGCTCCCTGCTTTAGTACTCGTGTGGCCTCTTACAACGGCTTCGTCGTACTCACTTTAGTACTCGTATGGCCTCCTGCACCGGCTTCGTCGTCCATCGCCGGAAATCTGCAGGCGATGATTTAGCGCTCTCGTCCTAAATTAGTTGGATGCCCGCGCCCGACCTCCTTCAGCAGCTGCAACGCACGCTCGGCGACGGCTTTCTCGTCGAGCGCGAGCTCGCACGGGGAGGGATGTCCCGCGTTTACCTCGCGAAGGACAAATCGCTTGGCCGCGACGTAGTGGTAAAGGCGCTCTCACCCGACCTCGCGGCCGAAGTGAACTTTGAACGATTTTCACGCGAGATTCGTCTCGCGGGCCGCCTTCAACATCCGCACATCGTTCCTCTCCTCTCCGCGGGCGAATCCGAGGGCGTCCCGTACTATGTCATGCCGTTCGTCGACGGCGAATCGCTTCGTCAGAAAATCCAGAGAAGCGGTGAGCTCCCGTTAGACGAGGCCGTTCGTCTGATGCGCGACGTCGCGACAGCGCTCGACTACGCGCACTCGCACGGGATCGTGCATCGGGACATCAAGCCCGAGAACATCCTCCTCTCCGGCGGGACCGGTGTCGTGACCGATTTCGGCGTGGCAAAGGCGGTTTCCGCGGCCACCGTTCACGACGGGGCCGCTGGGTTGACCACTGCCGGCGTCGCGCTCGGAACTCCGTCGTACATGGCGCCCGAGCAGGCGTCCGCCGATCCGTCGACCGACCATCGTGCCGACATCTATGCCTGGGGAGTCGTCGCGTATGAGATGCTCACCGGCGCAGCGCCTTTCGCGGGGCGCGCAACACAGGCAATTATTGCCGCTCACATCGCCGAACCGGTTCCCGATATCCATCGCGCGGGCGTGCCTCCGCGTTTGGCGCGCCTCATTATGCGGAGCTTGTCGAAGCGTCCATCCGACCGGCCGCAATCCTCGCGCGAGTTGATTCTCGAGCTCGACAGCCTTACGTCCACCGGTTTTACATCGACCTCGTCGCCGGCCGGGCCCCGGTCAAGGCGCGCGCTAACCGTTTGGGCCGCGGTTATCGTCGCACTTCTGGTTATCGGAGGATTTGCGGTGCGACGCCTGGGCGCGGACCGCGCAACGGGTGCGGTGCGGCGCATTGCCGTTCTGCCATTTGCCAACGCGAGCGCGTCGAGGGACGAAGAATACTTCGCCGACGGAATGAGTGAGGAATTGGGGGCCGTGCTCGGCCGGGTGCGCGGAGTTCAAGTGGCATCGCACAGCTCATCGTTCGCGTTCAAGGGAAAGCCCATCGACGTGAAAGATGTCGGCCGGAAGCTAGAGGTCGACGCCGTTCTCGAGGGCCGCGTCCGGCGTGACGGCAATCGTCTGCGGGTGACTGCGCAGCTGACAGACGTCGCCAATGGACTTTCACTTTGGTCCGACTCATACGAAAGGGACTCGCGGGACGTGTTTGCGGTGCAGGACGAAATCGCGCACGCGATCGCCTCCGCGCTCGAGGTCCGGTTCGCGGAGACGACTGCGCACGGGACGACGACCGTCGTGCAGGGCACTGCGAACGCAGAGGCCTATGATCTCTACCTCCGTGGCCGATACTTCTGGCACAAAAGGGGAGCCGAAAATCTTCGGCACGCAATCGCGCTCTTCAACTCGGGAACGGCGCGTGATCCGCGATTCGCGCGCGCATTTGCCGGTCGTGCCAGCGCGCAGACCCTATTTGTAGAATACGCCGACAATGCGCCGCGAGAGCTGGACGACAGCGCGCTCACGGCAGCCGCGGAGGCGCTCCGGCTCGATCCTTCGGTCTCCGAGGCGTACATGGCGCGGGGCCTGGTTCACGTGCACAGATGGGAATGGCCCGAGGCGCGCGCCGCCTACGCAACAGCTATTCAGCTCGACTCCACGTCAGCCACCGCGCACCAATGGCTGGGCGAGTTGTTCTACGCGCTCGGCTTTCCCGACTCCGCAGTCGTCGAGATGAAAAAAGCCAAAGCGCTCGACCCGCTCGCGCCGGTACCGAGTGTCGCGCTCGCGTACTCGTTTTATCAGGAGAGGCGTTACGCGGAGTCCGTGCGTGAAGCTGAGCACGGTCGAGAGCTCGCGCCCGACCTAATTTTGTTTCCGAGAGTACTCGCTGAGTCTTATCTGGAGCTTGGTGACTCAGCGGCAGCGCTCCGCGAAGTGAGGAAGGCGATGAACATAACGCCGGTACAGGCGAGAACTTTGAGCATTTTCGCGAACGTGGCTGCGCGCACCGGACATCGAGCGGAAGCATTGGAGGCCGTAGGCAAGCTCAGCCAAATGCATGCCGGTCCGGCGGCGATGCTGATTGCTTACCTGGGTTTAGGGGAGCGCGCCAAAGCGCTGGCCGCACTAAGGCTGTTGGTCGAGCGACGCGATTTCACGCTTTCTCAAACGCCGCTTACCGATCCGGTTTTCGATTCGATTCGCAGTACTGCCGAATTTCGCGCCGCAGCGAATGCGATCCACACTCCGAGGGCGGCGGGGCGGTAGGGCACTACCAGCGTCCAAGGCCCGCAAGCTTAATCGCCACGCTTGGGGCAAGCTGTCGATGCAGCCAATCGAAGAGAAGCTCTCGCCGTTCGGGCCGCAGCGCGCGCGGCATTCCATTCGTACCACTCGTCGGATTCCGGGAGACGTTTGCACGCAAGTCTGTCGCGGAGTGCGATCCAATCCGCGGGCGCGATCTCATTCTTCCGGCGCGCGATAGTTGGCAGCGCATCGTCGGAGAGACTCGCCGCGTACTTCACGTCGAATTTTCCAGTCTCGCGAATACGGTCGATATTGCGGTTCGTTATCCACGCCTGATCGTTCCAATAGAGAATGGCGAGAACGACGATGAGCCCGAATGCCGCCGACCGCCGAGCTAGCGCAGGCGTGATGCTGCCGCGGCGCAACTGGTCGGCGAGGAGAATGAGGCAGCCTGCAATGAACACGATGTAGGCAGTCGCATGCACCCTCGCGACGGTGTAGCCGTATGCCTGCTCGTAGAGAACGACGCGGCGCAGCGCCGACAATAAAATGAGACCGGCCGCGACCAGTGAGCCGAATTCCAAATTTCTGAGCAGCGCTGAGCGGGTGCCTTCGTTGTTTCGCCGGAGCTTCTCCGCAAAGAGAATCACAGCGGCAACGATCGTCACTACGACGCACAGCTCGCCGAACCCCCGCCGCGCGTACTCGGCGTAGGTCACGCCGTTTCCGATTTGATTCGGCAGGTGAACGAAGAGGTAGACGACCTGAAGAATGAGAAAAAGCGCGAGCGTAGCGAGGGTGCTTCCGACGAGGACAGTTGCGTCGGCGGCGGTCGGGCCGCCCCGGAGCTGCGCGCCCTGGAGAGGAAGTGCGAGCTTGAGGTCGGGGAGCCGCGAGAATGCGCCGAGCGTGACGAAGAGTAGAACGAGGAAGAAGATGACTCTCGCAGGCATCATGACCTCCGGGATCCAAGTGGTCACGCTCTCGACCGTGGAATGAATGACCGGATCCGCGCCCGCGAGCAGCGCGATGATGACGAGAACGACAGGCGCGACGAGCACCGTGCGTCGTACTGCTGTTCTGGAAGACGAACCGGGAGCAGGTTGAAGCAAAGATCCGATCTTCCTGGCTGCCGAGACGGCAACGCTGGCTACGGCGAGGAACGGACTCGTCAGGAGCGTGAGGAGCCGCACCTCGTCCGCGTCAGTCGCGCGGATGCTGCAGATGAAAACCCCAAGGATGAAGGCGGTGAGGCAGAAGATGCCGACATGGGCTCCGGAATTCGCGGTGCGGGCATCGGCTCCAGCAGCGAGGATGGCAGCCAGGGCGAGCAAAGTGGAGGGTCTTGCCCGCCGGAAATCTTCGGAGCGCTGGCAGTACAGCGCCGCTAGAGTAGTGAGCGCGACCCAGATGCCCCAGTTAATGCCCGCATGGGCGTCGAAGAGGGTCGATGCGCCGAGGAGTGCCGATAGTGCGGCGAATATCCAGGAAGCTGATGGGTGGCCGGTAGGCTGTTCAGTCATACGGAGTACTTTACAATACAAAGTAACTCGTGTCAACTTAGCCTCCCTCGCGGAGGAGCAGAACGCATTCTCGGGAATGCGCGGCGTTGACATGAAGCGGAACGCGATTACCTTTCTAAGGCTATAGGGGAACGCGTTTTAGGACGTTTTTCGCTCTAGCATACAATTCAACGCCGAGCTGGCGGCTTACACAGCCTTCAAATCGGCGCTCCTTGGGTCCCCACCCGCGCAGCAGTGGCGGGCGTACCCGGAGGTGGCGGATGGATACCGGTCCCTTTCAGGGGCGGCAGGTCCACCCGCGTTTTTGTTGAAATAAGCCAGCCGAATCCGAAAAACGGACCGGCATTTCGAGAGAGAGTTAGCACAGACATGCCACGCCACACCCCGCTCGACCGCTATCGCAACATCGGCATCATGGCCCACATCGATGCCGGTAAAACGACTACGACCGAGCGCGTCCTCTATTACACCGGAAAGTCCCACAAAATCGGCGAGGTGCATGAAGGCACCGCGACGATGGACTGGATGGAGCAAGAGCAGGAGCGCGGCATCACCATCACGTCCGCCGCCACCACTGCGTTCTGGACGAGAAACGACATCGAATACCGGATCAACATCATCGACACGCCCGGCCACGTGGATTTCACCGTGGAAGTGGAGCGGTCGCTGCGCGTACTCGACGGAGCGGTGACGCTTCTCGATTCCGTCGCCGGTGTAGAGCCGCAGACGGAGACGGTGTGGCGCCAGGCTGACCGTTATCGCGTTCCCCGCCTCATTTTCGCGAACAAGATGGACCGCACGGGCGCTGATTTCGATCGCTGCATGCGCATGATCCGCGACCGCCTCAGCAAGGACGCGTATCCGATCCAGCTTCCCGTCGGGACCGGTGAGACGTTCACGGGGCACATCGACGTGATCGAGCGCAAGCAGTACATCTTCGACGACGAGACGCTCGGAAAGGAGTTCGAGGTCGTCGACGTTCCTGAAGAGTTCAAGGAAGCGGTGGAGAAGGCCCGCCACGACGTCATCGAAGCCGCGGTCTCCCACGACGAAGTGCTGATCGAGAAGTACTTCAGTGGCACCGAGCTCACCGACGACGAGATCCGCCACGCCATTCGTGCCGCCACCGTCGGCGGTCACATCGTGCCCGTTCTCTGCGGCGCCGCGTTCAAGAACAAGGGCGTGCAGGCGATGCTGGATGCGGTCATCGACTTTCTGCCGTCGCCCGTCGACGTGCCCTCGGTCGAAGGCCATCTCCCTAACGGCGAGATGGGCGAGCGTCATCCGAACGACGAAGAGCCGTTCGCCGGCCTCGCGTTCAAGATTGCAACCGACCCGTTTGTTGGAAAGCTGACGTTCTTCCGGGTGTACTCGGGAGTTCTCAAGTCCGGCTCGTACGTGTACAACGCGACCAAGAACAAGCGCGAGCGCATCGGACGTCTGCTTCAGATGCACGCGAACAAGCGCGAAGAGATCGAAGAAGTTCTTGCCGGCGACATCGCCGCAGCGATCGGCCTCAAGGAGACGCGCACCGGCGACACGCTCACCATGGAAGAGTCGCCGATCGTACTCGAGGCGATGAAGTTTCCGGCGCCGGTCATCGACGTCGCCATCGAGCCGAAGACGAAGGCCGACCAGGACAAGCTCGCCATCGCGCTTCAGAAGCTGGCCGAAGAAGATCCTACGTTCCGCGTTCACTCCGATCCGGAGACAGCGCAGACGATCATCTCGGGAATGGGCGAGCTTCACCTCGAGATTCTCGTGGACCGGATGCAGCGCGAGTTCAAGGTCGACGCGAACATCGGCCGTCCGCAGGTGGCTTATCGCGAGACGATCAAGCGCAGAGTCGAGAAGGTCGAAGGAAAGTTCATCCGCCAGTCAGGCGGTAAGGGACAGTACGGCCACGTCGTCATCAACATCGAGCCGGCGAAGCAGGGCGAAGGATTCGTGTTCGAGGACAAGATCGTCGGCGGCAGCATTCCGCGTGAGTTCATCAAGCCCGCGGGCGAAGGAATGCGTGAAGCTCTCGAGGGCGGAGTGCTCGCTGGTTACCCGATGGTGGACGTGAAAGCCGAGCTCGTTTACGGCTCGTACCACGACGTCGATTCGAGCGAAATGGCGTTCAAGATCGCCGGATCGATGGCGATCAAGGAAGCGGCGAAGAAGGCCGGCGCGATTATTCTCGAGCCGATCATGAAAGTCGAAGTGGTCTCTCCCGACCAGTACATGG
Source organism: Gemmatimonadaceae bacterium (assembly GCA_013816855.1). Lineage (GTDB taxonomy): Bacteria > Gemmatimonadota > Gemmatimonadetes > Gemmatimonadales > Gemmatimonadaceae > UBA4720. The sequence goes on from JACDDT010000027.1 coordinate 29,247, forward strand.
GCGACGTGCTCGGCGACCTTTCGTCGCGCCGCGGAAGAATCGGCGGTATGAACCAGCGCGGAGAAGCGCAGGTGATCGATGCGCAGGTGCCGCTGTCGGAGATGTTCGGCTACTCCACGAAGCTTCGCTCGATGACGCAGGGAAGAGCGGTTTACTCGATGGAGTTCAGCCACTACGAGGAAGTACCGAAGTCGAAGGCGGAAGAGATCATCAATAAAGTCAAAGCCTAACCAACCAGACCAATGAGCAAAGCCAAATTTGAGCGTACGAAGCCCCACGTAAACGTCGGCACGATCGGCCACGTCGATCACGGCAAGACGACCCTGACGGCGGCTATTACCGCGATTCAGGCGAAGAAGGGGCTAGCC
>JACDDT010000096.1 GCA_013816855.1 Gemmatimonadaceae bacterium
GCAAGTGCGGAATGACGATCGATCCGCCGACGACGAGCCCGATAGAAAGCGACTCGAACATCTCCGCGCGCGTGACTTTCTCCTCGGCGCAGCGCGTGAGGTGATACGTCACGCAGTCGTCACACCGAAGCACGAGTGAGGCGACCAGGCCGAGCAGCTCTTTCGTCTTGACGTCGAGAGCGCCGGCCTCGTATGTGCGCGTGTCGAGCGCGAAAAAGCGGTTGATGACGAGATTGTTCTCGCCGAGTATCTCCGCATTCATCTTCTCACGGAACTGTCGAAACTCTTCGAGCGACGAGCCGTGATCGTGCGGCGCCTTGTCAGCCATTATCCAACCCGTGAAAAGGAATCCCGCGCGATGCCGGACACGCGGAGGCGCCGCGGGGTGCTGCGCAGTCCGGCCACGTCGCAGCGAGCGTCAAGCGCGCGCCACAAGCGCGCGCTGCGAGCGGAGACAGCGCCGGCGAAGCAGCATCCCCGCGCGCCGACGCGTCTGCGACGATCTAAAACTTCCATTTTTCCAAAGTAGAAATCGCCTTATCGAGCGCGGCCTTTTGATCCGCTGCCGTCGCATTAGCACGCAACTCACGGTAAGTAAAAATCGCGAGATCGACCGCCTCGTAATCGTGTTCGGCGCCCGCGAGACTCGCCGCGTTGTCAGCGAGATTGGCCTTGGCGAGGTCGTCCGACGGAAACCGAGCGCTCACCTGCTGCCATCTCGCGACGCGCTGGCGCGGATCGGATTCCGAGAGCGCCCAGAGGTGCCACCCGGCGCGGTTCTGTGGATCGGCGGCAATGGCGCGACTCGCTAGATCGCCGACAGCTTCCGGGCCGTGACCGGTGAGCCAATAGTGGTTTGCGAGAGCTACGATAGCGCGCGCGTCATCGGGGTTTTCCTGTACCGCGCGCTCGAGCTCGGGCTGGGGGTCTTTCGCCTCGTCCATTCGCGGTAAGCTACGGGCTCGGATATTGGCTGGACAATGGACCGTAAGGTCTATACCGTTACTCTTGCTGGACAATTCAGAAGGTCGGTACTACCATTCGTGTACGGGTGCAGCCTCAAAGGCGCACCGCCAGAATAGATTCAGCCCGGGAAAGCGCGTGAGTTTTTTCCGCAATCGCCGGGCAAGCCACCACCGCAGATTTTCTTCTTTCCTAGCCACACCACAACTGAATGAACGAACGCCGACGTCCTTATCGTCGCGGCCGGGGGCCTCGTCCGTCCGGCCAACAATCTCCCGAAGTACACGGTGACGCAGACCCGTATCTGGAGCCAATGGATTCAACGACGCCACCACCCGATGCGGGGCAGCTGCCGGACGCACGCGATGAAACATCATCGCCTGCGATTCCATCGCCGACTCAGCCACCCCCGCCCGCCTCTCCTCCGCCGATGAACAATTCTTCCGACGGAAATGGAGACCAGCAGTCATACCTGCAGAACGACAACCAGAGCCAGGCCCCGCAGTACGGCGGCGGGTCTGGTGCTCCGATGCACGACCGGCAACAGTACGGCGATGACCGTGGCGATCGCGGCGGGAATTACAACCGCAATCAGCAGAACGGACGCGGACAAGGACAGGGCCAGGGACAGGGTCAGGGCGGCAACCGCAATAACGCAAGACGCGGGCGGCACAACCAGCGCGGACGCGGACGTCCCAATCAAAACCAGAATCAGAACCAGAATCAGAATCAAAATCAGAATCAGAATCAGGGCGGAGACACCCGGCAGCGCGACCAACAGCCGCGACAGCCACTCGCTCCGATCGTTCCCGATGGTGAATCGATAGGGTGGTATGATCCGCAGCGCGACGGCGGTTTCATCCGCCGCGCCGCGAACAGCTATCTCGCCGAGCCGGGCGATGCGTATGTGCCGCTCAACACGGCGAGGCAGTACAATCTCCGCCGCGGCGACAACGTGAGAGCGAGCACCGGCCACGATCACAGAGGTCGCGTCGTCGTCGCCGAGATTCAGGAAATCAACAACGCGTCTCCCGAGCTGGCGCTGCGCCGTCCGGATTTCGGATCGCTCATCGCGTCATATCCCGAAAGAAAATTGAAGCTGGAAACGGGACGTCCCGCCAAGGGCGGACCCGAGCTCACACGACGCGCGATCGATCTCATTGCGCCCATCGGCTATGGCCAGCGCGCGCTGATCGTCGCTCCTGCGCGCGCCGGAAAAACGATGCTGCTGCAGGCGATCGTCGAGGGCGTCGCCGTCAATCATCCGCAGGCGATTCTTCTGGTGCTCCTCGTTGACGAACGTCCCGAAGAAGTCAGCGAGATGATCACCTGGGGTTACGGCGAAGTGGTCGCCTCCAGCTTCGACATGCCTGCGGCCCGTCACACCGACGTAACCGAGATGGTCCTGGAGCGGGCTCGGCGCCTCGTCGAGCTGGGCAGGGACGTAGTCATCGTCCTCGATTCCATTACGCGAATGGGCCGCGCTTTCAACACCGTCGAGCGTGGCACAGGGCGGACCCTTAGCGGTGGCCTCGATGCCACAGCCATGGCCAAACCAAAGGCCTTTTTCGGCTCGGCGCGGTCGGTTGCCCCGGAACATGGAGGGGGTTCGCTGACTATAATCGCTACGGCCCTCGTCGAGACCGGCTCCCGCATGGACGACGTCATCTTTGAGGAGTTCAAGGGGACCGGCAATTGCGAGATAAAGCTCGATAGATCTCTAGCCGAAAAACGAATTTTCCCGGCCATTGATGTGGCCACCAGCGGAACAAGGCGGGAAGACAAGCTGTTCCGCCCCGACCAACTCGAGCATGTCTATACTCTTCGGCGCGGATTACAGCAGATGCCGTCCACTTCGGCGATGGAGTGGCTCATCAAGCGCATCGCAGGCACCCCGGGCAACGACGCGCTGCTCGAAGGGCTGTAACAGCGCGCTGAAAATGGTGCGCGCCGGAACAGCCGCCGTCGTCGCCGGTGCGATTCTTTTCGCACCGGCTTCGAGCCTGGCCCAAAAGAAAGAACCCGATAAGCCCGAGGTCGTGAAGCTCACACTCAAGGGCGTGCACGTCGTTCATAAGGACGATCTGCTTAAAAGCATTTCAACTGCGGCGTCCCACTGCAACAGTGTTGTCCTCAAGCCGCTCTGCTGGGTAACGAAATCGAAATTCGTCTACACCAGGGAGTATCTCAACCACGAGGAGCTGAAGCGCGACGTCCTCCGCATGCGCGTCTTCTACTGGAAGCGTGGTTACCGCGAAGCCGACGTGGATACCGCCGTCATCAAGAACAGCACGCACAAGGTCGCTGTAACACTGACGGTTCACGAAGGCGCGCCAACGATGGTGAGCAACGTCATCGTCACTCAAGAAGCACCGATCCTGAAGGACAAGGAAATCGGGAAGCGTGTCGTCATCGGCGCGAACTCTCCGCTGAACGTGATCCGCGTCGATTCGTCGCGCGTGTTCCTTCAGCAGGTTCTCTGGGACAAGGGCTACGCCGACGCCGACGTGGATACGACTCTGGTCGTCGATCAGGACGCCCACACGGCGGTGGTGACGTTCACGCTTAAGCCGAAGTGGAAGACGACGGTGGAGGACATCGTCATTACCGGCAACAAAGGTGTGAGCGAGCGTACCATCAAGAAGTCGCTGACTTTCTCGAAGGGAGAGGTTTTCCGCCGTTCGGAGATGCTTCGCAGCCAGCGCGCTCTTTACGAGTCAAACTTGTTCAAACGTGCCGCCATCGAGCCGCGGCCCCCCGTCGATCCGTTCCTGCCAGACTCCGCGAAAGTCGTCGTGGTGACGGTGACCGAGTCACCACCGCGCGAGGCGCGTCTCAGCGCGGGCTTCAACACTGTGGATTTTTTCCAGGTCGAAGGCCGCTTCTCCCATTACAACTGGGGCGGCGGGGCAAGGCGTTTCGACGTGCAGGCAGCCGTTGGGAATCTTTTCGCCGGCTCGCTCAACGGCCGCGGGATTTTCAAGAATGTGTCAAACGTCGTCACCAGCGATCGCTCGAGATATTTCGTCCCGACATATACGGCCAGCATCGACATGCGGCAGCCTTGGTTCGGGTCGCCGCACAACGAGATCGCCCTCAGTCTGTTCACTCATCGCCGCAGCGCGCCGGGCATTTATGTCGATCGCGGCTACGGGACGAGCGCGACCTTCACCCGTGAGCTCATCGACGGGGCCCCGGCGAGCGCGAACTATCGCTTTGAGATCAGCCGCGTGAACGCGGGCGATGTGTATTTCTGCATCAACTACGGAGTGTGCGATTCGCCGACTCTGAGCGCGCTCCGAAAAAATCAGCGCCTTTCACCCCTTTCACTCTCGGCGACGATAGATCGCACCAACGATCCATTCTCTCCGAACCGCGGCTTCCGTGCGAACTTCGGTGCCGAGCACGCGTCCGCGTTCACGATGTCGGACTTCAGGTATAACCGCATCACCGGCGAGGGCGCGGCGTTCAAACAAATCAGAAAGCGAGGCGCCATTGGCGCGCACACTCTCGTCGGTTTCGTGAACTCACTGGGCAGCACTGCAAGCGCCGTGGGCGTGAGCAGCAACACCAATGAGAACATTCTCCATCCGCGGAAGAGGTTCTACGCCGGTGGGTCACACTCGGTGCGCGGCTTCGGGGAAAATCAGCTTGGTCCTCGCGTTCTCACCATTCCGCTTCAGTCGCTGCAAAAGCACGACAGCCTCAACGTCGCCTGTGCGAGCGGAAGCGGCGTCACAAAGTGCGACCCGAATGCGGCCAAGCTCGCCAATCGTGATTTCGATCCGCGGCCACTCGGCGGAAACGTCATTATCGAGGGAAGCGTGGAAGCGCGTTTCCCGGTTTGGCGCGCGCTGTCGGGCGCGGCGTTCCTCGACGGCGGGGTAGTAACCCAGAAGATCAACAAAGCACTTCCACGGAGACGCGGCGCGATCGCTCCGGGCTTCGGTGTGAGATACCTCTCTCCGGTAGGGCC
>JACDDT010000028.1 GCA_013816855.1 Gemmatimonadaceae bacterium
AGTGGAACTCGATCGCGACATCGCGCGCGCCCTCGATCTCGAAAATGCTCGGCGGCACATAGCCGTCGAACGCGAGCTCCGAGTAGGCATTGTCATACACCAGGACGAGGTCGAGTTCCTTGCAGCGTCGCACCATCTTCTCGAGGTATTCCTTTGGCGCGGTCGCGGACGTCGGATTGTTCGGGTAGTTCAGGTAAATCATCCTCGCGCGCTTCAGCACATCCGTCGGAATCGCATCGATATCGATGAGGAAATTGTTTTCCGGCCGGAGCGCGACTTTGTACGGCTCGCCTTCGGCGAGAAGAGTTCCACCTACGTAGGCGTTGTAGCCAGGGTCGGGTACGATCGTGACGTCACCTTTTCCCACGAACGCGAGCGCGAGATGCGAAATGCCTTCTTTCGACCCGATGAGCGGAACGATTTCCGTAAGCGGATTGAAGGCCACGCCGAAGCGGCGCTCCATCCAGCGCACAATCGCCTCGCGGTACTCCAAGAGGCCGAGTCCAAATCCGTACCGGCTCATCGTCGGAATGCGCGACGCGTCAAAGAGGCGCTGGAGCACGACTTCCGGAGGAGAAAGATCGGCGTCGCCCGCGCCGAGATCGATGACGTCGACGCCGCGCGCAATTGCCTCACGCTTCTGCTCCGGAATCTTCGCGAGCGGATACTCGGGGAGACTGAGAAGCCTCGGAGTGTAGTCAGGCATTTGACGCTCTCACCGGATTGGAGACTTTGCTCACGCCCAAGATCTCCACTTCGACTACGTCGCCGTCTTTGAGCTTGCTGACGCCGGCAGGGGTTCCGGTCGCGACCAGATCACCCGGCTCGAGCGTCATGATGCGCGAGATGTACGACAGCACCATCGGAATTGAAAAGACCATGTCCGCGCTGTTGCCACGCTGAGTCTCTTTGCCGTTCACTCTGCAGACGACAGTAAGACTGTCGAGTGCCGGGAATTTCGAGGCCGGCTCGCCGAGCGGGCAGAAAGTGTCGAAGCCCTTCGCGCGCGTCCACTGTCCGTCGGTTTTCTGCAGGTCGCGCGCGGTGACGTCGTTAACCGCGATGATAGCGGCGATTGATTCGCGCGCCTTGGCTTCGCTTGCATTGCTCAAGGTCGCGCCGATGATGACGCCGATCTCCGCTTCGTGCTCGACTTGATCGGAGAGCGAGGGCAGACGGATCGCGTCGCCATCGGAAATGACGCTCGACGGCGGCTTCAGAAAAATGAGGGGCTCTTTCGGGACTTCGTTGCCGAGCTCCTTCGCGTGCTCGCTGTAATTCCGGCCGACGCAGACAATCTTCCCGGGACGCGCAGCGCTCTTGCTCATCTCTTTTTGTCACCCGTGTTTGCGGTTTCGTTGCCCGCGCGCTGATGCGCGAGCTTGTATGCTGAATTGCGGGGAGTTCCGTACTCGGTGATGAGACGATCCATCACCTCGCGCGGTGAGCTGCCCGCCGAGATCAGCTCGCGCGCGACTTCTTCGACATCTTCGCTGGAGATCTCGCTCGGGGCTTCCCCCTCTATAAGAATAACGACCTCGCCGCGCGCCGATTCTTTGGCGTAGTGCGCAATAAGATCGGTGATTGAACCGCGCCGGAACTCCTCGAACTGCTTGGTGAGCTCTCGTGCGATGACCGCCGCTCTATCAGCGCCGCCTGCATCTGCCAAATCCGATAATGTCGAATGCAGGCGATTCGCCGATTCGAAAAGAATGGTCGTCACGTCCGATGATATCACGCGCGCAATTTCATCCTTCCGGCTCTTCCCCTTCCGCTCCAGAAAACCCACAAACAGAAATCTGTCCGAGGGGAGCGCGGACCCGACGATGGCTGCGAGAACTGACGAGGCTCCGGGAGCAGGGACGATTTTCACCCCGGCATCCACCGCCGCGGCGACGAGTCTCGCGCCAGGGTCTGACACGAGCGGCGTTCCCGCATCGGTGATGAGTGCGATCGAATCTCCGCGCAGCAGGCGCGCAACGAGTGCGGGAGTCTCCTTCGCTTCGTTATGCTCGTGATGCGACTTGAGCGGCGTCGCGATCTTGTAATGATTGAGAAGATGGCGCGAGTGCCGCGTGTCTTCTGCAACGACAAGGGCGACCGAGGATAAAACCTCGACCGCCCTGAATGTCATGTCGCCGAGATTACCGATCGGCGTGCTTACGACGTAAAGCGAGCCTGCCGCGCTGGTCGTCACCTCACCGCGCGCGGCGCCGGCTACCTACGCCGCGTACTGCTGAAACTTCGCCGCGAGCGCCGGCTTGCCCACGTAGCCGATGACCTGGTCCACCAGCTTTCCGTCCTTGAAGAAGAGGATCGCAGGAATGGAGCGCACGTTGAAGCGCGAGGACGTTTTGATGTTCGTGTCCACGTCGAGCTTCGCAACCTTCGCCTTGCCCTGGTATTCAATGGCCAGCTCATCGAGGAGCGGCGCAATCATGCGGCACGGACCGCACCAAGTCGCCCAAAAATCAACGACGGCGAGGCCGGGATGCTTTTCAATCTGGGCCTCGAAATCAGAATCGGTCACTTCAACTGCATTCGACATCGTCACGCCTCCGAAGCGGGGTAGCCCGTGGTACCACCCCGAGTAATATTCTGCGGCAGTAAGCCTACCAGACAATTTAATGAGCCCATCAAGCCCACGCGGAACTAAGATCTCCCACATCGGCATCGCCGTGCGCGCGCTTGGTGAGTCTGCTCCACTGTTCGAGCAGATCCTTGGGCTGGCGGAAGTGCCTTTGGGCGACGCGGATGGCGCAAAAATCCGTGGCTTCGACGCATCAGGTTCTCTCATAGAGCTGCTCGAAGCGGGCAATCCAGATTCGCCGATCGGAAGATTCGTGGCGAAGCGGGGACCGGGGATCCATCACATATGCTTTTCGGTCGACGACCTGGAAGGAACTCTCGCCAAGTGCCGCGCTTCAGGCCTTCAATTAATAGATGAGACGCCGAGGGTGGGCGCGGAGGGCAAACGGATCGCTTTCATCCATCCACGCTCGACCGGAGGAATCCTGGTCGAGCTTTCGGAGCACTAGTTGGCAGGCGCCTGCCCGCAGAAATCGCGCACGACGGCGATCTCCATATTGTCCACGTACCAGCGTCCTGCGGGACCCTGGATGACGAAGAAGTTCGGCTGCCGCGCAACTCTTCCCTTGGTCAGCTCCGCGCGGACGACGCGATGCCCTTCGGCGCCGGCATTCTCGCTTATGATGCGGTATGAGTCAGCGTTGAAGAAACATTGGAGGATGACCTCCCGCTTCTCGAGCTCGTTCCACGCCATGTTGTCGCGCGAGGCACCCTTGTTGGTGCCGAAGACGACTGACATCGCCTGGAGATCACCGGCTTTCGCGGCGGAGAGAAATTGCTCGACGGCAAGGCGCGGCGCTGCAGCGCCCGACATTCCGCTGTTCATTACAGGTGTGGGCGTGGTGCTCCCCGGATTTGACGGAGCGCCCGACGCACAAGCAGCTAGAACCACGATAGCTGGTAAAGCCTTCCAGTTTGACAATCGAATCTCCGCGATTTTGCCCTTCAGGATTGGACGCCGCGAATGCCTTTGAAGCAACAGCGCCTCACCATCAATATTGATCATGTTGCGACGATTCGTCAGGCTCGTCGAGGCGATGAGCCCAATCCGGTCGACGCTGTCCCCATCTGCGAGGGCGCGGGCGCGAACGGCATTACCGCGCACCTCCGGGAAGATCGGCGCCACGTTCAGGACGCGGACATCCGGCAGCTGAAGGAGAGAATTACGACGTACTTCAATTTCGAGCTGGCGTGTACCGATGAGATCGTCGCCTTCGCCTGTGAGATGAAGCCGGAGCAGGCGACACTTGTTCCTGAGCGGCGCGAGGAAATCACAACAGAGGGCGGGCTGGATGTATTCTCGGATCCGGCGCGGATCAGTGAGTCGGTCGCTCGCCTCCAGGGTGCGGGCATACGGGTGAGCCTGTTCATCGATCCAGACCTTCGCGCAGTGGAACAATCGAAGGAGCTCGGCGCAACCGCAGTCGAGCTGCACACCGGCACGTACGCGCTCCACCCGGCGGATCCCTCCAACATCACAGCGCTGCGCAGTGCCGCGCTGCGCGGTGCGGAGATGGGGATGAAGGTTCACGTAGGTCACGGCCTCAACGTCCGGAACGTCGGATTGGTGGCGGCGATTCCCCAAGTCGAAGAGCTGAACATCGGCCATTCGGTGATCAGCAGAGCGGTTTTCGTTGGATTGGATCAAGCCGTGCGGGAGATACGCGCCGCTATTGACGCGGCAGGGAGTAAGAGAGAGTGAGCACACATAACAGGCTTCTCGATTTTTTCGCCCTCGAAGCGAGCGAGTACTTGGTTCGCATAGAAGCGGCGGTCGCCGGCGAGAAAGCCGACGTGCAATCGCTGCAGTCCGGCGCGCGCGGGTTACGCGGCAGCGCTACAATGGCGCGCACCACCCCCATCGCGAATCTCGCGGGACGCATCGAAGCGATCGCCCAGAAAATTTCCGATGGCAACCTCGCATTCGAGCCACAGCTTCGCCGCGTCGTGGGCTCGGCAGTTGAAACGTTGCATACGCTCGTCCAATCAGTTCGAGCGTGGGGTCCTGAGCATGACGAGCGTACACGTCGCGCACTCGACGAGCTCGACTCTTTCGCGCCCAGCGTGCAGGCGGAGTACGATGATGTGATCGTCCCCATCTCCGAGCTTTTTTTTTCCGACGCGGGCCCGCACGTGATCGAGGTCGCACCGAGCGCGCGCACGACTTTCGAGCAGCGTCTGCGCGAAAAGCAGATTCGGCCGGAGACCCAGACGGCGGCTTTTCAGCCCGCCGCGCAACCGCAAGCGCCCCGGCAGACAAGTGCGGGCCTCCGCGGCGCCGCACTCCGTGAAGCACTCGGGAGCAGTCTCGCACAGATGCGCCCGCTCGAGCGCCCCGGAGAGCCGGAGCCGCAAGTCGTGCCAATCCAGAGCCTGCTTTACAAAGGAAAATCGGCCGTCGACCGCTCGAAGGAGCTGCGCGCTCAGATCTTCGCGGCGAAAACGGCGCCTACTCGCGAGACTGTCGCGGAGCTCTGCGATCTCGTAGAGCTCGCCGGCGCGGAGTGACGGGCTGAAGCCAAACTGGCGGAGCATCGTCGGAATTCTTCTCAGCGCCGGTCTCATTTACTGGACGCTGCGCGGAGTGTCGATGGCAGAGGTGTGGCGCGAGCTGTCGCACGCTAATTGGTATCTCCTGCTTGGCTCGAGTGTCTGCGCGACGCTGATCTTTCCCCTCCGCGCACGAAGGTGGCGGCCGATTCTCGACCCGGTCGCACCCGATCTGCCGTTTTCACCGCTCTGGCGCTCGACCGCCATCGGCATGATGGTGAACAACGTCCTGCCTGCGAGAGCCGGTGAAGTAGCGCGCGCGTACGCGCTCACACGTGAAACGGGAGTGCCCTTCGCAACCGGACTGGCTTCCCTCGCTGTAGATCGCTTGTTGGATTCCGTAGTGCTGCTCGGGTTCATGGGCCTCGCCTTTTTCGATCCCGCCCTCCGCACTGGCGCCGCGGCGGTGAGCGGCCCACTCGCAGCAGTCGCGGGCGGCGGCGGAATATTTCTAGTCGCAATGATCGGAGGAGTGTTCGCCCTCGTCTTCTTCCCTCGGCCGCTCATCCGGCTGTTTGAGATTTTCAGCAGACGCATCTCGCCTTCGCTGGAGGAGCGCGGCAAGGAAATTCTGGAGCGATTCATCGCCGGCCTGAGTGTGCTGCGCCGGCCGGATCGCTTCGCCGCGATTCTGAGCTGGACCACAGCGCATTGGCTGCTCAACGCGGTCGGCTACCTACTCGCGTTCCGGGCGTTCGGCATCACCGCTCCATTCTCCGCCGCGCTCTTTCTCCTCGGTTTCATCGCACTCGGCGCGGCGGTTCCATCCGCCCCGGGCTTTTTTGGTGTCTTCGAGTATATGGCCGTCCAGGGCCTCGCGATTTATAGCGTTCCGAAGGCGCAAGCGACCAGCTGGGCGATCGGCTTTCACATTCTCTCTTTCATCCCAATAACGATTATCGGCGGGTATTACTTCACGCGGCTCGGATTGGGGATGGCAGAGCTTCAGAAGGGTGGTGGGGAATGAGCAGCCTTGCGGGGAAAACTCTCGCCCAGGCCAAGATCAATCTCTTTCTTCGGGTTCTGGGAAAAGGCATCGATGGCTTTCACGTGATCGAGACCCTCTTCCTTCGCCTCGATATCGGTGACGACGTCACTGTGCGAATCACCGATCTCGGCCGGGCTGTCGACTGTGAGGGGCTGACCGGCGTCCCACCCGAGAAGAACCTCGCTTACCTCGCCGCCGAGACCTACGCCGCCGCCACCGGATGGCCGCGCGGTTTTTCCATCGAGATCTCGAAAAGAATTCCTGCGGGCGCGGGAATGGGCGGCGGAAGCGCCGACGCCGCCGCGGTTCTCCGGATTCTCAACAGGATTTCTCCCGATCCGCTCGATGATGCCACGCTTCTCGACGTGTCACGCTCGGTTGGATCGGATGTGCCGTTCCTCACCAGCTCGGCGGTAATGGCGCTGGCGTGGGGGCGGGGCGAGCGCCTGCTCGCTCTCGCGCCCTTAACTAAGAAGCCGGTGCTCATCGCCGTTCCAGAGTTCGCCGTCTCGACGGCGGAGGCGTACGGCCGCCTCGATCGCGGTGGCGCGATCCCCACCGGGGCACAATTCATCCCTCTTTCGGATCTCACTTCCTGGTCGTCGGTCGCCGCGTCTTCAGAGAACGATTTCGAGGCCGTGGTCGGCGCCGATCACCCTGAAATCCCCCGACTCATCTCGACGTTCAAGCTCGCCGGCGCCCAGATATCCAGGATGACGGGAACGGGATCAGCGGTGTTCGCGATCTTCGACGCCGCGCCAGCCGCCCTCCCGATGATGAATTCGAAGGTGAGTTTGCTCACGACATTGACGTCGTCGAGCGTTGTCCCGGTCACCGTTCTGGACTAGCTTTCGCCGTTGTTGCCCCCTCGTCCAATGGCAGGACATCGGTCTTTGGATCCGAGAATGGTGGTTCGAATCCACCGGGGGCAATTGATTCATGCTCCTTCGCCGCTTAACTTTTGAGGCTGCGGTAAATGGACGGACTGTCGGTTCCGGCACACGGTTTCAAGCTCCTCTGCGGTCCGGCAAATCCGGATCTTTGCACTGAGATCGCCCGGTTTCTGGACGTTCCGTTCTGCAAGTCAACGGTATCGCGCTTCGCGGACGGCGAGATTTTCGTGCGGATCGACGAAAACGTCAGAGGAAACGACGTCTTCATCATCCAACCGACCAATCCCCCGGCCGACAACATCATGGAGCTTTTGCTCCTGATCGACGCGGCGCGGCGAGCCTCAGCGGCTCGCATAACCTGCGTGATGCCCTACTACGGGTATTCGCGTCAGGACCGTAAAGACCAGCCGCGGGTTGCAATCGGCGCCAAGCTGCTAGCGAACATGATCGTGACGGCGGGGGCCAATCGCGTCGTCGGTGTGGATTTTCACCAGCATCAGCTGCAGGGGTTTTTCGACGTTCCAGTCGATCATCTCTACGCAGCGCCGGTGTTCGTCTCGCACTACCGCAAGAAGCAGCTGCACGATCCGGTCGTCGTCGCTCCTGACGTCGGCTCGGCAAAGATGGCGAGAGGGTTCGCGAAGCGGTTGAACGCGTCCCTGGCAATCATCGACAAGCGGCGGCCGAAAGCGAATGTGTCTGAAGTTGTAAACGTGGTCGGTGAAGTCGAAGGAAAGGATTGTCTCCTCTCCGACGACATGATCGATACGGCGGGAACGGTGTCCGAAGCGGCAAAGGCACTGAAGGATTTGGGAGCACGCGACGTGTACGTATGCGCCACGCACGCGCTACTTTCGGGACCTGCGGTCGAGCGGCTGAGCAATGCCCCGATCAAGGAAGTGACGGTGACGGACACGATTGCGATCGAGCCCGGTAAACGTTTCCCGACGCTGTGCGTTTTGTCGGTTGGCGAATTGCTGTCGAAGGCGATTCGGTACATCCACAGTGAGCAGTCGGTGAGCTCGCTGTTCGAGTAACAAAGAGAAAACTTTTAACGAAACTGAATTTTTATGGCGACAGCACAATTGAATGCGGCGAAGCGCGACAACGCGGGTAAAGGCGCCGCCAGAACTCTTCGCGGCCAGGGCCAGGTCCCGGCGATCATCTACGGTCACAAGCGCCAGCCACAGTCGCTCGCGATCAACAGCCGCGATCTCGACAAGCTCCTCAGCACCATCTCCGCCGAAAGCACGGTCATCGAGCTCAACCTCGACGGCACGATGGCACGCACGCTCATCCGCGAGATCCAGCGCCACCCTTTCAAGCGCCAGATTCTACACGTTGACTTCCAGGAGCTCGTAGCCGGAGAGAAGGTCGTCGTGAGCATTCCTGTCGTTCTCATGGGTGTTCCCGAAGGCGTGCGACTCGGCGGCGGTATTCTCGATCAGACGATGCGCGAGCTTGAGATCAAGTGCGATCCGGCTGACATCCCGAATCACATCGAAGCCGACGTCACCGGTCTTCAGATCGGCTCATCGCTCCACGCCCGCGACCTCAAGATTCCCGAGGGCGTCGAAGTGATGGACGACCTCGACAACACCGTTTGCATCGTTGCCGCTCCGAGAGCTGCGATCGAAGCCGCCGCCGTCGTCGAAGGCGCCGAGACCAGCGCAGAGCCGGAAGTGATCGGCAAGGTGAAGGAAGAGGGTGAGGACGATGCAGAGGGTGGCGACAAGAAGGGCGAGAAGAAGTAACGCCCTGACATTCGCATGAAGGTCATAGTCGGCCTGGGGAATCCGGGCCGCGAATACGCGGCGACGCGTCACAACGTCGGCTGGTGGTTGATTGACCACTTAGCCGACGTTTGGCATTTCGATGGCTGGAAGAAGGACGGCGATTCGCACGTCTCTGCCGGAATCGTGAGCGGCGAAAAGGTGAAGCTCGTGAAGCCGCAGACTTTCATGAATCTGAGCGGTGACGCGCTGCGCCCCTTTTTACGAAATCCGTTCTTCAGCGCGGCGAAGGAGCTGCTCGTCGTTTCGGATGAGGTTCAGATTCCGGTTGGGCGCTTTCGGCTTCGCTCTAGAGGAAGCGCGGGCGGCCACAACGGTCTCAAAAACATCGAGCACGCGATCGGAAACCAGGATTACTCGCGCCTTCGCATCGGAGTCGGACCGAGCGAGGAACGGAAAGGCATTTACGGCGATCTCGCCGATTTCGTTCTTTCACCATTTGCGCGCGACGAGCGAGATGCCGTAATCGCGATGATGCCCGCCCTCGTCTCGGCTACGGAAACGTGGCTCGCGGATGGAATCGAGAAAGCGATGAACGTTCATAACGGCAACGACAACTAAGGACTACCGGCCTGGGGCCCTGGGCGGAGCGGCTAGTGGCTGCGTGCCTTTCAAGAGAGTCCGTCGAACGAGGCACGAAGCCAATCAGCCGCTCCGCCGAAAGCCCCAGGCAGGTAGTCCTCCGTTGTGGTTAAGTTGACCGATGCTCAAGCTCGGTATCGTCGGCCTCCCCAACGTCGGCAAATCCACACTTTTCAATGCGCTGACAGCCGCGAAAGCTGAAGCCGCCAATTATCCCTTCTGCACAGTCGAGCCGAACGTGGGGATGGTCGAGGTCCCCGACTCCCGACTCGGCGCGCTCGAGAAAATCGTTCAGCCGAAGAAAGTGGTGCCAGCCGTCGTGCAGTTCGTTGACATCGCCGGCCTCGTGAAAGGAGCAGCGGAAGGGGAAGGACTCGGCAACAAGTTTCTTTCGAACATCCGCGAAACCGACGCCATCGTTCACGTGGTGCGCTGCTTCGAAGATCCGGATGTGACGCACGTGATGGGCGCCGTCGATCCCGTTCGCGACCGTGAAGTGATCGAGTTCGAGCTAGCGCTCGCCGACTTGGGAACTCTCGAAAAACGCCTCGACAAAACCCGCCGCTCCGCGCGCACAGGCGACAAGGAAGCGCTCGCCGAATTGCCCGCTCTCGAGAAAGCGAATGAGTTTCTCAAGGACGGAAAAGGATTGTGGGAAGCGAAGCTCACCGATGATGAAAAGACGGCACTGGCTCCTCTCTCCTTGATGACGGTGAAGCCCGTCCTCTACGCGGCGAACGTCAGCGACGCCGAATTATCAGGAGAGGAAGGGCCGCACGTGAAGGCGCTGCGCGCAGCCATCTCAAAGAGCAGCGAGCAAGCCGAAGTAGTCCCCTTCTCTGCCAAAATCGAGGCGGAGCTCGCGGAATTACCCGCCGAAGATCGCGCAGACTTTCTGAGCTCCCTCGGAATCGACTCCGCCGGACTCGACCGTCTGATCCGCGCCGGCTATCACCTGCTTGGATTGCAGACGTATTTCACTGCAGGCGAACAGGAAGTAAGAGCGTGGACGATCCACCGTGGCGACCCCGCTCCGAAGGCTGCGGCGGTGATCCACACCGATTTTGAAAAAGGATTTATCCGAGCCGAAACCGTGGCCTTCGATGACTTCGTAGCCAATGACGGCTGGAAAGGAGCAAAGGAGAAAGGCGTGGTTAGATCTGAAGGAAAGGAATACATCGTGAAGGACGGCGACGTACTCCTCTTCCGCTTCAACGTCTAGAAGCCGCCGGGCGGGCGGCGGCGGGGTCCTGCCGAATCCGGCCACGTCGGAGCGAGCGTCCAGCGCGCGCCACAAGCGCGCGCTGCGAGCGGAGACAGCGCCGGTGAGGCACGGATCCCGTCACCGACCGCCTCGCAAAAATGCAGAGAACGCGAGTTGAATCGCCTCTGCTTCTCGACTAGCTTTCGGGCAGTGATTTAAGCGCCGCACACCGCGGCGACAACAACCACCTTCCCGGCGCTCAGGCAACCAGCGCAGGGCGGATTAGACCAAAAGGAGGATTGCCTACAAGTGCCTCGCACATACGAGGCGGTGTACATCTTCGACTCCACTCTCGAAGACGCCGCCATATCCGAAAAGA
The DNA here is from genome assembly GCA_013816855.1 of Gemmatimonadaceae bacterium. Classification (GTDB taxonomy): domain Bacteria; phylum Gemmatimonadota; class Gemmatimonadetes; order Gemmatimonadales; family Gemmatimonadaceae; genus UBA4720. The sequence continues at coordinate 10,979 of JACDDT010000028.1, forward strand.
TCAACCGCTTCCACGGAATGCTCGGCTCTGCCGGCACGCCGGAAGTGAACCATTGGGGACGCCGGCAGCTCGCGTACTCCATCGGCACCCGTGAGAACGGCTACTACGTCATCTCGCGCTTCGACGCCGAGCCTGCGGTTCTCCCGGAATACGAGAGAGCTCTCAAGCTGGACGACGGTGTCATTCGCTACCTCATCACGCTTCACGAGAATGAGATGGGCGCACCGCAGATGAGCGAAGAAGAGATGGCCGCAGCCGCGCGCCGTGACGATGACGACGACGACGAGGATTAACCAATGAGAAGACCACAGAAAAGCTGCCCGTTCTGCGAAGGGCGCGTTCGCTTCATCGACCACAAGGATGACCGCACCCTCGGACGCTTCATCACGGATCAGGGAAAGATTTTGCCCAGCCGTTTGAGCGGTTCGTGCGCGAGACATCAGCGCCAGCTCTCGACGGCGATCAAGCGCGCCCGCTATCTCGCGCTGATCCCCTACATCCGCGGACACCAGGGCTAATGGACGCCGCCGTCACGACGAAACCCGTTGGGCAATCGTGGCGGCTGCTCGCATTTGCGTTGGCGGCATTCATTCTCCTGCCGCTTTGGCCGAGTCAGCTGCAGGTCGTTGTTCCGATACTGCAGACCTCGCTGCTGCTCGCGCCGATTATCGCGGTATGTGCGGTAATTGGCTGGCTAGCGGGAAGCCGGCCTTATCTCGCGATAGTCTGGGTGGCTCTCGCCATCTGGCTGCTCATCGCACCGATGGGAAGAGGCGGGTCACCGTATGACGGAATGGCTCGCGGCTGGGCGCTCCTGCTGGCCGGATGCTTCGGCCTCATGTGCCTGTGGAGCTCCGCCATACCGTTCATCGTGCGCGCGCTTGGCGCGCTCGGATTGGCGATTGCGGCGGCATTCGTTGTTGCCGTCTCCTCTCCTGGTGGAGTGGACCGCTACGTCAAAGTTTCCGCGTCGGAGTTTTCAGCGCGGAGCGCGGCGGTCATCGCAGCATTCGAGATGGAGCGTCGAACACCGTTTTATCGAGGTTACGCGGCGAAGCTTCCGGAAATGCACGCGTTCTACGACGACATGGAGACGACGGTTAGAGAAGCACCGGCGCGTTCCGCGGTTCTTCTCCCTGCGTTGCTTGCTCTCCAGTCGCTCGGAGCGCTGGCATTGGGGTGGGCGGTCTATTCCCGTCTCGCTCCGAACAGCATCGGGCCGGCGCTCTCACCTTTAAAAGAATTTCGGTTTAGCGATCAGCTGGTGTGGGGCGTGGCGGTCGGCGGTACGCTGCTCATGCTCCCCGCGTTCGAAGAGGGGCGGGGTGCGGGGCTGAACCTGCTCGTTTTCTTCGGTGCTCTCTATTTGATCCGGGGCATGGGAGTGGTGGCGTGGATGTCACGCCGCCGGGGTTTGCTCATCGCCTCGGTGCTGGTCGTTTTGTTCGTACCACCGGTGTTCAAGCTTATTGTCGCGGCGTTAATAGGGATCGGGCTCGGTGATACATGGCTCGATTGGCGAAGCAGACCTAGAGTCGCTTAACGTTTTAACCAGGGAGCTCTTCCGAGCGCCCGCATCAATCAACTGAAGGAACTACAAATGGAAGTCATTCTCAGGCAGTCGATAGAAAAGCTCGGACACCCGGGAGACGTCGTGAAAGTTTCGCCCGGTTACGCGCGCAACTACCTGCTTCCCCGCGGTTTCGCGTACGAAGCGACGCCCGGCAATAAGAAGCGCATTGCGCAAGAAAAGGAGAGACTTGATCAGGCGGATAACGAGCGCCGCACGTCGGCGCAGGAGTTCGCCGGCCGTCTCGAAGCGGTCTCGCTCACCTTCTCGGCGCGCGTCGGCGAAGAGGGAAAGCTGTTTGGATCGGTTACCTCGACCGACATCGCGCACCAGCTCGAGACGCAGGGTTTTCAGATCGAAAAGCGGCAGATCGAGCTGCACGAGCCAATTCGAGCACTTGGTGTTTATCGCGTGCCGATCAGGCTGCATGCTGACGTGCACCCGGAAATAAAAGTCTGGGTCATCAAGCAGTAATCGTGAGGCGGCGCGAACACTGGTTTCGCGCCGCCTTCCCGCTTCCGGCCGCCGTGGCGTATGAAATGCATTTTCCGCCCCTGACGGAACTTTCACCGCGCGCGTAAGCTACCAGACACGTAGCGGGGCAGCCCTTAATCTCCCGGAGACGCATGGCGACATCCCTACCTTCCATTACTGCGCGCGATCGCGCCGCGCAGATGGCTGCGCAGCTTTGCCTCGACATGAAAGCAAACGATGTGGTCCTCCTCAATCTCCAAGGGGTTACGGACATGACGGATTACTTCGTCATAGCCAGCGGTACCTCGGACACTCACGTGCGCTCCATCGGCGAACACCTCATCGCCCAGCTTAAGAAGAAGGGATTCTCCGTGCATCACTCTGAAGGATTGCCGCAAGGCCGTTGGGTTCTGCTCGATTTCGTGGATTTCGTTGTTCACATCTTTCATCCCACCCTCCGTTCGTTTTACCAGATCGAGCGCCTGTGGAGCGATGCCGAGATCGTGACTGTCGATCAACAGGGAGCTTTGGGATGAAGACGTTACGCCTGGTCGGTTTCCTTTCCGTCCTTCTCTTCGCATCGCGCGCCAATGCGCAGCAGTACTTCGGGCAGAACCAGGTCCAGTACCGCCACTTCAATTGGCGCGTGCTCGAGACCGAGCACTTCAAGATCCACTACTACCCCGCAGAGCAGGGGTCCGTAAAGGACGTGGCCCGTATGGCCGAGCGCGCGTACGCGCGCCAGTCGCGGATTCTCGATCACCAATTCCGCGAGAAGAAACCCATCATTCTTTTCGCGTCACGCGCCGACTTCGGCCAGAACAACGTCACCGGTGACCTCGGCGAAGGCACCGGCGGTGTCACAGAAGGAAGGTTCCGTCTCCTCGCTCCCCTCACTGGCGACTATCACAGCTTCGAGCACGTTCTCGCGCACGAAATGGTGCACGAGTTTCAATACGACGTGTTCACGCGCGGCAAGATCGAGAACATTCAGAGTCTCGAGACGATCGACCCGCCGCTCTGGTTCATGGAAGGAATGGCGGAGTATGTCTCTGGAGGCCCGAATCACCCGCTGACATCCGAGTGGCTGCGCGACGCCGCGGTCGCAGGCACCGTTCCATCCATCGAGCAGATGACGGAACGGCCGGACAAGTATTTCCCGTACCGTTACGGCGAATCACTCTGGGAATACATCGGTGAGCGCTGGGGCGACGCCGCTGTCGGTCAGATTCTTTCCGAGACGGCAACCCTCGGCGTAGCGCGCGCAATTCAGAAAGAGCTCGGCCTGTCGCTGCACGAGCTGAGCGACGAGTGGCGCGAAGCGGTTAACGCGACCTATCTGCCGCAGGCCGCTGTCCTCGACCGTCCACAGTCGTTCGCGCGTCCGCTGCTTACTCCACGAAAGAGCGGCGGACAGATCTTTCTCGCGCCAGCCCTCTCGCGCGACGGTAACTACATCGCCTTTCTTTCGAATGGCAGCACCAAGCGCGGCGAGATCTTCATCGATCTCTGGCTTGGCGACGCGCGCACGGGCAAGCGGCTCAAGCATCTCATCAAGAGCACGCAAAACGCGAACTTCGAAGAGCTTCGCCTCCTCTACTCGCAGAGCGCGTTTTCGAACAACGGAAAGACACTCGCGTTTACCGCGATGCGCGAAGGAATCGACGTGCTGTACCTTCTCGACATTGCGTCGGGCCGGGTGAACCCGCTGCCTATTCCGCTCGACGCAGTTTGGAGTCCGACATTTTCGCCGGACGACCGGCAAATCGCGTTCAGCGGCACAAAAGGCGGCGTGACCGATCTGTATATAGTTGACGCGAACGGAAAGAATCTCCGCCAGCTCACCAATGACAAATACGGTGACTTGCAGCCGGTGTGGTCGCCCGATGGAAAGACTCTCGCGTTCGCGACCGAGCGCTCGCCGGCGACGAATCTCAGCAACTTGAAACTCGGCCCCTGGCAGATCGCGACGATCGATATCGCGAGCGGAACGACGAGCGTGCTGCCGGGCCAGGCAGGATTGAATCTGAACCCGCAGTGGTCTCCCGACGGCCGGCAGATCGCTTTCATCTCCGACCGGACGGGACTTCAGAACATTTTCCTTTTCGACTTCGCCGACAACCAGCACTATCAGATCACGAACGTTTTGGGAGGCGTCTCCGCCATCACCGAGTTCAGTCCTGCAATTAGCTGGGCGCGCGGCGCGGACAAGATGGTCTTCACGTATTACGAGCGCGGAGACTACACCATTTGGTCCTTCGATCATCCCGCTTCGCTGAAGAAGTACGCATTCGGAAAGGGGCCGAGCACAATGCTCGGGTATAATCTGATGCACCCGGTGAAGAGCGCCCTCGCCGCGACGACAGGTGCTCTCGATTCATTGAGCGCTCCGAAGGGCAACGAGCCGACTTCCGTCTACCGCGGCTCTTCGGGATCGCGTCTCTCCAGCGTTATCTCTCCGTCGGAGGGAATGCAGGATTCCTCGTTCGCGAGCCTCGCGTCGATAATGGCGGATCCGAATTACGGCCTCCCCGACACGACCAGATTCAAGTCAGAGGCTTACCATGCGCGTCTTCATCCGGATTACATCGCCGACCCGAACGTCGGCTATACCACGAATTACGGAACCTATTCCGGCGGCACTGCATTCGTCTTCAGCGACCTGCTCGGCAATCACATGCTTGCCGTCTCCGCGCAGATTTACGGGCAGCTGAGCGACGCGGCGTTCTTCGTCGGCTACGCGAATCTGAGCAGACGCATACAGTACGGGACGAGCTTCTCGCAGGAGCCGTATTACGTACCAGTCGCGTCGAGCCAGGCGCAGAGCGGTGGGGTTTTCCAATCGGCGGAGCTGGACATCCGCTACGTGCTTCGAACCGCGAACCTTAGCGCGCAATACCCGCTCAACCGGTTCCACCGCTTCGAGACAGGCCTCCAGCTCAATAACATCGATCAGGACTCGATCGTCATTAGCCGAAGCTGCTCGAACTTTTGCTCCGATCCATCTGTCAGGAGCATAGGGAAAGGACCCAGCTACAACTACGCGACGCCGTCGGTGGCGTATGTCGCGGACAATTCGCTATTCGGCCTCACAGGGCCGATCTCCGGACGCCGCATGCGCTTCCAAGCCGGTCAAGCGGTTGGAAAACTCAAGTTCGCGAACTATCTCGCCGACTACCGCCGGTACGATCCGATCATTTTCAACACGCTAACGTTCGCGACGCGGCTCTTCACGCTGCAGTCCGTGGGTCGCGATGAACATTTCTTTCAGAATTATATCGGCCGTCCCGATTACGTGCGGGGCTATGACCGCGCCAACTTCAGCTATTACGACTGCACGTCCGCCTTCGGGGCTTCCAACTCCCAGTGCAACAACGCACGGCTCGCTGGGAGCAGGGTGGCGGTCGGAAACATCGAGTTGAGATTCCCGGTCATCCGGAGATTCGACCTCGGGCCGATTGGATTGCCACCCGTGGACGGGCATTTCTTCTACGACGCCGGCCTTGCGTGGAACCAGGGTCAATCCATCTCGTTCAACAAACCGTCGAACTTCGATTCGTCGAAGGACAACCAGCGCTACGCCTTCACCAGCGCTGGTGTCGGATTCCGTGTGAATCTTTTCGGCATCGCCATTCTCCAATGGGATTACGCACATCCGTATGGAGTCGGTAGAAAGCCGAACTGGACTTTCTCGTTGGGAGCGGGCTACTAAGCGTTGCGCCGCCTCCTTCTCATAGCGCTGCTTCCGTTCGCCTGCACCGGCGAACGGAGCGCGTCTGAGTCAACCGCATCGGGGCCATCGCGCCCCGGGACTGACGGTCTTCTCCTCCGTGTGCCCCGCAGCGGTGGAAGCGCGCGCGTATACCTTTACCCGCGCCTCGACAGCGTCATTTGGTCCTCCGTACGTCTGCCCGCCATAAGTCGGGTCCTCGGGTTCGACCAGGAAGCCGGGTCGCTCGCAGTGGTGGATGCGAAAGGCGCTCCGGTGCGGATCGACCTGCGTCTCAACGAAGCGCACGCGGCGACGAAGGCTAAAATCACCTCTCTCACCTCCGCGGACGGGTCGAATGTCTTCGGCGTCGACGCGAAGAATCAGGTCGTGCGTCTCGAGCCGAGCGGCACGGCTTGGACATTCAAATCGAAAGCAACACCCCGTGCGCTCGTCGCCCAGCCTAACGGCGATGTGATCGTGGCGTACAGCGTGCGGGACGGAACCGATCTCGTTTTGCTTCATCCGCCGGACACCGTTGTCGCGGACACGGCATCGCTTCCGCTCATCGGACGTGCTGTAAGGACGCAGATCGGAGATCGCGTTTACTTCACAGCCGACAGCGGGCTCGTCGGAGTGAAAGCGAAAGATCTCTCGGTGCTCGAGCCGATCGGTTTCAAGAGCCGCATCCGCGCGCTCGCCCCGACGCCCAGCGGTGACCGTTTGTACGTCGCGACTGTTGGCGAGCCGGAGATTGCAGTCATCGATCGCTACTCGGGAAAGATCGTTTCGCACCTCCAGCTCTCGCAGCCCGCGGAAGACCTCCGCATGGATCCGCTCGGCCGCTATCTCCTCGCCAAGAATCCGACGTCCGATTCCGCATGGGTCATCGCGATTGGAAATGATCGGGTAGTCGGTGCCGTCTCGACGAGATGGACAGCCGATCTCCCCGCGGTCGCGCCCGACGGCGCTCTCGCACTTCTTGGTGTCAACGATGTGTATTTCGCGGACGGCGAAACTCTGAAGATGATTCGAAACGTTGCGGGTGGAGCGAAGGACTTCTGGTACTTCTTCGCCTGGGACGGCTTCAGGCCGCGCGCCCGGGGCGTGGATGAGCCGGTAAGCTTCAGCGAGGCGACCTCGAACTCGACGGCAGCCAGCTCCACGGTACCTGTCGCTGCGCCGGAATCTTCGTCCGCGAAAGCGGACACGCAGCCCGCACGCACGGCGCCGGTCTCCGCCGGTTACATCGTGTCGTTCGCGGCAGTGCTCAACGAACCGCGAGCGACGCAGACTGCGGCGCAGATTATCGTCAATGGCTCGACGGCGCGCGTGCAGGCTGTAACCCACGACGCGACGACGGTGTACAGGGTCATCCTCGGGCCTTTCGCAACGCGCGAGGAGGCCGATCGCATCGGCAAAGCGTCGGGCCGGCAGTACTGGATTTACGAGGCAGGCCCTTGACTGCGGAATCCGGATCGCGCCAAGCGACCGGATGGGAAGAGGCGGGTAGAAGCGCGGCGCCGATGATCAACAATTACTTCGCTGTCGCTGTCGTCTCCAGCGATCCCCGGGCCGCCGCCGAAGTCGCTCTCGGAATGGCACGCGCAGAGTCGCGACATCGCAGGACTGTCGTCGGTGATCTCGTCGGCGATCTCGCGCCGCTCTCCGAGCTGGTGCAAAGCGAAGATCCGCACGGAATTTCCGACAGCTTTCTTTACGGCATCTCACTGAGCTCCATCGGGCGGGAAGTCCCGAACGAAAAGAATCTCGTCGTGATGCTGAGTGGCACCGAGCCGGTCTTCGACGAGGAGATCATCGCAAATCGGCGGTGGGAGCGGCTGGCCGCCGGGTTCGGCGAGGTCGGAGCGCTGCTGATTCTCGTCGCCCAGGCAGACTCGCCCGGACTCGACGCGCTGCTCGATCGCCTTAATGGCGTCGTACTCGTCAAGGACGCCGAGCTGCCGGCGGCGCCCGAAGCACTCGTGCTTGCGCGCGTGGCGGCCCCTGCCCGGCTCACCGTGCACCGCGCAAAGCCGGAGATCGCTGCGCCCACACCTGCTCCACAGCCATGGGTGCGCAGACACATTTGGCCGATAACCGGAGTGGCGATAATTCTCGCTGCCGGCGCGGTGGGATCGCTCGGTTATTTCACCCGAACTCCGGCGACGGCGAAGCCAAATCCGGCCGTCGCGAAAACACCCGTAATCGCGTTGGCGGAAACACTGTTTGTCGCGCCCCCGGTGAACCCGGAAGACGCATCGAGTGCTGCTGCATTTTCCGTCGAGGTGGTAGCTGCAAATACCGCCGAAGCTGCTAACTTAGAGTTGCGCCGCATAGGAGGTGCATTGCCGTCTGCGACGATAACACCGGTTCCGATCGGAACCGAACGGGCGACCTGGTACAAGCTCGTCGCAGGTGCATTTCCAGAGCGCAGGCAGGCGGATTCGCTGCTGTCGTCGCTCCGCGCGGCGAAAATGCTCGATGATTCATCAGGTAGTGTGATCCACGCGCCGCTGGCGCTGCTCGTTGACAGCTTACCTTCGCAGAGTGGAATCAACGCTGAGTTGAAGAAAACAATCGACAGCTACTCCACCCGCGGAATCAACTTGTACGCGCTCATCCAGCGAGACGGGGGCGCGCGTCTCTACTCGGGCGCGTTCGAGCGGACCGAGCAGGCCGGTGGCCTTCTTAAAGCGCTGCGCGCGTCGGGCGTCAAGCCTGTCCTTGTCTATCGCACCGGTCTCGCGCCCTGATGCGTCTCACAAAGCTCGAGCTTCAGGGTTTCAAGTCGTTCGCCGATGAAACGGAGATGCTTTTCGAGCCCGGCGTCACTGCGATCGTCGGCCCCAATGGCTGCGGCAAGTCCAACGTCTCCGACGCTGTGCGCTGGGTACTCGGCGAACAGCGGGCGCGCCTCCTGCGCGGGGCGAAAATGGAAGAAGTCATCTTCCAGGGATCGTCGGCGCGGCGCGCGGTAAATCTCGCCGAGGTTTCTCTCCACTTTGAGAACGAAGATGGCGCACTCGGAATTCCCTTCCGCGAAGTCGTCATTACGCGTCGTCTCAGCCGCTCCGGAGAGAGCGAATACTTTCTCAACAACTCCCCCTGTCGGCTTCGCGACATTCACGACATGGTGCGTGGCACCGGACTGGGCGCTGACTCGGGTGTCGTCATCGAGTCGAAGATGGTCGATGCCCTGCTCTCCGACCGCCCTGACGAGCGCCGCGAGCTTTTTGAGGAAGCTGCGGGCGTCGGACTTTACCGCGACAGAAAGCGCAGCGCCGAGCGCCGTCTTGAAGAGACGACGACGGATCTTTCGCGCATCGATGATCTGATCACCGAAGTTCAGTCGCAGGTGCGCTCCCTGGCGCGGCAGCGCAAGCGAGCCGAGCGTCACTCGGAGTTGATGGCGCGGAGATACCGTCTCGATGTCGCGCTCGCAGCGCGTGATATGGACGCGTGGAAGGGTGAGCTCGACCGGCTCACGGATCGTGTGAGCGATCTGCGCGCAAAGGTCCCGGCAGAGGAAGCGCAGCTGGCCGCCGCCGAAGCGGGACGCGAAACGGCATTATCGGGTCGCGCGAACGCCGAAGCATCCCGCGCCGAGCATTCACGGCTCGTCAACGAGCTGCGCGAGAGCACGCAGCAGCTCCGCTCGGAGATCGCGGTAGCGACGGAGCGTCAGCGAAATGCCCTCTCCCGCCGCGAGCGTGCGGAGGAAGAGCGCCGTGAGGGTGACGTGGCTGCAGGCAGAGTGAGCACCGAGCTCGAGCGCGCAGCGAAGGAGCACGAGCAGCTCGAGGCGCAGCTGCAGGAAGCTGACAGCGCGCTCACCGCCCGCACTCGCGAAGAAGAGACTTTCCGCGCGAGCTTGATCGAGGCCCGCTCCGCGGTGGAACAGCGCGAATACGCCCTCCGCGATCTTCGCGAGCAGCTGCACCGCGTCACGCTCGACACGGAGAGCGGGGAGCGCGAGCGTGGTGAAGTAACCGCACGACGCGCGACACTCGAAGCCGAGCTCACGCATCTTTTCGATACGGCCGAGGCCGCGCGCAAAGAACTTGCGGAAGCCGAGGACGCTGCCGCTGTCGCGGCTGCCCGCTCGGCGGAAACCGCCGCGGCCGCCGAAGCTGCACGCAGTGCGCTTCAACAGGCGCGCCAGCGCGACGTCTCGGCCCGCGCGGAGCTCCTTCGAAGCGAAGAGCTCCACACCGGCCTCGAAGCGAAGCTCAATGCGCTCGAATCACTAGAGCGTGAGCGTGTTGGACTTGCTCCTGCGGCCGCGCGGCTCCTCAAGGAGCGCGCGATGTTCGACGAAGGCGCGATCCTCGGCCCGCTCAGCGATTATCTCACCACCGATACCGCTGCGGCCTCACTCGTCGAGCGTTTTCTCGGCCCCACGGTTAATGCTATCCTGGTGCGCGACCGCGCGGCCGCAGAGTCGATTCGGGCCTGGCACACGTCAGCCGCACCGGGTCCGCTGCTTCTCTTGCCGCTTGACGCACTCTCTTCGTCCAACGAGAACGGCGAAGCCGACGATCTCGCCGCTCTCGTTTCCGCGGACAGCGCCTCACGTCATTGGGTGCGTGCACTTCTCGGCAAGGTGACCGCCGTCGAGGGCGGTAACGCGTTTGTGGACGCGCGCGGTGCGATCTGGCTTCCGGGCAGCAATACAGGCCCCGGTCCCCTGCATCGCCGCGCGGAGATTTCGGAGATTCGCCAGTCTGCTGCAAACAGCCTCGTCGCGAAACAAGCGGCGATCGTCGACGCAGAAAAGGAGCGCGCCGCAGTCGCCGCTACAGAGCGCGCCTCGGCCGCTGCGGATGAATCGGCAGCGCTCGCACTCCGCTCCAGCTCGGAAGTGGCAGATCGCTCCGCCGCCGCCGCGAGAACGCACCAGCGCACTTCGAAGGAAGCCGCCGAAGCGAAGGCACTCATCGAGCGGCTCGTCGAGCGTGAATCCGCTGCATCCGCCCGTCTCACCTCGCTCAGCGAGAAGAGCGCCGAGCTGGAACAGCGCATTTACGATGAAGAGATCCTCGTGCACTCGGGGCGCGAGAGCCTCGCGGCTGCCGAGACGCGTCACGATGAGGCGCGCGAGCAGCGCACCGCGGCACAGGTAAAACACGCGCAGGTGCAGGCGCAGCTTCAGGTCGCGGGCGACCGCCGCCGACACCTCACCGAAGAGTTCTCATCGGCAAAAGTTCGGGTGGAGTCACTGCAGTCGGAGCTGTTCACGCTGTCCGAAGCCGATTCGCAGCTTTCGCAGCAGCTCACCAACTGGCAAACCGATTTGGGCGCGCGCCAGCGGACCCTCGAAGCTGCCGAGCAGCGCCTGGCGGAAGCAGAGCTCGCGGTGAAGCAGGTTGATGAGAATCTCATCGCGACCGAGCACAGCCTTACAGAAATGCGGAGACAGTCCGTGGCGTTGAGCGAAGAGCTGCACGCGGCGGAGCTAAGACTTACCGAGCTCTCAGGGCGGAAGACAGCGATTCGCGAGCGCCTCGAAGCGGAGTGGAAAAAGCCGCTGGAAGAGCTGCTTCAGTCCGCGGAGGCTATCGACGTCGACGATGATGCTCTTCGCGCCGATGCGGAAGCCGCGCGCGGGGAGCTCGATGCGCTCGGGCCGGTGAACCCGCTAGCCATCGAAGAGCACGAGGAAGAAACCAAGCGTCTCGATTTTCTCACGACCCAGCGGGCGGATCTCATCGCCGGGCGCGCATCTCTTCAGCAGGCGATCCGGGAGATCGACGCGACAGCGCGGGATCTGTTTCTCGCCGCATTCGTCAAAGTCCGCGAGAACTTCCGCAACATCTTCATGACGCTGTTCGGCGGCGGCGAGTGCGATCTCCGTCTCGAGAATCCGGATTCTCCGCTCGAGGGCGACATCGAGATTCATGCTTCCCCGCGCGGCAAGCGGACGCAAAGAATCCACCTGCTTTCAAGCGGCGAGCGCGCGCTCGTCGCACTCTCGCTTCTCTTCGGAATCTTTCTCACCAAGCCGAGTCCCTTCTGCCTCCTCGACGAAGTGGATGCGCCGCTCGACGACCAGAACATCGGCCACTTCGTGAGAATGCTGAACCGGTTCAAGGACAAGACACAGTTCATCGTGATCACTCACAACCCGCGCACCACAACAGAGGCGGCTGACGCCGTGTACGGCGTTACGATGCAGGAGCCCGGCGTTTCCTCGCTTGTGAGCGTGCGCATGCGCGGGCCCGCGGTGGATGGCGCGAATCCGACCTCACGTCCCGAAGAGCTTATCGCGGGAGCGACTGCCTGATGCTGGTAGTCATGCAGCACGGCGCAACCGCCAAAGAGATCGACCGCGTAGTCAGTGTCATCAAGGAGATGGGCTACGAAGCGCGGCCAATGCCGGGTGCGCAGCGGACCGCCGTCGGCCTCGTCGGCAATGACGGACGGGTTGATGCATCCCGCATCGAAGCGCTCCCCGGCGTCGCCAGCATCATTCACGTTACGCAGCAATACAAGCAGGTCTCACGAGAGTGGCGGCCGGAGAACACGATTGTTGACGTTGCGCCGGGATTCAGTGTTGGTGGATCCGACGTCGTTATCATCGGGGGGCCGTGCTCAGTCGAGTCCGAAGAGCAGATCGTGCGCGCTGCCAAGATCGTGCGTGATGCCGGCGCCACCGCTCTTCGCGGTGGTGCATTCAAGCCGCGCAGCTCGCCGTACTCGTTCCAGGGTCTGGGCAAGGAAGCGCTGGGCTACCTCGCTCTCGCCAAGTGCGAGACTGGTTTGCCAATCGTGACGGAAGCGATGGACGAAGAAGGGGCGCATCTCATTGCAGAAGTTGCGGATTGCATTCAGATTGGCGCGCGCAACATGCAGAACTATTCCCTTCTCAAAACCGTCGGCAAGATCGGGAAGCCGGTGCTCCTCAAGCGCGGAATGGCGGCCACGATCAATGATCTTCTCCTCAGCGCCGAGTACATCATCGCTGCGGGGAATCCCAACGTAATTCTCTGCGAGCGCGGAGTACGGAGCTTCGATCCTGCCGCGCGCAACATGCTCGATCTAACCGCCATCCCCATCGTTCACCGGCTCTCCCATCTGCCGATCATCGCAGATCCGAGTCACGGAACCGGACTGCGCGACAAAGTTCTTCCCATGGCTCGCGCCGCAGTCGCCGCGGGCGCGGACGGCGTCATCATCGAAGTTCATCCCGAGCCGGATCGCGCGCTCTCCGACGGCGCGCAGTCGCTATACCCGGACCAGTTCGGAGCCCTCGTCAAAGAGCTACGCGCCGTTGCCGCAGCGATTGGCCGTGAAGTTCCGCCGACGCCATGGGCGGCAGCGCATAGGAACCGCGCCGTATCCCTCGGGTAAAGCTTCCATGATCAAGAAAATTGTAATTCTCGCGGCCGTCATCCTGCCCGTCGCTGCGACCGCCCAATCGGCCGACGCTGCGCTCGACCGCGCCGTCACGGTGTATTCGTCGATGAAGTCGATCCGCGCCGAGTTCAAGCAGACCCTGACCAACCCGCTCACCGGCTCGACCGCGACGACGACGGGAACCCTTCTCCGCCGGAGGCCGAATCTTCTTAGTATTTCTTTCACCAACGGCGACCACATCGTTGCCGACGGCGTGAGCCTCTGGCTGTATTTGCCGAGCACTGTGCCAGGACAGGTGATTCGCCAATCGGCAAGGGCCGCTGCGACAGCTACCTTCGATCCCGCCGGTGAGTTTCTGAATGCACCGCACGCGCGCTACAACGCGACTGCCGGGGGAGCGTCAGCTGTCGGCGGAAGGAACGCGCACACAGTCGTTCTTGCTCCGAAGTCGCGGAATGCACCGTTCACGAAGGTGAGACTTTGGGTCGACGACTCGGATAATTCGGTGCGCCAATTCGAGATCACCGACGCGAACGGACTGACGCGGCTCATCCAGATCACGCGCCTCTCCATCAATCCGGTGCTGCCGAAAAGCGCTTTTTCGTTCACTCCGCCGAAAGGCGCGCGCGTCGTACAGCAGCCGCTTCAGTAGATAGATCGACCCGGCTCGCGAATTATTTCGCGAGACTGTCGGCTGAGGATTTCTCGAGCGACGCCCGGCGCAGTAAATCCGCCTGGTTCTTCACGCCGCTTGCGAGCGCGACCGCTTTGGACAACGCAGCGTCGGATGCTGCCCGCCTGCGGATTTCGGCATCGGGCCCGAACACGTATCTGGCAATCTCGTTCCCGAGAAGCCGCGATATCACCGGCTGCGCGTCGTTGTACGTCGTGCGCGAAAGCTTCACTCCACGGCCCGCCAGCCTGCGCCACAGGTCTTCCCGCATCGCCGGCGTGACGACGAAGTCAGGCGAGGCGACCGAGTGGGTTGCCTTCGCGTTAAGTGCGAGTTCAGTCACTTCGTCGCGGAAGATGCCCGCCTTCGCACCGAGCTCCTGAATGAGTGCGGCGTCCGCGGGAGCAACGGTCGTGTCACCTGCTAGAACATCCGGAGTAATGCCGCCTCCGCCGTACACGGTGCGCCCGCCGTCGGTGCGGAATTTCTGATGCTTGAGAAGTGTGGCCTCGTCCGCATCCGGATCGTCCGAGTCGATAACGATCTTGCTGATAGAGCGCCCAGCCGGCGTATACCATTTCGCCGTCGTCAGCTTTAGTCCGCCCGCCTTTGCGAACGGAAAAACACTCTGCGCGCTTCCCTTTCCATACGTCGGCCGGCCGACGAGTACGGCGCGATCGTGATCCTGCAATGCGCCGGCGACGATCTCCGCCGCGCTTGCGCTCCGTCCGTCCACGAGCACCGTGATCGGAAGTGTTGGCCAGCGCTGCTTGCCGGAATCTGTGAACGCCTGATTCGCCGATGGGATACGCCCCTTCATACTCACGATGCGCTGCTGCGGATCGAGAAAAAGGTCCGACACTCTCACGCCCTCGCTCAACAATCCGCCTGGATTGGTGCGGAGATCGATGACGAGAGATTTCATTCCCCTGCCGAGCAATGCCTCGACCGTGTGCGACACTTCTGATGCGCTTGAATCGCTGAACGCTTTCACGTCCATGTAACCAACGCCGTTGTCGAGAAGCGCGGAGCGTCTGACCGCGCTCTGATGCACCCTCTGACGGGTGATTGCCAGCGTGATCGGGGCTGACGATCCCGGGCGCTCGATCTCGAGAACCACCGGCGAGCCGGGTTTGCCGCGAAGTGCCTTGCTCGCTTCTTCCCCTGTCCATCCCTCCGTCGACTTCGCGTCAATCTTCGTGATGCGGTCACCCGGCTGGGCGCCCGCGCGCTCCGCCGGGCCTCCCGGAAAAGGTGCCACGATGACGATCGATCCGCCCCGAATGTCCACCTCGATTCCCACCCCCGCGTAATCGCCTGACACGATCTCGCTCAAGCGCGTGAATCGATCGGGCGAAAGAAACACGCTATAGGGGTCGTGAAGCTCGTAGAGCATTCCATCGACCGACTTGCGATAGAGAACAGAATCGGAGAGCGTGTCCACAAAATCGTTCGAGACGTGCTCGTAAACCTGTTCGTATAGATGCGCAGCCTCGTACGATGTAAAGGAACCGGTGCGCGATCCCCTGTCGACCAGCCACGCCCCTGTGAGAATGGCGAGGAGAAATAATCCCGCAACAATCGAAGCGCGCACTTGTCTCCGCGGCGTGATCAAGATGCCACTCGATTGTCGGTCACGGGCGTGATGCCGAGCATCGGCGCGAGGGCTACGTCAATGCTCGCCGCTACCTGCTGTTCGCTGCCAACGCCGTCGATGCGCACGATACGCCCGCACTCGGGATGCGTGCGCTGCCACTCTGCGTCGGTAAACGAGGAAAACGCCTCGTTCACGCGCTGGTGGAATTCGTCGCCCGCCTTTTCGACTCGATCGCGCCCGCCGCGCTGCGCTGCACGCGTCATTCCCTCGCTCGCCGAGATATCGAGAAGAATCGTCATGTCCGGAATTACGCCGGCGGTCGCCAACTGGTTGGCTGCACGGATACCCGCCTCGGGCAATCCGCGCCCGGCAATTTGATATGCGTACGTCGATAGGAAAAAGCGATCGAGGATAACCACAGAGCCTGCGTCCAACGCCGGGCGAACTTGCCGCGCAATAAGCTCAGCGCGCGATGCGATGAAGAGAAGCGCTTCCGCCGCGGGTGCGATCTCGCCTTCCTGCGCGAGCACGATACTCCGCACCGCGTCACCTACCTGCGTGCCACCAGGCTCGCGGAATGTCACGTTCGGAACGCCGCGCGCTTTCATCCGTTCGCCGAGCAAACGGATCTGCGTGGACTTTCCGGCGCCCTCGGCACCCTCGAACACGACCAGCTTGCCGCGCGCCATTGTAATCAGCCGAGCGTGATGATGGGGCTCACTGCGCCCTTCTTCATGCCGTCCATGATCCACTGATTCACCTTCGACATCGTCTTGTCGAAGTTCTCCTGGGCGACGACTGCCCGCTGGTACACGTCCTGAGTTTGGATTTTCTCGAGCAGCGCGTCGAGCTGTTTTTCCATTTCGGGAGTCGGCTGCTCCCCCTTTTGGATCAGCTCCTGTGCGTCACCACGCAATTTTTCCATCTGCTGAAGGAGCGCCATCGCGTCGGCATCCTTGTTGAGCGCCTCGCTCGTGCGCTTCAGCGACTGGTACTCGGAGCTCTGCCCCAGCATGCGACCAAGCTCCTTGCTCTTTTCTTCCAGCATCAATTCTCCGGTAGGGTTGCTGTGTTGCGCCGGATGCCGGTTACGAACCTGGGGCGTCCGGTTAGGTCTATGGTGACCTCGATTTTCTCGTACTCTCCGACAGCTCTCAAAATATCAGCAGTCCGCTCTGCCCGCCGACTGTCCACTTCCAACGCAAGTAGTCCGCCCGGTCTGAGCAGAGCCGCACCGCCGGCGACGATTTCGCGAATCGCATCGAGTCCATCTTTGCCGCTGACCAATGCGAGATGGGGCTCCCAATCCCGAACGTCTGCTGGAAGAGTCTCCATCTCCTCCCCCGCGATGTAGGGCGGGTTGCTAACTATTGCATCAAACCGCTCGTCGCCCAGCGGCTCGAGAAGCGGCCCCTCCCGGAAATGGAGTCGGCCGCCAATTTCCGCTTCGTAACCGAGTGCATTTTCCCGAGCGACGTCCAGCGCGCCGGCAGAGACGTCGGTGGCAATCACGGAATCGTACTTGCCTTCGGTAGCCAGCGAAATCGCGATAGCGCCTGATCCGGTGCCGACATCCGCGACAGTACCGGACGGCGCCATTTGCAGAACGATGTCAACCAGAGATTCCGTTTCCGGGCGCGGAATGAGTACACGCTCGTCGACATTAAGTGTGAGATGACGAAACGGCGCCTTCCCGACGGCGTACTGAACCGGCATTCCCTTCGCGCGTCTGCGCGTCGCCAGCAACGCTTGGGCGGTCAACTTCTCGTTGACCATTTCATGCGAATGGAGGGCGGACCAGGATCGGCTCTCATCGAATACGGCGGCAACGAGATCGCGCGCTTCGCCCTCTGCATTCGCGCCGCCGAGAATCCCCGCGCACGCCTGCACCAGATCTTCAACGCTCAGCATCTGTACCGCTTCGTCTTGCATCTTTGCGCGCCGATCAGCCCTCTTCGCCCTTCAGGCGCTCTTCCATGTCCGCCTCACGAAGCGCATCGACGAGCGGCTCGATCTCACCGTTCAGCACCTTGTTGAGCTCGTGCATCGTGAAGTTTATGCGGTGATCGGTGACGCGGTTCTGGGGAAAGTTGTAGGTGCGGACCTTCGCCGAGCGGTCGCCGGTGCCCACCTGGTTTTTCCGCATCCGCGACCGCTCCCCTTCCTGCGCCGCGATCTTCGCGTCGAGGAGACGGGCGCGCAGCACTTCCATTCCCTTCAGCTTGTTCTGAAGCTGCGACTTTTGATCCTGCTGGCTGACGACGATCCCGCTCGGGATGTGGGTGATGCGCACGGCAGAGTCGGTGGTGTTCACGCTCTGCCCGCCCGGACCGGACGAGCGAAAAACGTCGATGCGAAGATCCTTGTCATCGATCTTCATGTCGATCTCTTCTGCTTCTGGAAGCACGGCGACGGTCGCAGCAGAGGTATGGATGCGACCCTGATTCTCGGTGACCGGCACTCGCTGCACGCGGTGCACGCCGGACTCCCAGCGCA
>JACDDT010000097.1 GCA_013816855.1 Gemmatimonadaceae bacterium
ACCACCGGGAGTCCGGTCGCAGCCCTAACATCGACTAGCAACCGGAGTGCTTCGTCGCCGAGGCCCTGGAAGCTGTAAGGCGAGCTCCTCGGCTTGAACGCTCCACCGCGAAGCATGCAGGCGCCTGCGCCGCGGACCGATTGCGCGGTGTCAATGAGCATCTCGTGGCTCTCCACCGAGCACGGACCGGCAATTATGGCCAGCGCGTTACCGCCGAAAACCGCGCCAAGCCCGGCGTTCACGATGGTTCGGCTCGCCGCAAATTCGAGTGAGGCAAGCTTGTACGGCTTGAGAACCGGCGTGACCGATTCGACACCCGGAAGTGAGCGAAGCGGAATCTCCGCGAGCTTGGACTCGTCGCCGATGCAGCCGATGATCGTTCGTTGCTCGCCTCGCGAAAGATGGGTGCGAAGTCCGGCCGCTTCGATGCGCTCGCGAATGTGGTCGAGCTCCGCTTCGGTGATGTTTTGTCGGGTGATGATGATCATGACGTCTGTTGGAGAGAGTGGGCGGCCAAAAAAAAGACCCGTGAATTTCCACGGGCCGTCGAAGTGTTCGCGTTGAGTGCTTTCTAGCTCACTGCCTCAGTCAAGCGTACGCCTCGGTCCACGGCCCGTGCGGGTCGCGTAGTAATAAGATGCGTAGTAACTGCGGCTCATCTGCATGAACCTACGGTAGCACCTTTGCGCGGCTCGCGTCAAGATCGATCGGTCGGCGCTCGGGGACTCGCGGCTCACGCCGATCGTACGCCCGCACATGCTTCAGCTGATGGTGAAGGCCGCTGAACTTGAAACTGCCCGGGCCAACCGCCTAGGGCCGTTGACTGTACCTGGGCCCGATGCTCATTATTCAGTGTCGGACTCTCCCTCCCTCCGGCTGCTTTTAGGGAATCAGGGTGAATCAGTGGGGCAGCGCCGTGAAGCAAGATCAGCTGGAAGTGGTTTCCCCTGAGCGAAACGATCTCGAGGCCCGATTTCGCGGCCCCTTAACACAAGACGACGCTCATTATCGGACCTTGGCGGAAGCAATTCCGCAGATCGTCTGGACAGCCAACCCGGACGGCTGGCTGGATTTTTACAATCAGCGGTGGTTCGACTATACGGGCCTCACCCTGGAGCAGACCCAAGGCTGGGGATGGGAGCCGGTGCTGCATCCGGATGATCTCCAAAATTGCATCCTCCGGTGGACGCACGCGTTCACCACGGGTGAGCCGTATGAAACGGAATACCGCTTCAAGCGCGCCGCCGACGGGGAGTATCGTTGGCATCTCGGACGCGCGCTCCCGGTGCGCGACGCGGACGGAGCCATCGTCAAATGGTTTGGTACCTGCACCGACATCCACGATCAGAAAGAGGCGGCCGAGGTCCTGCGTCGGCAGCGCGACGAGCTCGAGAAACACCTCGTCACCATGTGTGCGTGGTCAAACACCGTCTGGCATGGCGGTGAGTGGATGACATTCTCCAAATATCTGGAGAGCAGATTCGGGGTGAAGACGACACATGGAATTTCTCCGGAAGCGGCAGCGAAAATCGAGACGGAAGGTCGGGTGCCCGCGGCAGGTGCGTTAACGGATCCGACGCGGCTAGCGGCGGTGAGGGCGACCGGGCTGCTCGATACGCCGTCAACGGCGGGTTTCGACCGCATCACAAGATTAGGTGCATCTGTGCTGAACGTGCCAGCAACTTTTATCTCGCTGGTCGACGATCACCGGGACTTTTATTTGAGCCACTGCGGCTTTGGAGAGCCGCTGGCTTCCGAGCGGCAGCTCTCTGGACAGACCTTTTGCCATTTTACGATTCAGGGGGATCGCCCCCTGATTATTCCGGACACTCGCGCGGATCCTGCATACGCGAACGTGCCGACCGTGGAATCGCTGGGAGTTGCCGCATACCTCGCAGCACCGCTTGTGCTTCTTTCCGGCGAAGTGGTTGGCGCGTTTTGCGCAATCGATTTTGTACCTCACGCGTGGACCGAATCTCAGGTTCTCGCCGCGACCGATCTCGCGAGCCTCGTGGTATCTGAAATTGAGCTGCGTCAAGCGGCGCTCGATTTTCAGCGCCACCTGCAGCCAGCCGAGACTATTCGCTAGAGCGCGCTAAGCGCAGCTTCGTTCACCGCGGGGTCAAGTCCCTGCAGTTCCCAGTAGAACGATCGGACCCGTCGGCGCCGCAACCCCCGCTTCCGGCTCTTCGGTGATTGCGAGCGCTTTCAGATCGGCGGGCGCGATCGCGTAAGTCGCGTGCATCACCGCGCTGCCATCACTTTTCGGCATGAACGTCCCTGCGGGAATCTTCTTGTCCTTCGTGACGAGCCACAGCTCATAAGCGCGTCCCTTCGCCGGCATCGACATCCCGTGCGCAAACATCGCCCAGCGATTAGTGGACGCGTCCCAGAACATGCGTGCGGATGGCGCGTGAATTCCCGTCGCCGCGAGCTCCATCACGTGAACGCCGGGCCCCGTCATCATCGCGAGCTGCGATTCGCGATCGAGCGCGACCGACGTGAGTCGCGCGACCAATGAATCTTTCTGCAGCGACGCCAGCTCAAGCCGGTCACGCTCGCTCGACACATTGAAGTATTCCACTGCGGCAAACACAAATGCGATCGTGGCCGCCAGGGCCAGCCAGTTCCGGGAGGCCCGAGGAACAACACTTTGCCGCGACGACTGCGCCTGCTCGAGCAGCCGGCCGCGAATCTCACTCGAGCGCTGCGTCGGCAATTCGCCGTCCGCCGGCTGAGTAGGCAACAGCGAAACGACTTCGCGGAGACGCGCCAGCTCTGCGCCGCATTCCGCGCAAGCGCTGAGGTGCGCCTGCACGTCTTGCTCCTCGCCCTCAGGAAGCGCGCCGAGCGCGAGCGAGCCAAGCTGGGCGAAAAGGTCGTCGTGTGTCATAGGTACCGCCGTTGAAATTTCCTTCATGCGTGCGCCTCGTGCACCGGCGCGAGCTGGTCCCGCAGCTTCTGCATTGCCAATCTGATTCGGGTCTTCACCGTGCCGAGCGGTTGTCCCGTCGACTCGGCGATTTCCGTCTGGCTCAAGCCGCCGTAGTAAGCCATCTCGACCGCCCTCCGCTGCTCCTCGGGAAGCTTCTCCATCGCGAGCTTGATCGCCTCACTCCTATTCGTAGAATCAATCGCCTCACCCGGATCCGTTGATTCGGATGGTACCGAAGCATCGAAGGAGTCCGTTACATCCTCGCGTCTCCGCTTGATCGCCTTCAACCGGTCAAGGGACCTGCTGCGAGCGATGTTGAGAATCCACGCTGCGGGACGCCCGCGAGTGCCGTCGAATCTCTCCGCCTGATTCCACGCCTGGAGAAAGGTCTCCTGCACGATCTCCTCTGCGTCCGCCGCCACACCAACTATTGACACCGCGATAGCGTAGACCTTTCCCGACCATCTATCGTAAAAAGTGCCCAGCGCCGCTGAATCGCCGGCAGTCATGCCCCGAACGAGGCGAGCGTCCGCGAGATCCGGGATGTTTCCAATTGCGCCGTCACTTTGCATCCTGAAAATTAGAGCGCGCCGGGGCGCCACGCTAAGAATTTGCACCCGCCCCGACGTAACCCTATCGGTTGGAAACGTGGAGCTTACCGCAGCCCACACGGTCCGAGCTCCCCCCGTTCCCTTCCGTTCAACTAACTAACGGGGGAGCAATACCCGGTCGATCACATGGATGACGCCCGTTCGACTGAATCACGTCGTACGTCGAGATGTTGGCCACATTTCCCGACTCATCACATCATCTGTCCGCCGACCATCGGCATCGACATCATCTGCGCCTGCGCACCCTGCGGAACGGCGACGAACAGCGCCGCTGCGGCAACGGTGATCTTGAGGAACGAGCGATTCATTGTGGAGCTCCTATCGTTGAATATGTGATGTGCTTCAACCCCTTTACGACAACGGATCGCGATCGGATCCCCCGGAAATAAAAATCCCGCCACAGGGCGGGATCGTTATCGCGGCGTAGCTAACTGTTAGTGCTTGACGCCCGGACCAGCCGCTGATTTGAAGAGCGGCAGGTAACGTCCATAGCCCTCCGCAGCCAGACGCGCGACCGGAACGAATCTGAGCGCCGCCGAATTCATGCAGTAACGGTTTCCGCTGGGAGCCGGCCCGTCGTCGAAAAGGTGGCCGAGATGCGAGTCGGACATCACCGAGCGAACCTCGGTGCGCGAGCCACCGAACGAATTGTCGGTGAGAGTGCGGATGCCCGCACCATCGAGAGGCCGCGTGAAGCTGGGCCAGCCCGTGTGAGATTCGTACTTGTCGAGCGAGCTGAAGAGCGGAGCGCCGGAGATCAAATCCACATAGATCCCCGCCTCGTGGTTGTTCCAGTACTGGTTCTTGTAAGGCGTCTCGGTGGAATTCTTGCGCGTAACTGCGAACTGGATCGGCGTCAGCTTCTTCTTGAGCTCCGCATCCGAAGGGCGCTTATAAGCAGCCCTGGATTGCCCGGACGCCTGCATCTGTGCCGAGCCGATGGCGGGGACCGCCGCCACCGCGGAAAACAACACGAACGCTCCAAGCCTTATTGACCGCATTTTAGACCTCTCTGATTAGAATGTCGTAGGGCGTAGCCCTTCATTCATAACTACGACGCCCGGCACCCTGCGGATCTCTCACGTTGGTCCCCGTTGTGCAGAAGCACTAGTCCTGAAACACGAGCTGCACC
>JACDDT010000098.1 GCA_013816855.1 Gemmatimonadaceae bacterium
GCGAAAGCCGTCGACGCGGTCGCAGCGAATACGAGAGAGCCAAAAAACACACCGAGTTTCATAAAAAGCCTCACTTGAAAATGACGTTTCCACCGCCGGCCTTCAGCGCACCGATGACCCACGGGTTCATCCCCGCGGATTCGGCACTAGTCATTACCGCAGCGGCATCGGCGTCGTCACATGCCACAACCATGCCCACGCCCATGTTAAATGTTCTATACATCTCCTCCTGCTCGACGTTCCCCGCACTCTGCAGCCGCGCAAACAACTCGGGCACTTGCCAGCTCGAGGTGTTCACAACGGCGTCGATTGTGTCGGGCAGCGCACGGTCGAGATTCCCCGGCAACCCCCCGCCGGTTATGTGCGCCATCGCGTGAACTTTTCCAAGCACCGGCTTGAGCGCGGTCAGGTATGAGCGGTGCTCTGCGAGCAGCACTTCAGCAACCGATTTATCCGACCCGGGAAACGTGTCCGATACTCCTACCTTCATCCTTTCAGAAACGATTTTGCGAGCCAGTGAGTAACCGTTCGTGTGCAATCCTGCGCTTGGGAGCGCGACGAGCGCATCTCCGGCCTGCGCGCGGTGCGCGCCAAGCGCCTTGTGTTCTTCCACGATGCCGACGATAAATCCGGCAAGATCGTAATCCGGCGGAGTGTACACTCCCGGCATCTCGGCAGTTTCACCGCCCGCGAGCGCACACCCGTTCTCTACGCAGCCGCGTGCGATTCCCGCGACAACTTGCTCGACGACTAACGGCTCGAGCTTGCCGAACGCGACGTAGTCGAGGAAGAAAAGGGGTATCGCTCCCTGAACGAGAATGTCGTTCACGCAGTGGTTGACGAGATCGCGACCAACGGTGTCGTGCTTGTTTGCGTCGATCGCGACTTTCACTTTCGTGCCGACGCCGTCCGCGCTCGAAACGAGAACGGGATTCTCATATCCGCCAGGAACGCGGAACATACCGCCGAATCCTCCAAACCCGCCGAACGATCCAGCGGTGAAGGTGGATTCCACCAGCTTTTTCAGTCTCTGCTTTGCATCACCAGCGGAATCGAGGTCGACGCCCGCGCTTCCATAACGGAGCGCCTCGCCGCTCACGCCGGCAGCTCCTCCTCGAATGTCACGAGCCTGCGGAGCTGTTTGACGCGCTGATCGATCTCGGCTTTCGTCACTGTCATCAGACGCTCGATGGAAAATTTCTCAACCGCGAACGAGCCCATCACCGAGCCGTGCACGACTGCTCTGCGCATGTTGGCCTCACTGAGGTCGCCCGTCTTCGCGATGTAGCCGATGAAGCCGCCTGCGAATGAATCGCCGGCTCCGGTCGGATCGAAAACGCTCTCGAGCGGAAACGCTGGGGCGAAGAAGACCGAATCGCGCGTGAACATGAACGCGCCGTGCTCTCCCTTCTTAATGAGCACGTGCTTCGGGCCGCGCGAAAGAATCCATTGTGCGGCTTGTACGAGATTCGACTTCTCCGTCAGCTGCCGCGCTTCCCCGTCGTTCAGGGTGACGAGGTCGACCCGCTCGAGAAGCTTGAGAAGCTCCGGACGCCTGCTCTGAATCCAGAAGTTCATGGTGTCGCACGCGACGAGCTTCGGATCCTTCACCTGCTCGAGCACGTCCAGCTGCAGACGTGGGTCGATGTTCGCAAGAAACACGTAGGGCGAGGAGCGGAGCTTCTCCGGAATCTTCGGGCTGAAGTGGGAGAACACGCCGAGGTGCGTCTCCAAAGTTTCCGCTGAATTCAAATCGTGGCTGTAGCGGCCGCGCCAGCGGAAGGAGGGACCATCGGCCTGCTCGAGACCGCTGAAATCGACGCCGCGCTTCTTCAGCTGGTCGAGCTGAGCGACGGGATAATCGTTTCCGACGACGCCGACAACGCTGACCTGGGTGAGGTGACTGGCCGACGCAGAGAAAAACGTCGCCGATCCGCCGAGGACGTCATCGGCTTTTCCGAATGGGGTTTCGACTGAATCGAGCGCTACCGAGCCTACGACGAGAACTGACATTGATTGAATGTGAGGGTGTTGGAACTACATCCGCTCGGGCGCGGTGATACCCAGCAGAGTCAAGCCGTTGCGAAGAACGATCTCCGCACCTCGCGCGAGAGCCAAACGCGCCTGCGTAATCTCAGCGGTTTGTCCGAGCACGTGGTGCTTGTGATACCAAAGGTGCGCAAGCCGGGCCGTTTCGTGAAGGTATGTCGTCAGCCGGTGCGGCTCGAGTGACTCGGCGGCGGACGACAGCTGCGCCGGGAAATCCACCAGGGCCTTGATGAGATCCTGCTCTTCCTTCTCGGTAAGAACGGTGAGATCGACCCTTCCGGAATCGAATGTTTCGCGGTCGACTTCGCCGACGCGGAAGATGCCGCACATTCGCGCGTGTGCCATCTGGATGTAATAGACCGGATTTTCCTCCGATTGCGATGCGGCGAGGTCGACGTTGAAGATGAGCTGGGAGTCGCTCTTCCTCATGATGAAGAAATAGCGCACCGCGTCGCGGCCTACTTCGTTGATGAGATCGCGCACGGTGACGTAGCTGCCGGCGCGCTTTGAGATTTTCACCTCTTCGCCCTGCTTCATCACCGTCACCATCTGGTGGAGCACGTACTCCGGATATTGCGGAGGCACCCCCATCTTCAGCGATTGCAGTCCGGCGCGAACGCGCGTTACCGTGCTGTGATGATCGGCGCCCTGCACGTCGATGGCGCGGTGGAAGCCGCGTTTCCATTTCGTGACGTGGTAGGCGACGTCGGGGACGAAATACGTGAGCTCGCCGCCCCTTTCGGCGCTGCGGCGCATGACGCGATCCTTGTCGTCACCGAACTCTGTGGTCTTCAGCCAGAGTGCACCTTCGCTCTCATAGGTCATCCCCGATTTGACGAGCGCGTCGACCGTTTCTTCGACTTTACCATCGGTATATAGAGAGGACTCCAGATAGTACTTGTCGAACTTTACGCCGAAAGCCTGAAGATCGAGATCCTGCTCCTTCCGCAGCTCGCGCACGGCGAAATCGCGAACTGAGAGCCCCTCGCTATTCACGGCATAGCGCTCAGCGAGCTCCTTGATGTACTCGCCGTGGTATCCGCCCTCGGGGATTTCCGCCTTCTCGCCCTTCAGCTCGTTCAAGCGAGCTTCGACGCTTGCCGCGAGGTTGTCGATCTGGGCGCCCGCGTCATTGTAGTAGAACTCACGAGTGACATCCCAACCGGTCCACTCGAGAAGAGTGGCGATCGCATCGCCGAGCGCGGCCTGGCGGCCGTGACCGACGTGAAGCGGTCCGGTGGGATTCGCAGAGACGAACTCAACGTTCACCTTCTCGTTCTTTCCGGCATCGCTGCGACCGAACGTCTCATTCGCGGCGATGACATCCTGCAGCTTGTTCGCAACGAGAGATTCGTCGAGCCAGAAGTTGATGAATCCGGGGCCCGCGATCTCCGCGCGCGTCGCGCCGGCGCGAGGAAGGTCGATCACGCCGAGCAGCGCATCCGCAACATCGCGGGGCTTTTTCTTGAGCGGCTTCGCCAGCTGCATCGCGAGGTTCGTCGCGAGATCGCCGTGTCCTTCATCCCGCGGACGCTCGACCACCGGCTCCACGCCGTCGGACGCGCCGAGCGACCGCGCCGCGCGCACGAGCTCGGCGCGAAGTACTTCAGCCGAATTCATTTCGATTCTTTTTTCGTCGACGACGCCGGCTTTGGAGCCGGCGCAGGAGTCGAGGGTGCCGAAGGCGTTGAAGATGCCGGCTTCGAATCGGTGCTCGACGACTTCGTTTCTGTCGAAGACGAAGTGCTCGAATCTGTGCTGCTCGAGCCGGACGAATCGGATTTGTCGGCTTTGTCCGATTTCTCGGACGACGAGCCTTCGGTTTTCACCGGTGCTTGGCGCTGATCCTTCTTGCCGTCCTTCCCATAATCGGTGATGTAGAAGCCCGATCCCTTGAAGACGAGCCCCGCCCCGCTCGAAAGCAGGCGCTCTGCGAGCGCGCCGCAGTCAGGACAATGCACCTCGGCGGGCGCAGTGCCGATGCTCCGATAGAACTTCTCGAACTCGTGGCCTTTGGGGCAACGAAACTCGTACGTAGGCATCGATGTGGACGAAAGCGAGGAGGGGTCGATCTGAGAGCGAAAGTTATCCCGTCTGGCCCACTCTCTCAAGCGACGCGGTGACTATCGCCCGCATTTAACCTGCAGAGTTAGCCTCGCGCGCCGCCCAAAAGTCAGCCGAGGTGACGACAGGTGTAACTTCGAACGTGACGAGGTCGCTCCAGCATGAGATCCACAGGTCGAGCCGCTCGCGCGTCTCGGACTCCATAAGCTGATAACAGACCGAACCGTCGTCGTTCAGCCAGCTCGCCTGATACCGAACTGCGTCAGGCAACATTCGCCCTTTCAATCGGAATCGTTCACCGACCGCCGCAACAGATTCTTTAGGGGTTCGCTCGATCACCATGTACAGCATCAGGTGGCCGGCTGGTACCGTCCCCACTGCGACTCGAGCGCCGAGGAGATCTCCCCGACCGTCGCGCGCGCGCGCACCGCGTCGATGATGAGGGGCATGAGTTTCTGTTCTGGAGAATGCGATCCCGC
>JACDDT010000099.1 GCA_013816855.1 Gemmatimonadaceae bacterium
ATTCGGACGTACTCTGGGATGGGTGTGCCGTTGATGCCGAATGAGCCGCCGTCGTACGGAATCTACGAGCAGATCATCGCGTCGAATCTCACGCCCGGTAACGTGGTGAATCTCACGGCAATCGGCGGACCTGGCGCCCCAACCGCGCCTGTTGCTATCTCGTGGCGAGGGCCGAATTCGGTTCAGCTATCAAGCGGATTTTTTCCACCAACGCCATGGATCGAGATCGCGGAGCTGAGTGAAGGGCGGATCGTGGGCGTGAACGCGATGGGAACTACGATAAAAACCCTCGCCCACCGGGACGATTCTGTCGACTTCAGCAGGATTGTCGCCGCCTGGACGGCGAGCGAGGCATCCGGCCGAGGACTGGGACCGACTTCCACGCTCGACACCACGCGCGCATCGGTTGCGGGCGCCGATATCGAGGTGGTATACAGCCGGCCGTCAAAGCGGGGCAGAGCGATTTTCGGAAACGTCGTGCCCTGGGGGGAAGTGTGGCGCACGGGAGCGAACGCTGCCACTCAGCTTACGACGACGCGGGATCTCGTCATCGGCGGAACGATGGTTCCTGCAGGGAAGTACACGCTATTCACGCTGCCGACAGCGAACGGCGCGCAGCTGTTCATTAATAACCAGACTGGACAGTGGGGGACGGACTACGATTCGAAACGCGATGTCGCGCGCGTCAATCTCACCACGACAATGCTTACAACTCCGGTTGAGCGATTCACCATCGGCGTAGATCCCAGCGGTACCGGCGGCGTTCTGCGTATGGCGTGGGACGACCGCGCCTACTGGGTTCCGTTTACGGTCAAATAGCGTCAACTAGCATGGCAGTACCGCGCCCCGGTTACCGGGGCGCGGCTTTCTGATGCAAACCACCACCTGCCGACGCCTGATGTCCACCCACTGTTCGTATCTCTTCAAATTCGCGCTCGCCGCCTCCGCTTTCGTTGCGTCGAGTTCTCCTCTGCATTCGCAGACGAATGGACCAAGCCGCTTCAGCCCACTTCAATGGCGGATGATTGGACCGCACCGCGCTGGTCGAACGGTAGGTGCGACGGGTGTTCGTCAGCAGCCGAATGTGTTTTACATCGGCGTGAACAACGGCGGCGTTTGGAAGACGACTGACTTTGGACGGACGTGGTTTCCAATCTTCGACGAGCAGGAAACGAGTTCCATCGGCGATATCGTCGTGGCGCCGTCGGATCCAAACATCATATATGTAGGCACCGGCGAAGGTCTTCAGCGCCCTGATCTCTCCACCGGCGACGGTGTTTACAAATCCACCGACGCGGGAAAGACGTGGCGACATCTGCCCGGTCTCCGCGATGCGCAGCAGCTCGGCGGTCTCGCAATCGATCCGCGCGACCCAAAGCGCATCTTCGTGGCCGCTCTCGGACATCCGTACGGCCCGAATACGGAGCGCGGGGTTTACCGCTCGACCGACGGCGGTGAATCGTGGCAGCGGGTTCTTTACAAGGACGAGAACACCGGCGCCATTCAGGTTACGATCGATCCGAATAATCCAGACGTCGTGTACGCCGATCTGTGGGCGGGGAGGCAGGGCCCGTGGGAGAATGCGACTTGGAACGGTCCGCTGAGCGGCCTTTACAAATCGACTGACGGCGGCACTACCTGGGCTCACCTCACGGGCGGTCTTCCATCGCCTGCGGAAGGATTGGGACGCATCGGATTCGGCATCGCTCCGAGTGACTCCCGGCGTTTGTACGCGACGGTGGACGCGGGAGCTCTCGGAGGCATCTATCGCTCCGACGACGCGGGCGCGACCTGGTACAGGACGAATCCGGATCCGAGACTCTGGGGCAGAGGATCGGACTTCGCCGAAATAAAGGTGGACCCGAAAAATGCTGATGTCGTCTACTCTGCGGACGTCGTGACTTGGAAATCGACGGACGGCGGAAAAACGTGGACGGGACTGAAGGGAGCGCCCGGAGGAGACGACTACCACAGAATTTGGATCAATCCGGACAATCCGAGCATCATCCTGCTCGGCGTGGATCAGGGCGGCACGCTCAGCGTAAACGGCGGGGAAACGTGGAGCTCGTGGTACAATCAGCCGACCGCGCAGTTTTACCACGTCATCACGGACAATCAGGTTCCATATCACGTATACGGCAGCCAGCAGGAGAGCGGGTCGGTGGGAATTACGAGCCGGGGCGATTACGGGCAGATCACTTTCGCGGATTGGAATCCGGTGGGATCTGAAGAGTACGGCTATGTCGCGCCGGACCCGCTCGACCCGAACATCATATTCGGCGGGAAGATTTCCCGGTTCGACCAGCGCACGCGTGAAGTGCAGAACATCTCGCCGGCGCCCGGGAAAACGGGGAAATACCGCTTCCTCCGCACTGCGCCGATCATCTTCTCCCACGTCGATCCGCATCTTCTGTACTTCGCGGGCAATGTTCTCTTCAAAACGACGAACGGCGGACACAGCTGGGACGTGATCAGCCCCGATCTCACCCGTGTCGATTACGACGTGCCAGCGGCTTACGGGATGTACACCGGCGGAGATCTGTCGCGCGCCAGGAATCGCGGCGTGATCTACTCGGTGGGGCCTTCCTTCCGCGACGTCAATACGATTTGGACGGGCAGTGACGACGGTTACATACAGGTCACGCACGACGGAGGGGCGACGTGGAAGAACGTGACTCCCCCGGCCATGACTCCGTGGAGCAAGGTCGCGCAGATCGAAGCGTCACACTTCGACGACGTAACCGCGTATGCGGCCGTCAACCGGTTCAAGCTCGATGATCTGCGCCCGCACATCTACCGCACGCACGACGGAGGCGCGAGCTGGCAGGAAACGGTTATCGGAATTCCTGCGAACGAAATCGTGAACGCGGTGCGTGAAGACCCAATGCGGAAAGGTTTGCTCTTCGCGGGCACCGAGCGCGCGGTGTACTTCTCGCTTGACGACGGCGACCATTGGCAATCGCTGCGCGAAAACATGCCGGCCACGTCGATTCGTGATCTGGTGCTGCACGATGACGACATCGTCGTGGGCACACACGGCCGCTCGTTCTGGATCCTCGACGACTACTCCCCGATCCGCCAGATGGCGGCGAGCGTGGACGCGGGTAACGCGTACCTGTTCAAGCCGAAGGTGACCTACCGTTTTCGCAGGAACAAGTGGACCGATACTCCGCTCCCGCCCGAGGAGCCGGCAGGGAAGAATCCTCCCGACGGCGCGATCATCAACTACACGCTGAAGACGGCGCCCAAAACACCGGTTAAGCTGGAGATCCTCGACGCCGCGGGACGAGTGGTGCGCGCATTCGCCAGCAACGACGTTCTCAAGCGACTCGACGAAGATGCGAACGTGCCTTTGTATTGGGTTCGCCCTTCGCAGCCGCTCGATGCCACGCCGGGAATGCACCGGTTCATCTGGGATATGCATTGGCCCGCTCCGGACGTGATGGGTTTTGATTTTCCAATCTCCGCCATTCCCCACGACACGCCGCGTTTTCCGCTCGGCCCCGCGGCAATGCCCGGCCAGTATACAGTGCGCCTCACCGTAGACGGTAAGGCGTATACGCAGACGCTCACGCTGAAAATGGATCCGCGCTCGACGATGACACAGGACGCGCTCCGTGCACAGTTCGACAATTCTGCACGCGCGTGGGAAGGAATTCGTAAAGCGGCAACGGCAATTCGCGAGGTGCGAGCACTGCGCGAGCGTATTGGCGGGACGCGCGACACGACGGCAGCGAAGGGTGTTAAGCCGAAAGGCTCGACGCCGAACATCGCCACTCAGGCGCTCGATTCTCTCGCCGCTACCTTCGAGAGCGGAGGCGGACGGCCTGTGGCTGCCGGCGGATCTTTGCCGACATTTGGCGGAATCAGCGGGACGCTCTCCAGTCTGCTGGACGATTTCGAAGGAGCGGACATGACACCGACTACGCAAGCGGAAGCAACGCTCGATAAAGCGCTGGCGGATTTGGACACGATCCTTGCAAGATGGAATCAAGTCAAAGGACTGGGCGCTCTTCAGAGCGGCACGAAGCTGGAGAACACGAAGCGGATCATCCGCTAATCGTTCACGAGGAGATTTCGCAGCAAATGACGACGAGCAAGGAAACCGACTGGATGAATCATCCGCGTCTGCGGAAGATCGTGATGGAGATCAACGAGCTCACCGTCGCAGAGCGAATGACGGTGCTAAAAGGAATCATTCCGTCTATCGCGGACGAGCTTTCCGACGCGGAGTACGACGAGTTCGCGCGGGGAATCAGGCTCAAGGGTGAGCGCTTTCATGAGGCGCAGTCGCATCCAGGAGAAGGACGCCGGGGACGCAAGGTTCCCGGCGAGCGCGACGTAGAAGGCCGCTGAGCCCAGGAGGGCTAGATGGATTGGAGATTGATTCTCGCACTGATACTAGTGGGCACGCTCGTGTTCGCGATCTTCGCCGGCAATACCAGGAAGGGTAAATGAGAAGCGGAGTCCTGGGATTTGCGATCGCGCTCATTCTAACTGCATGCGCTACTTCGGCTGCCTCGACTCCGTC
>JACDDT010000100.1 GCA_013816855.1 Gemmatimonadaceae bacterium
TCGCGGCGGCGAAGACGAGCGCGAAGACCGTCAGCCGCGCCGCCCGCTCCATCGATTGGTCTTTCATTAGATCCTTCATCGTTTACTCGTTTTTTTTATGTTCCAGACGTCAGCGATGCCGCCGTCCGCAATAGCTCGACTTTCTTTCCATATGCCCGCGTCACCTGATCGTACAGGAGCGCGCTCGCCGGGTCCTTCGCCAGCGCTGCCTTGCTCTGCGCGATCGCTTCATCGATCACCTGGAGATTTTTCTTAACGACTTGAACTGTCACCGGATCCAGACCCGAGGAACGCGAGCTCACGATTCTCTCGAGAATGGAGATCTCGTGATTGTATGCCACATCCGACTGCATCGCTCCGAAGTTCGTCGCGGTATTCCCTGCGTTGGTGACGCGTGGAGTCCGCTCGCGGGTGTTCGATGCAACGTGCGTCGAAGTCCTGGGCGCGAGGCGGGGGTTGTTTCTCATGGGAGCTTCATCCGTCGACGCGACCGTCGCCGGCTTGTCGGCTGGAGCGATACT
This sequence comes from Gemmatimonadaceae bacterium, assembly GCA_013816855.1. Taxonomy (GTDB): domain Bacteria; phylum Gemmatimonadota; class Gemmatimonadetes; order Gemmatimonadales; family Gemmatimonadaceae; genus UBA4720. The sequence goes on from JACDDT010000100.1 coordinate 522, forward strand.
GGAATCCACGGCAGGTACGGCCTGCTTCGGTATCGCGATCGCGATTGCCGCCGGCTTCCCCGGCGTACCACGCGTAGTGACGAGGTAGGTGACCCCAGCAGTCGACACAATTAGCGCTGCGGCAGCCACCGCCATCCAAGCGGGACCAAAACGGCGCACGCTTCGGTCGGCCGGCTGCGCGAGCGGAATCACCGGCGCTGTGATGCGCTCTTCGATTGCGTTCCAGAGATCGCGGGCAGGACGCATTGCGGGAAGCGCGGACGCCCCGCGCGAGATGCGGTCGATGTCAACAACTATCGCAGCGCAGCTCGCACACGTCTTCAAATGCGCGTCCGCCGCCGCCTTCACTTCGTCGCTGAGATCTCCCTCAAAATAATCGGGAAGAATCGCCTCGAGCCGTTCACAGGTCATCGCCGACATCACCTCTCACCTCCCAGTGCTTCTCTCAGAAGCATTCGTGCCCGATGCAGCTGGGCCTTGCTGCCGCCGGCGGTAATTCCGCACAGCTCTGCAATCTCTTCGTGTTTGAAACCTTCTACGTCGTGCAGCACGAACACCTTTCTCGCTCCAGCGGGCAGCTTCGCGATCGCCTGCTGTAAATCCATTCTCTCGATGTGAAGAGGCATGCGCCCCACCTCTGTCCAACGCTCGTCGCTTACGTCGCCCTCTTCAGTTCTCGAATTCGCCCGGCCTTCCGTCTTTCTCGCGTTCAGCACCACGTTCACAGCGAGCCGGTGCAGCCAAGTCGAAAAAGCGCTTTCGCCTCTGAACTGAGGGAGCTTCTCCCAGGTTCTCACGAACACGTCCTGCGTCAGCTCCTCGCCCTTCGTCGAGCTTCCCGCCATCCGCGCGCAGAGCGAGTAAACTCGCGACTCGTGCTTCCGATAGAGTCGCTCGAATGCCCGGCGGTCGCCCGACGCCGCGAGCGCGACATCGGTCGTGTCATCCGTCACTCCGGATGACTCTAAAGGCAGAGCCGCCAGCATCCTTTTTTCATCAGTGTCTTGTTGCAAGATTGGATAGCTGGCGGCTCTCAAAGGTTTGAACTGCTTTTCGGCGGATTTTACATCCGCCGGAGCACCAGCGGACCGTTGGTCGTTCCAGTCACCAAATGAGCGCTATAACCATCAGGAATCTCGATGTTAAGCGGCCCATTGGTAGTCGCCGCATCGAGCCCCTCCCCATCCCAGCGCCTCCCTCAAAGCGAGGCTTTGAGCGGGCCGTTTGTCGTCACCGTGTCCCGGTGCCGAATGCTCGCCGAAGAGTTTCCGCTAGCGTTCCAACGTTCCGCGCCGATTCACCCACCAACGTGATGTGACCTACCTTCCTGCGCTCAGTCGCCGCTTTTCCGTACAGGTGCACGTGCGCGCCCGGAATGGAGAGCAATTCCTGCAACGGCGGGGTTTCTCCGATGAGATTCACCATTGCCGCTTCCCCAATCGCGTCCGCCTCACCCATCGGCAGCGAGAGGATGGCGCGCAAGTGATTCTCGAATTGGCTGGTGCGCGCGCCTTCAATGGTCCAGTGTCCCGAGTTGTGAACGCGAGGGGCCATCTCATTCACCAGCAGCTCGCTTCCGCGCTGAAAGAACTCCACGGCAAGAACTCCGATATAGTCCAGCTTCTCAAAAATTCTTCGGACGTAGTCCTCCGCCGCTCCTCTTAGCTGCAGCGAGACATCGTGCACCGGCGCACGCGAGACGCGCAGAATTCCGTCGCTGTGCTCGTTCTCTATGAGCGGGTAATACACCTCTCTGCCGTCGTTGTCTCTCGCTCCGATCATCGAGAGCTCGCGGTCGAAGGCAACCATCTCTTCCACGATCACTGCCCGCTTCCCCACCGCATCCCACGCGGAGGCGGCAGCAGAACGATCTCTCACTACCACCTGCCCCTTTCCGTCATAGCCCATCGTCACCGTTTTCACCACTGCGGGAATGCCGGTGACGCCGAGAGCGTGCGCGAGCTCGTCCGCGGAATTAGCGGGAGCGTACTTCGGCGTGGGAATCCCGAGCGAACTAAAGAATTCTTTTTCCTTCAGACGATGCTGCGCAACTTCCAAAGATTGGATCGGCGGATACAGCTTCACACGCTCGGCGACAAAGCGCGCAGCATCGAGAGGGACGTTCTCGAATTCATACGTGGCGACGTCGAGACCATCGCAGAATCTTGCAAGCGCCGCTTCGTCGTCATATGGCGCCGCTATCAATTCACCGAGCTGTCCGACAGGCGCGCCCGAGTTCGGATCGAAGAAACGGAACTGAATGCCCAGGCGATACCCGGCGAGGGCGAGCATGCGGCCAAGCTGACCGCCGCCGAGTACTCCAACTCTCACTTCTGCTTCGCCGGGTCGGGATTCTCGAGCACGCTATTCGTTTGGTCGAGACGGTAAGCTTTCACAGCGTCGCGGAATTCCGGATGCTTCGCGCTCAAGATGGACGCCGCCAAAAGTGCAGCGTTTATTGCGCCTGCTTTCCCGATAGCGAGCGTGCCGACAGGAACACCTGCAGGCATTTGAACGATGGACAACAGCGAATCGATTCCCTGAAGCTGCTTCGTCTCCATCGGCACGCCGAGCACCGGGAGGTGGGTCTTCGACGCCGCCATGCCGGGGAGATGCGCGGAGCCGCCCGCACCGGCGATGATGACTTCGAGGCCACGGTCGTAAGCGGTGGACGCGTACTCGAAAAGGAGATCGGGAGTTCTATGAGCGGAAACGACCTGCGTCTCGAAGGGAACGCCGAGCCGCGTGAGCATGTCCGAGGCGTGCTGCATCGTGTCCCAGTCCGACTTCGAGCCCATGATGAGTCCGACGAGCGCCCGGGTCTCAGTCATCGGTTAGCTCGTCAGCTCTACGGAGACGGGGATCGCCGCTTCGATGTCACCCTGCGCATTCATCTGCGCGAGCAGCTCGTTGATGCGCGTGAAGCTGCGCCGGTGATGCGGCGTGATTCCGCTCGACATCAACCCCGCTACATGATCGCGCGTGGTGTAACCGGCGTTGTGCTCCCACGTATACGCGGGGTACTTGAGCGCCAGCCGCGACATGAGATAGTCGCGAGTCACTTTCGCGAGAATCGACGCGCACGCGATGCTGTAGCATCTCGCGTCGCCGTGGGGAATGGGAGTGTGCGCGACGGCCAGGGTACGGATTCTGTTACCGTCTATGATTACATGATTCGGCTGAACGTGGAGACGGCTTAGCGCGCGTGTCATCGCCAGTCGGCTAGCCTGATAGATGTTGATCGTATCTATCTCGTGTACCGAAGCCGCGCCGATTCCGAATGCGATCGCCTTGGCGCGAATTTTCGGCGCGAGCTTCTCGCGCTGTTCGGCGGTGAGCTTTTTTGAATCGTCGACTCCACGAATGGCAGGCTCGTTCGGCGGCATGATCACAGCGCAGGCAACGACAGGTCCTGCGATCGGTCCGCGCCCGACTTCATCCACACCAGCGAGCAATGGACCTTTCAGGGCGCGGAGGTCGCGCTCGATGGAGGTCCATCTTTTCCAGCGCGGCTGTGCGCCGCGCGCTTTCGGAATGTGTGGGAGCTCTTCTACCGGATCAGGCCCGTCTTCTTGAACCGGCTCCTGCATCGGTAGGCAGCCCGGCGACGAGCTTTACGCCTCGGCGCCCGGCACCACGACCTTGACCTTGCGCTCCTTGATGCGCGTGGCCTTTCCGGTCAGGTGGCGGAGGTAGTAAAGCTTCGCGCGGCGAACCCGACCGCGGCGCACGACTTTGATATCGGCGAGCATTGGGCTGTGCACGGGGAAGATGCGCTCGACGCCGATTCCGCTGGAGATCTTGCGGACGGTGAACGTCTCGCTCACGCCACTGCCGCGGCGGCCAAGGCAAACACCTTCGAACGCCTGCAGACGCTCCTTGTCACCTTCACGAACGCGCACGTTGACGCGAAGGGTGTCACCGGCGCGAAACGGGGGAATGTCGGTGCGGAGCCACTGCTTTTGGGTTTCGGAGAATGGATGCATATCAAGCTCTGGCCAG
>JACDDT010000029.1 GCA_013816855.1 Gemmatimonadaceae bacterium
GCCGAGGCGTCGTCGAATCTCGCTCGCTTCGACGGCGTGAGATACGGACTGCGCGTACCGTCCGAATACGGACTGCGAGGGATGTACGAGGACACGCGCAGCCGGGGATTCGGCCCTGAAGTCACCCGCCGCATCATGCTGGGCACCTACGTGCTCTCCGCCGGCTACTACGACGCCTACTATAAGAAGGCGCAGGCCGTGCGCACGCTGATCACGGAAGATTTCCGAGCCGTCTTCAACGACGGTGTGCACGCTCTCTTCACGCCGACGACTCCGAGCCCCGCGTTCCCGATCGGAGCGGTGACCGATCCGTACGAGATGTATCTGAACGACATCTTCACCGCGACGGCGAATCTTTCTGGAAATCCGGCGATGTCGATTCCAATCGGAAGAGTGGGCGGTTTACCCATCGGCGGCCAGATCATCGCGCCACACTTTGGCGAGTACGAGATGTTCCGCGTAGCCTACGCGCTCGAGAAGGCTCTTGGCGGGGAGGCACACCGATGACCGAAGCGTATGAGATGGTCGTCGGCCTGGAGGTACACGTACAGCTCAAGACCGCGAGCAAGGCGTTCTGTGCTTGCTCTGCTGACTTCGGCGCGCCGCCGAACACGAATACTTGTCCGGTCTGCCTCGCTCTTCCCGGCGCGCTACCCGTGCTCAACAAGCACGCAGTCGAGCTGGCTGCGAGGGCGGCAGTCGGTCTCGGATGCAAGGTGAGCCCGGTTTCAGTGTTTGCGCGAAAGAATTATTTCTATCCCGATCTCCCAAAGGGATATCAGATCTCCCAGTTCGATCAGCCGCTTGCAACGGAGGGGTCCCTCACCATAGGGCATACCGAAGCGGGAAAGCCGATCAGCGTGCGCATTACGCGCGTGCACATGGAAGAAGACGCTGGAAAATCGATTCACGATCGGTACCAAAACTCGACGGCCATCGACTTGAATCGCGCAGGAGTCCCACTCATCGAGATCGTGAGCGAGCCGGATATGCGGAGCGCCGCGGAAGCAGGAGCATATTTGCGAACGCTGAAACGCACCCTCCAATTCCTCGGTGTGAGTGACGTGAGTATGGAGGAGGGAAGTCTCCGCGTTGACGCCAACGTAAGCGCGCGGCCACGTGGCGAGACGAAGCTCGGCACGAAGACCGAAGTGAAGAACATGAATTCATTCTCCGCCGTGGAGCGCGCGCTCGACCTCGAGTTCGAGCGTCAGTGCGAAGTTTTGTCAAAGGGCGGAAAGATCGAGCAGCAGACTCTTCTTTGGGATGGGGCGAAGGGCGCCGTGCGGCCGAGCCGGACGAAAGAGGGAAGCCAGGATTACCGGTATTTCCCTGAGCCGGACCTGCGTCCGCTCGTGCTCGAGAAAGATTGGATCGCAAAAACAAAGCACGATCTGCCCGAGCTTCCCGACGCGAGACACGCGCGTTTCACGAAGGACTATTCCGTCACTGCACAGGAAGCCGATCAGTTAACGGCCACGCCCGAGCTATCCGAATATTTCGAGAATGTCGCTCGTGCTGCAGGCGACCCGCGCGCCGCCTACAACTGGGTGATGGGAGAAGTGCAGTCCGCGCTCAACGAAACCGGTGTCACGTACGCCACATTGCCCGTTCGTCCCGAGGGTCTCGGGGAGCTCATCTCGCTCATCAAACAGGGGATAGTGAGCAATACCGCGGGGAAGACGATCTTTGCGAAGATGCTGGAAACGGGAAAGCCGCCCGCGCAGATCGCAGCGGACGAAGGACTCGTCCAGGTCAACGACGACGCACAGCTCGAGGGCTGGGTTGACGAGGTGTTGAGCGAGAATCCGGACGAGGCGAAGCGTTTCCTCTCGGGCGAGAGAAAGCTTCAGGGTGTGCTGGTCGGTCTAGTGATGAAGAAATCGAAGGGGCGCGCCGATCCAAAGCGCGTGAATCAGCTGCTGACTTCGCGCGCGGGGTAGAGCGGCTCGCTTCGCGTCTTGGAATAGGTCAGCTTCGAGAGCGGCAGTCCAAAATGATGCATCGCCTGCTCTCTAACGTGATCCTCACCGCCTTGGCGGAGCGCGACGCGCCTGATCTTCTTCGCTTCGCGCAGCGGCTCGGTTCCCGCCGGATCGAGCTTCATCGGCTCTGACTTGTCGAGGTGGCGGAGCAGATCGACGATGAAGTCGAACGATCGCGTGACGTAACCGCCGACTTCCTGCTCGGTCAGATCCCACCGGCTCTTTTCCGCGACCATGTGAAAAATGCGCTGCCATGATTCCGTATCCGCCACATGCACCATGCCGCGAAAGATCCTGCGGTTCGTCGGCGTGCTGAAGATCGTTGGGCTGAGAATTCTGTCGAGGTGGCCGTCCGATGCGCTGTGGTCCCGGAGTATGAGCTGCCTTGCGGTGCGGCTGAACCTTTCGCCGATATGTCCATCGAAGCGGCTCTCCCAATAGCTATGGCCGAGCGCCGACGTCGTGGACGTGATCGCCAACTGGTGTGGAACGAAGTAGTTGTGAGCCACGGAATCCGCTGCGAGGTGCGCGAGATATCCGAGGCCGAACGCGCGCAAAGCGCTCGACTCCGCACCATCGTGAATCTCGAATCCGACTTTCCACGAGTGGCAGTGCCGCCCCGCCACGGCGTACTTCTTCGCGATGCTCGTGTCCGCGGCTATCGACCCGTACAGAAAATCGTGTGGATAAGCGGCGAGCAGCTCCGCGACATTGCCGGGCAGCATCTCGAGCGAGCGGAGAATTGCTTCGCCGAGGAAGATGTGCGTGCCCGGCGTCCACGCATGCGCGTTGGATGGGACGAGCACTAACGCCAGAAGCACCGCGAGCGCAATCGCCCACGGTGCAGCGTGGCCAACGCGCATCATGCGCAGATGCGTCCTAAATACCGATCTTTTTGCGCTGGCGGCGTACCGCTTTGCGCAGATCCTTCAGCTCGTCGGAGACGACGTCGTTGATCGCCTCGCGTGCGTGACCGACATACTCGCGGACTTGCTCGGCCATGTCGTCGAACGGGATTCGGTCGACGAGCTCGCCGCCCTTATCGCGCGCAGTCTGCCACCCACGCTCGGCATACGGTGCGGCCCAGCGTGCTCCCTCGGCGGCTCGTCCTCCGGCCCAACGGGCGCCCGCGAGTCCTGCCACTCCGCCTATACGTGCTCCTCGTCCGGCAAGATCGAGCATCGGACGAAGCGGCCGGCGGCCCGAAGGTCCGCGGCGGAAGAGAAGCGTTACACCTGCGCCGACCGCAGCTCCGATGAGCGCGGCCGTCAGTAGGTCGAGCTGCTTATCACGATCCGCGTCCAGCTCCGGCTCTTGGTTTGATCCTTGGGCGCGGCTCTTCGTCGTCGTCGGACCCGTCTTCGCTGTAGTAGCCATTTTCAAAACCCTCCCCCTCGAATGCTTGGTTGATTCCAGTCCGCACCCCGCGCAGAGTAGACGCGGTCGTGACGAACACGGACTCCGCTTCCTCCTGCACGACTTCCAGCAAAGCATTGAGCTGACTCACTCTCTCCTCCGCCGCCTGCACAGCCTTGAGCAGGCTCTGATTGGCGGCCGCGATCGTCTTGCTCACCTGCTGGATATCCACACGCACGGACGTGGAGATGTAGTCCACGTTGTCGGCGATCGTGCTCGCGTGACGCATTAGCGGATTCACGTCGCCATAAATCTTGTCGAGCATTTCGCTGATTTTCTTGTAGCTCTTTCGAAAATTCAAAGCCGCCGGGATGAGCGCCGCCGACAATGCGATGAAGGTGAAGGTGAGAACGACGCTGGCAACGCTCGTCACTTTGGTGAGCATTCCCGGGTCTTCGGACACCTGGCGGGTGACGATTGTATCCGGAAGCGTGCGTGCCGCCTGCAGCAGCAGTGCTCCCGCCGACGACATCAGTGCGTTCATGCGCGCGATTTGTGCAAGGGAGAGGCCATGTTCACAGTAGCGGGTTGAGCAGTCCAAAGAGTGGCCTGCGCGATATATTTGCGCAACACTCATCAACCCGCCGGCGCACGCACCGAGGATTTCATGTCCGCAGTTCAGTACATCGTCGAAGGCGGCACCAAACTGAAGGGGTCCATCCGGCCTTCGGGGAACAAGAATGGCGCGCTCCCCATCGTGGCGGCGGCGCTTCTCTCCGACAAGCCGGTCGATCTGGAAAACGTCCCGCGCATCCGCGACCTCGAGACGCTGGTCGAGCTCATCAAATCGGTTGGCGCGTCCATCGAGTGGACGGGGCGCAATTCGCTCCATATTCACGCCAAGGAGCTTCGTCAGCGCGATCTCAATCCGACGCTGTGCGCGAAAATCCGGGCTTCGATCCTTCTCGCCGCGCCGATCCTCGCGCGTTGCGGCCAGGTCACGCTCCCCCCACCGGGGGGAGACGTCATCGGACGGCGGCGCCTCGACACCCACTTCCTCGCGCTGGAACAGCTCGGGGCCAAGGTGGAGCACGGCGCGATGCTTTCGATGTCGGTGAAGGAATTCATCGGCGCCGACGTTTTCCTCGACGAGCCTAGCGTAACGGCGACGGAGAATGCACTGGTAGCCGCCGCGGCCGCGAAGGGTACGACCATTCTCAGAAACGCTGCGTGTGAGCCGCACGTTCAGGATCTCGCCCATTTTCTGACTGCGCTCGGAGCCCGTATCAGCGGCATCGGCACCAATTGCATCACCATCGAGGGCGGTCACGCGATCGGCACGGAACCTGTCACCCACACGATTGGTCCCGACCACATCGAGGTCGGCTCATTCATCGGCCTTGCGGCAGTCACGCAGTCGGAGCTGAGAATCGAGAACGCCGGAATCGAGCATTTGCGCTCCACCCGAATGGGCTTTGCCCGTCTAGGGATCGAGTGCACCGTGGATGGCGACGACCTCATCGTGCCCGCAAACCAGACGAGAAAGATCCAGGCGGATTCGGGCGGACACGTTCCCAAGCTCGAGGATCAACCCTGGCCTGCCTTCCCGGCGGATACTATGTCTATCGCCATCGTTACGGCGACCCAGTGCGAAGGGCTTATCATGATGCACGAGAAGATGTTCGAGTCCCGGCTCTTTTTCGTGGACAAGCTTGCCGGCATGGGCGCCCGCATTATCCTCTGCGACCCGCACCGCGCGTTGATTCACGGACCTTCGCACTTGCGCGGCGCGTTCCTCGAATCTCCCGACATCAGAGCGGGGATGGCGCTGCTCCTCGCCGCGCTCTGCGCGGAAGGAACCAGCTTCATCAATAACGTTGGCCAAATCGAGCGGGGCTACGAGCGCATCGACGAGCGCTTGAACGCGCTTGGCGCCTCCATCACCCGCATAGACGACCGCCGCACGACGTAGTGATAGAAATACCCAATCTCTCCATTCCCGATTTCGAGGAGTGGGGGATCACCGCATTTACGACGACGCGCCAGGCAGGAACTTTCAGCGTCGCCGGAAATGAGCCCGTCGGTGAAGTGATGTCGCGCTGGAGCGCGCTCCAGAATGCACTCGCGGAAAATGCGCCGCGCATCGCAACGGTGAGGCAGGTGCACGGCAACCGTGTCATCGTCCAAACCGGCGGCTGGTCGGGATGGCTTCGCGGGGGGCAGGCGGACGGATTGATCGCCATCGAGAAGGGAACGGCGCTCGCCACGACCGTCGCCGATTGCGTTCCCGTTTTTCTTGCGCACGCATCGGGTGTGGTCGGGCTGCTTCATTCGGGCTGGCGGGGGACAGTCGCCCGGATAACCGAAGGGGCCATCGCGATACTCTCTCGGAATGGCCTCGCCCCCGCCGACATTGCCATTCATTTGGGCCCCGCTATCTGTGGGCGCTGCTACGAGGTGAGCGCCGATGTTCGCGCACAGCTCACAGGCGAAACGGCAAACCGGCCGGGAAACGTCGATCTTCGCTCGCTCATTGCCGAGCACGCCCGGAGCGCAGGTGTCAGGAAAATCTCGGTGAGCCAGTATTGCACGCGGTGTGACAACGATCAGTTGTTCTCGCACCGCGCGGCAGACTCAGGGAGGCAGATCGGGGTGATCTACGCCCGGGTTTGAGAACCCGGAGTCTCCCGATGCTATAGAAGCTCGGTTGACTCTCCCTCTCTCGCAGTCTACATTGTAGAAGCGGAGCAAGACCGGGCCGCAGCACGTGAACGTGGGGATTATCCCCCACGTTTTTTTGTTCCTATCAAAACCTTAGGCCGATGAAGCAAACTCTGGAAGAAATTGTGAATTCAGAGCTTAGGGAGCTTCACCTAGAATTGTTCGAGGTCAAGCTCGGAGGTTCGAAGGGACGTCCGGTGGTGGATGTGAGGATCGAGCGGGAAGGCGGCGAAATCGTTCTCGTCGAGGATTGTGCCCGCGCTTCGCGTGCGATCGAGAAGCGGTTGGACGAGGAAGGGTTTGGCGACGGGAAGTACGCTCTCGAGGTCTCGTCGCCGGGCTTGGAAAGGCCGCTTCGTCATGCGGCAGATTGGAAGCGGTTCAGTGGCAGCAAGGCGGTGGTGACGGCGAACGTTCCGGGTGATCCGGCGGGCCGGCGCACCGATGAGATTGAGATAGTCGGAGTCGAGGGCGATGCGGGACACGAAGTGGTGATCGTTAAGAACGAGCGCGGCGACGAGCGGCGCTTTCCGCTGGCTGCAGTAGAGAAGGCGCGGCTGGCTTTTCATTGGGATCGTTAAGGAGCGGTAATGGCTGCCTCACTTGAAATTTTGCAGGCGATTCGGGAGCTCACGAGCTCGAAGCAGATCGACCGCAGCGAGCTGCACGGTCTCCTGACCGACGGCATCAACGCGGCGCTCGCCAAGAAGCACGGCCCTAACGTCCAGGCCGAAGTCGCGATAGACGAATCGAACGGCGCGATCAAGATCGTGCTGCTCAAGGACGTTGTCGCCGAGGTGGTGGACTCCAGCAAGGAAATCTCCCTCGAGGAAGCGCGCATCGAGGACCCCGAGTTCGAAGTCGGCGACGTCTACGAGAAGCCGGTGGATTTCTCCGAGTTCGGCCGCACGGCGGTTCAGGCGGCGAAGCAGCGAATCATCCAGCGGGTGAGGGAAGGCGAGCGGACGAAAATCCGCGACGAGTTCTCCAGCCGTGTCGGCGACCTTCTCTCCGGCGAAGTTCAGCAGATCGAGCGCGGCAAGCTCGTCGTCATGCTCAACAAGTTCCGCGAGGCGGAAGCGATCATTCCTTACCGCGAGCAGAATCACCGCGAGCACTTCCATCAGGGAGACGCGCTTCGCGCGGTATTGAAGCGCGTCGAGGAGACTCCGAAGGGCCCGCGCCTCGTGCTAAGCCGCGCGGATTCGCTCTTCGTGCGCGCGCTGTTCAAGCTCGAGGTTCCGGAGATTCAGCAGAACATCGTCGAGATTCGTGCAAGCGCCCGTGAAGTCGGCAGCCGCACAAAGATCGCCGTTTTCTCCCGCGACGATTCGGTTGATGCTGTTGGCGCGTGCGTCGGACTTAAAGGCTCGCGCGTGCAGGCAGTCGTGAACGAGCTCGGCGGCGAGAGAATCGACATCGTGCCCTGGTCTTCGGATCCGGAAAGATTTGCCCGCGTTGCGCTCGCACCCGCGAGAGTTGCGCGTGTGTTCAGCGACCCCGCCACGAAAACGATTCAGGCGATTGTCGACGAGGATCAGCTTTCGCTCGCTATCGGCCGGAACGGTCAGAACGTCCGCCTCGCGTCGGAGCTGACGGAATGGAAGATCGAGCTTTACTCGAGCCGCGAGTGGATGGAGCGCGGAGCGGATACTCCGATGTTCGCGCCGCTCCCAAGTGAGACAGAGGCCGCGACGAATCCGAAGCTTTCGGATCTGAGCGGACTTCCACCGGCGACGGTCGCCGTTCTCGAGGAAGCAGGATATCGCACGCTCGACGACATTCTCGATCTCGAGCGCGAAGATTTCCTGCGTCTTCCTGGCATCGCGCCGGAAGAAGCGGACCGCTTGATGGGGATCATCAACGAGCTCACGACGGACGATGCGGGCGAGACAGCGGGCGGCGAACAACCCGCCGCGGCAGAAGCGCCGGCTGCCGAAACCGCGCCGTCGAGCGAGGAAGGCAGCGCTAGTTGAGCGAAGGCGGTGACAAACACGCGGCCGTGAAGCTCGTGCGCCTAATCGGGCTGGGCATACGCGGCAGGGGAGCGATAATAGGTGTGGAGCAGGTGAGAGAAACTGCGCGGCGTGGTAAGTTGCATTTGGCGATTGTCGCGAGCGACGCAGCGGGAAATAGCAGAGACAAAGTTGCGCCGCTGCTGAAGGCGCGCGGCATTGCGATGATTGTTGGACCTACTGCGGCCGAGCTCGGCGCGGCGGTGGGCCGAGAGAAAGCGGCGATGGTTGGAATTGTTGATCAACGTCTGGCGGCTGGTATTCGCGCGCTCTACGAGAGCGCACCGCAAGACGACCGTGAGGAGGAGTTGGGTTGAGCAAGCTCAGAGTTCACGACCTGGCAGGCGAATTTGGCATCACCACCGAAGAAGTCGTCGAGCTTCTTCGGAAGATGGATGTTGCCGTAAAGAGTCATCTCAGCCCGCTGAGCGATGATCAGGTGGCTCGCATTCGCGCGCGCTGGGAGCGTGAGAAGCGGGCAAGAGTGGCCACGCCCGCCGCTCCGGCCAGGCGGCGTCGCAGTGGAACTGCCGCCGCTCCCGCCGCGGAAAAGAAGACGAAGAAACAAGCCGCCGAGGCCGCCCCTCCGCCGCCGCCCGCCGCGGTAGAGACAACCGGCGTTCGTCGCCGTAAGAAATCGGACGCCGTCGTTGAAGCTGCTCCGGGGCCGGAAGTCATCGAGGCTACGCCTGTCGAGGAGCCTAAAAATAAAGTAGAGCCAGTCGCTCCCGTCGAAGCGACAGCTCCGCCTGCCGAGCCGCCGCGTCCTGCCGCTCCGCGCAAGCCTGAGTCCGAAGTCACCGCCAGCGCCGGCGGCACCGCCGCCGACAATCGCGGCGATACGCGCTCGCGTCCGCGGCCACAGCCTGTCGTACCCGGTGCTCCGCGCCCGCGTCCCGTTGCTACCGGCAGTCCGTATCAGCCGCCGCGTCCCGTCGCTTCGGCCACCCCTGGTGCCGCGACTTCACCCCCGCGCCGTGACGATCGCACCAGTGGCGGTCCGCCGCGCCGCGATGATGGCGCACGCAGAGGCAAGAAGGGCAAGCGTGGATCAGTAGATCAGGAAGCAGTATCGGCAAGCATTGCGAAGACGATGACCAACATCCGTGGCGCGCCGCGCCGCGGAGTGCGCCGTCCCGACGACACGATGGGACGCGAGGAGCTTGCGGCTCTTCGTCAGGCCGAGGTCGAGCGCGAGAAAAAGACGGTGCGTGTGAACGAGTTCATTACCGTGAGCGAGCTCGCACAGATCCTCAAGGTTCCTGCGACGCAGATCGTTGGATTCGCCTTCAAGAACCTCGGATTGATGGTGACCATCAATCAGCGGCTCGACTTCGATCAGATCGACTTGATTGCAAGCGAGTTCGGATTCCAGGCGGTAAAGGAAGAGGAGTACGCGGCCGATCTAAATACGACCGCCGAAGTCGAGGAGCCGGGTGATCTCGTCTCACGGCCGCCCGTCGTCACGATCATGGGCCACGTCGATCACGGAAAGACGTCGCTGCTCGATTACATCCGCAAGGCGAACGTCGTCGCGGGTGAGTCTGGCGGAATCACGCAGCACATCGGAGCGTATCACGTCAGTCTCCCGAAGGAGAAGGCGATTACCTTCCTCGACACGCCGGGCCACGAAGCGTTTACGGCCATGCGTGCGCGCGGCGCGCAGGTTACCGACATCGTCGTCCTCGTCGTCGCTGCCGACGACAAGGTGATGCCGCAGACGATCGAGGCGATCTCTCACGCCAAGAACGCCGGCGTGCCGATGATCGTCGCCATCAACAAGATCGATCTGCCGGGTGCGAAGCCCCTGGAAGTGAAGCAGGATCTCCTTCAGCACGGCGTTGTGCTCGAGGAGTTCGGCGGCACCGTTCTCTCCACCGAGATCTCGGCGAAAAAGGGAACCGGTGTCGACACGCTTCTCGAGCAGATTCTTCTTCAGTCCGAAATTCTCGATCTCAAGGCGAATCCCGATCGCAGAGCGACTGGCGCGGTCGTCGAAGCGCAGCTCGATGCAGGGAAGGGCCCTGTTGCTACGGTCCTCATCAGCAGCGGAACTCTTCGTGTAGGCGACGATTTCATCTGCGGCATGTATTCCGGCCGCGTGCGCGCGCTGCTCGATGAGCGCAACAAGACTGTTAAGGAAGCCGGGCCGGCCATTCCCGTGCAGGTGCTTGGCATCGGCGGCGGAGTGCCTATGGCCGGCGATCAGTTCGTCGTCGTCGAAGACGCGATGGAGTCGCGCGAAATCGCGCAGCGCCGGCAGCGTCTCGACCGCGAGGCGAAGAGCCGCCGTACCGCGAAGGGCGTCATCTCGCTCGAAGACTTCATGACGCAGACGACCCCGGGCCAGAAGAGAATGCTGCCCATTCTCATCAAGGCCGATCAGGGCGGTCCGGCGGAAGCGCTCGCCGACGCGCTCGCTCATCTGTCGAACGAGGAAGTGTCGGTGGATGTCGTGCATCGCGGCGTCGGCGCAATTACGGAGAGCGACATTCTCTTTGCGCGTGCTGCCGGTGCCATCATCGTCGGCTTCCACGTGCGGCCGGATAACAATGCGCGCTCTGCTGCGGAGCGTGAAGGCGTCGAGATCAAGCTCTACAAGATCATCTACGAGGCGGTCGAAGACATTCGCTCCGCGCTCGAGGGAATGCTCCGTCCGGAAGAAAAGGAAGTCATTCTCGGCGAAGCTGAAGTGCGCGAGCTGTTTAAGGTGTCGAGGATCGGCGTCATCGCCGGATGCTCGGTGCGCAGCGGCATAATCAACAAGACCGGCCGCATCCGTGTTATCCGCGACGGCTCCGAGGTTTACGACGGTCTCATTTCCTCGCTGCGCCGCTTCAAGGACGACGCCAAGGAAGTGCGCGAAGGATTCGAGTGCGGAATCGGCGTCGAGAATTTCAACGACGTCAAGGTCGGCGATGTGCTCGAGTGCTACCGCAAGGAGCAGGTCGCGCGCACGCTCGAGTCAGCCGCCACTGCGTAACACTCGTCGCGCCGACCGCGTAGCTGAAGCGGTACGCGCGGAAGTCGCGACCTTTTTAACGGAGTCGGCAAAGGATCCTCGCATCGTCGGCTTCGTCACGGTGACTGCTGTCGAGGTCACGTCGGACTTACGTCATGCGCGGGTGTTCGTGAGCGTGCTCGGCAGCCCCGACGATAAGAAGGCGACGTTCGAAGGCCTGCAGAGTCTCGCCGGCCACCTGCGCTCGCGTCTCGCGAAATCTCTTCAGCTTCGCGTTGCGCCCGAGCTTCAGTTCAAGGAAGACGATACGGTCGCCCGCGCGGCGCGCATCGAGTCGCTGCTCGCCGAAGTGAAGCGGAAAGACAATCCGGAACCGAGCGGTGGAGAAGGCGAAGGAAGCTGAGGAGGCGGCGGGGCCTGACGGGCTTCTTCTCATAGACAAACCCGCAGGCCTCTCTTCGCACGACATCGTGCTCATCGCACGTCGCGCTTACGGCCAGCGCAGCATCGGACATCTCGGTACTCTCGATCCCTTTGCAACCGGGCTTCTTGTACTTCTCCTCGGAAAATCCACGCGACTTGCGAACTTTCTCGACATCGAGCCGAAGGTTTACGAAGCGCTCATCAGGTTCGGCGGCGAAACGGACACTGACGATTCAACCGGCACCGTCACGCGCACCGCCGCCGCGCCCTCCGCCGAAAAAGTTCGCGATGCAATCGTCTCGCTGACCGGCGCAATTGCGCAGACTCCTCCCGATTACTCCGCAAAGAGTGTGGACGGGCAGCGCGCCTACAAAGCCGCACGGAAGGGAACCCCAATCGCGCTCGAGCCTGCACAGGTAACCGTCCACAAGTGGGATCTTCGGGAACAGACTGCCGATTCTCTTCTTGCGACGATCACCTGCAGCGGCGGGACCTACATCCGTTCTCTCGCCCGTGACCTCGGCCGCGCAACGGAATCTGCGGCGCATCTCGAATCGCTGCGGCGCATCGCCATGGGATCTCTCAACGTCAGCGACGCCATGTCGATCGAAGCACTGAAATCCGCGCACACGCGGCCGCACCGGCTCGATGTCGTGGTGTCCAATGGTTGATCTCGACCGATATCCGGATTCGGCGCTTCCGCCGAATGTCACGGAAACCGTGGTGACGGTTGGCACCTTTGACGGCGTTCATCGCGGCCACCGCGATGTCGTCGAGAAGCTTGTCGCCAGAGCGGGGAAGCTTGGAATCGCGAGCGTGCTCGTCACTTTCGACCCTCATCCGATGGAGGTCGTGAACCCGGCGGCCGCGCCGCTTCTTCTCACCACACGCGAGGAGAAGTTGGAGGTGTTGGCCGAGACCGGCCTCGAATACCTGGCCGTCGTCCCATTCACGCACGCGCTCTCGACTTATTCGGCGGAAGAGTTCGTGTCCCGCGTTTTAACGCGCTGCTTCCGGATGAAGGAGCTGCTTATCGGCTACGATCACGGCTTCGGGCGGCAGCGCGCCGGAAACGCAGATGTTCTCACAGAGCTCGGGAAAAAGGAGGGCTTTGCGGTCGAGGTCATTCCCCCTGTCGCCGCGCGGAATGGACAATCGATTTCATCTACTTCGATCAGGCGGGCGGTTGCAGGCGGTGACCTCGAGCGCGCGGCAGAATCACTTGGCAGAGCTTACTCGGTGAGCGGCGAAGTCATTCCTGGCGACAAGCGGGGTCGCACCATCGGTTTTCCAACGTTGAATTTGGGCCCACCGCCTCCGCGAAAGCTTCTCCCGCCCGAAGGCGTGTACGCGGTGCGCGCGCAGACGCCAAATGGTCAGCTCGGAGGGATGATGAACCTCGGCCCGCGTCCAACTTTCGACGACACGGCGACGTCGCTGGAAGCTCACCTGTTTGATTCCGCGGGTGAGCTCTATGGCCAAACGGTGCGGCTGGATTTCGTCGCCCGTCTCCGAGAAACGCGAAAATTCTCCTCTTCCGAGGCCCTTCGGGAACAGCTGAAACTGGACGAGAAGAATGCGCGCCGCGCGTTGACTCTCCATTCGAACCCCGGTAACCTTAAGGGCTTGGGAAAAACGCAATCTTCACTATGAAATCGGCATGAATCTGAAGTATCGTTTGCTCATCATTCTTGGCCTCATCATCGCTTCCGTGTGGGCGCTCTTCCCGCGCAATACGGTCGAGCGTGTGAAGCGGAACGGCGAGTTCGTCTATGACACTGTTCGCCGCGTCCCGCTCAAGCGCGGACTCGATCTCCAGGGCGGAATGCACCTCGCGCTCGAAGTGGATGAATCGAAAGGCGCCATCGTCGACAAGAGCGAAGCCATTAACCGCGCCCTCAAGGTCGTGCGCACGCGTATCGATCAGTTCGGTGTCTCAGAGCCGGTTGTGCAGAAGGCCGGCAACGATCGCATCATCGTAGAGCTGCCCGGCATCGACGATCCTCGCCGCGCGCAGGACGTCGTTCAGAAATCCGCGTTCCTCGAATTTCAGATCACCGACAAGACGCAGGCGCTCGAGAAGACGCTGCCGCGTCTCGACGCGCTATTGAAGGGCAAGACTGTTGCCCGCAGTAACACGAAAGCAGCGGCGGTCAAGGACAGCTCCGCACCGGCCGGCATCCAGTCGCTTTTGACGAGTGATACGACGAAATCCAAAAAAGATTCCGCGGCAAAGAGCGATAGCGCGAAGACCGATACGGCGGCCGCAGTCGGCGGCCCCGGAGCATTTTCAAAACTGCTCTCCCCCGGCGGAATGCCCGGCGAATACTATGTCGCGAAGGGTGATGTCGACCTCGTAACGCACTACCTCGACCTTCCAGAAGTACAGGCGATACTTCCGCCCGGGAAGGTGGTTCGCTGGAGCGCGGATACCTCGTCCGTCGGTGCGAAGATTTTTCGCGGAATTTACGTGCTCGATCAGAAGCCAATCATTACGGGTGAATACCTCACCGACGCGAAGCCGAATTCGTCCCCGACGGAAGGCAATCTCGTCGAGTTCCAGATGAACAACGAAGGGGCTCGGCGATTCCGCACCGAGACTTCGCGGCACATCAAAGACTATATGGCGATCGTGCTCGATCAGCGCGTTGTAGGCCGCCCGCCAGTCATTCAGGGCGCGATAGGCTCCCGCGGACAGATCACGATGGGCGGCAAGGATCTCCAAGCGGCGCAGGATCTCGCGCTCGTTCTTCGCGCAGGCTCGCTGCCCGTTCCGCTCAAGGTCGCCGAAGTGCGAAACATCGGAGCGAGCCTCGGCAAGGATTCCATTCAGAAGGGAGTCACCGCTGGAGCGATCGCGGTCCTGCTCGTCGTCATCATCATGCTCGGCTACTACCGCTTCTCCGGCTTGCTCGCAGTGCTTGGGCTTGGTCTTTACATGCTCTACACGCTGGCTGCGCTCGCCGGTTTCAGCGCAGTGCTGACGCTTCCGGGTCTCGCCGGTTTCGTGCTCTCAATCGGAATCGCGGTCGATGCGAACGTCCTCATCTTCGAGCGTATTCGTGAGGAGCTCGAGCGCGGGAAGACAGTGCGCACTTCGATCGACGAAGGATTCCGTCACGCGATGAGCGCCATCATCGACTCAAACGTCTCCAACGCGCTTACCGCGGCCATTCTCTATCAGTACGGCACCGGTCCGGTGCGCGGCTTCGCCGTCACCCTCCTCGCCGGTATCGCGGCCTCGATGATCACATCCATCTTCGTCGTTAGAACCTTCTACATGATCTGGCTCAGTCGCAGTCGCGACGCCCAGACACTGAGCATTTGATGCTGAGACTACTGCACGGAACCCATTACGATTTCATCCGCTGGTGGCGCACCGCGGCCGTTCTTACGGTGCTGTTCATCGTCGTTGGAATCGCGTCGATCTTTCATCGCCTGCCCAACCAGAGCATTGAGTTTACCGGCGGTACCCTGATGCAGCTCCAGTTTCAGGCGCCTCCGGACGTGAGCGCCATTCGTAACTCGCTCGACGATGCGGGCATTAAGGGCGCGGAGATTCAGCAGTTCGGCAGCAACCGGGAATTCACGGTAAGAGCTCAGGACGCCGCGCACGTCGCGCAGCAGACGAAAGGTGCCGAGACGATCTCGACGCAGATCGAGAGCGTGCTGAAGCAGAAGTTCGGCGCCAACGACGTCACAGTGGTACGCACGGAAGCTGTCGGACCGCGCGTCGGCGACGAGCTGAGGCGCGGCGCCATCATCGCCATTCTGCTGTCGTTTCTCGTCACGCTGATCTATCTCGCCATTCGATTCGAGTGGCGCTTCGGCGCGGCGGCGGTGCTCGCCACCCTCCACGACGTTCTTACCACGATCGCGTTCGTGAAGCTGATGAACCTCGAGATCTCGCTTACGCTCGTCGCGGGACTTCTCACCGTCATCGGTTATTCTCTTAACGACACCATCATTATTTTTGACCGCGTCCGCGAAAACCTTAAGAAGGGTGGCAAGAACAAGCACGTAGATCGCGAGGTTCTGAACCGCTCGATCAACGAGACGCTGCCGAGATCGATCCTGACGCACGCGACTGCGTTTGCAGCCACGCTCGCGCTCCTCATCTTCGCGGGAGAAGTAATCCGGCCGTTCGCGTGGGTGATGGCGTTCGGAATCGTCACCGGAACGTTCAGCTCGATTTACGTCGCCGCCCCCATCCTGCTATGGATCGAGCGGAAGTGGCCGCGCCGCACGGAGGGAAGGTCGTCTTCATCGACAGCCACGCCCACCTCGCGGACCCGGCCTTCGACGGCGACCGCGACGCGGTAGTCGGACGCGCCCGCGACGCGGGCGCGGAAGCGATCATCTGCATCGGCGAGTCGCTCACCGCGGCCGCCGCTGCCGAGCGAATCGCTCAATCGCAGGCGGGATTCGTTTTCTTTACCGCCGGCGTGCACCCCCACGACGCGACGGAGTTTGACGCGGCGCGTGACCTGCCGCTCATCGAGAAGAGTGTTCACTCCGGAGCCGTCGCCATCGGCGAGTGCGGGCTCGACTATCACTACGACAATTCTCCTCGAGAGAAACAGCGCGCAGCATTTGCGGCTCAGATTGCGCTCGCGGAAAAACTTGGCCGCCCGCTCGTCGTCCATACTCGCGATGCCGAGGACGACACCGGCGCGATGATCGACGAGGCGGGCGCCTCGGGTGTTCGCGGCGTCCTTCACTGTTACACGGGGTCGCAATCGCTCGCCGAGCGCGCCATTGCGCAAGGCTGGTACGTATCGTTCAGCGGCATCGTGACGTTCAAGAAATGGGACGACGACGATCTTCTTCGTCTCGTTCCGAACGACCGGCTTCTCGTCGAATCTGACTCTCCTTTTTTGGCTCCGGTCCCGAATCGTGGGAAAAGGAATGAGCCCGCCTGGGTCGCCAGCACCCTCGCCCGGTTAGCCGCCGCGCGCGGTGTCAGCGCGGATTCCCTCGGTCTCACAACAGCGGCAAACACACGCGCGCTCTTCGCACTTCCGACCGCGAGCTCGGCCGCGAGTTAGATTTTCGCTCTCACCATTCCCTGGAGCAAATTCAGCGTGAAGCACGTCAGCACAGACAAAGCGCCAGCGGCTATCGGACCATACTCACAAGCGATCATCGCGAATGGTCTGCTTTTCACAGCCGGCCAGATTGCCCTCGATCCCGCCACCGGACAGCTCGTCGCAGGCGGAGTTACGGAGCAGACCGAGCGCGTCATGACGAACCTCGAGGCCGTGCTCGCCGCATCCGGTGTCGCGTGGGACGACGTGGTGAAGACTACGGTCTACCTCCAGGACATGTCCCACTTTCCCGTCGTCAACGAGCTCTACGGCAAGCGCCTGGGCGCGGCGCGGCCGGCGCGCTCGACCGTTCAGGTCTCGGGCCTCCCGCGCGGTGCGCTGGTCGAAATCGACGTGATTGCCGTCGTGAAATAGCAGCAGGGAACTCGATGACGGCCGTCGCTGCGGAAGAAACAATTCGCCTCACGCAGTTCACGAATTGCGCCGGCTGCGCATCGAAAATGGGTGCGGGCGATTTGTCGGAAGCACTCGGTGCACTTCCCACGCGCACCGATCCTCGGCTTGTCGTCGGACGCGAGACTTTCGACGATGCAGGAATCTTCCGCATCTCCGACGACGTCGCCCTCGTTCAAACAGTCGACTTCTTTGCTCCGATCGTCGACGATCCCTACGAGTATGGGCAGATAGCCGCGGCTAACGCACTCTCCGATGTCTATGCGATGGGCGGGCAGCCGCTCACCGCCCTGAACATCATGTCTTTTCCCGCTGCCGACATTCCACTTGCCGTGATGACGGAGATTCTTCGCGGCGGGCAGGACAAGGTGCACGAAGCGAGCGCATTTATCGTTGGTGGCCACACCGTGCTTGGAGAGCTGAAGTACGGACTCTCCGTCACGGGACAGGCGCACCCGTCCTTCCTTCTCACCAATGCGGGCGCAAAACCGGGCGACCGTCTCATCCTCACGAAACCGATTGGGACGGGCATTCTTACCACAGCAGCAAAGCGGCAGCTAATTGCGCGCGAGGATATGCTCGACGCACTCGAGGCAATGAAGAGGCTGAATGGGAGTGCAAGCAGGGCAGCGCTCGCCGTGGGCGCCCGCTGCGCCACTGACATCACCGGCTTCAGCCTCCTTGGCCATGCGTCGCATATAGCGCGCGCGAGTGCTGTCACGATTCACATTGACGTCGCGAGCGTTCCGCTTTTCGCCAATGCGCGCGCGGCACTCTTAAAGGGCGGCTCGAACGACGGCGCGAAACGCAACCGGCAATACCTTGGCGAGCTCGTGGATCGCGGATCGTCTAGTGATGAGGACTTTGCAATTCTCACCGACCCGCAGACATCGGGTGGGCTCCTCGTTGCCGTCCCGGCCGCCAAAGCCGCGGCGTACCTGGCCCGCGTTCAAGGGGCGGTGGAGATCGGCGAGGTGCAGCCGGAGGGCACCCGCGCTATCGTGCTCGCGTAAGCTGAGGGGGTGGATGGAGCCTGGTGGCTTCCTTGGTCTTCAAAACCAATGTGGCTCTGCTCAGCAGAGCTTGGTGGGTTCGATTCCCACACTCTCCCGCCAGCTTCGCGCGCACCGCTGTTAATTTCCTACGATGAATAAGCGGTTCTTCGTCATAGCTCTCGCCGTGCTGCTGCCGAGCAGTGCAGCGGTGTTGAGCGCGCAGGCGACCGACAGTGTCCGGCTGGGTCTCGTCGCGTCCCGCACTCTGCAAACTCCAGACAGCACGAAGCCGCCCATATCGCCACGGCGTGCATTCTTGAGCTCTTTGATTCTTCCCGGGTACGGACAGGACCGTCTCGATCGCCCGAAAGCAGCGATGCTCTTCGCGACCATCGAGGTTGGATCACTCGGAATGGCCGCGAAACGCGGCCAAGAGCTCCGCGAGGCGAAATCGATTCCCAAAGACAGTGTCGTCAGCACCTACAAGACCGACCCGCTGACTGGTCTCGTCACTCTCGATCCGAAGACGCGCCAACCAGTCCCCGCGACTTACATTCGCAGCCGCTTCGATGCGGAGCGAGTGAAAGCGCGGCGGGTGCACTACGAGGATTGGCTTGCGGCGCTGTTTTTCAACCATCTCTTTGCAGCCGCGGACGCTTACGTCGCCGCGAATCTCTGGGATTTTCACGCGAACGTCGCCGCCACTCCCACTTCAACGCGCGTGACCGCCAGCTTCGCCTGGTGATGGACCGCTCGGCGCCGATTGGCGTATTCGATTCGGGTATCGGCGGGCTCACCGTCGTGCGCGAGCTGGTCAAGCAGCTTCCAAACGAAAGCATCCTCTACTTCGGCGACACTGCGCGCGTCCCGTATGGCCCGAAGAGTCCCGACACCGTTCTCCGATACAGCAGGGAGATCGTTGCCTTCCTTAGATCGCAGGGAGTGAAGGCGATCGTCGTCGCGTGCAACACCGCCACCGCTCACGCCCTTCCCGCGCTGCGCGAAGAAAACGATCTGCCGATTATCGGCGTGATCGAGCCGGGTGCGCGAGCGGCGGCCGCAGCGACGCGAACCAAACGCGTTGGCGTCATCGGCACTGCGGGCACGGTCAAGTCTGCCGCGTATGAGAAAGAGATTAAACGCCTCCTTCCTGATGCGTTCGTCTTCTCCCAGGCGTGTCCGCTTTTTGTACCGCTTATCGAAGAAGGTTGGATGGACGAAGATCCGACGCGGCTCATCGCCGAGCGGTATCTCACTCCAGTAGCGGAAGCGAACACGGACGCGGTCGTTCTCGGTTGCACGCACTATCCGTTACTGAAGAGCGTGATCGGTCGCGTAGTCGGAAGGGATGTCAGACTCATCGATAGCGCAGAGGAAACAGCGCGAGAGACAGCCGGGACTCTGCGATCAAACAATCTCGACGCCGAGCGCGCCGATCAAGCGTGTTACAGATTCATCGCGTCGGATGCGCCGGAAACTTTTCTCCGCGTCGGTCAGCGCTTTCTAGGCTCGTCGATCGATCGCGTTGAGACGGTGACCCTCGGCTGATCCATCCGCCGCGCGAAGCTCGACGCGCTCGGGAGTGATGACGAGGTAGGTTGGAGCTTCCAGCCACGACCCTGCGTTCGCGAATACGCCGCTCTCGATTCGCTCCAGCGCTGCCACGTGCGAATGCCCGTATATGAGAAGATCGAGATCTTTCCCCCCTCCGAGGGCGGCGGCGGCGTGGTCACGAAGCCCACGGCCCTCGTCCCGCGCCCGGTGCACGCGCGACGCAGTCGAGCTTCCGAGCGCGACCGAGGTGGCCGTATCGGGGTGCAGCATACGAAAAAGCTTTATGGCAAGAGGATTTCTCATCACGGGGCGCACCATCCGGTACTTCCTATCCTCGTGCTCGCGCAGTCCGTCGCCGTGCTCGATGCGCGTTTTCCATCCGCCGATGTCACCCGCCCACGCTCCGATCTGGTAGTCGGCGCCGACATCGTCGCGAAGAACTTCGCCGCCCCAACAATCATGGTTCCCCGCGATCCAGAGAATGGGCAGCCCCGCATCGTGGAGCTCCGCTAACGCCGCCAGTGCGCGAAAGCTCCGGCGGGGAATCACCGACTTCCACTCGAACCAGAAATCGAAGAGATCGCCATTGATGACGAGCGACCCGGCGCGCCCGTTGAGACTGCGCAGAAAGGCGACGAACGAGCGCTCGATGTCGAGGGACGCGACGCCCAGGTGAGCGTCGGAGACCACGTAGCAGGGGGATTTCAGCTGTCCGGACACGCGACAAGTTTAGCCCATTGAGCCATCTTTACAAGGAATGAACGTCCGGGCAATTTCGCGCTTTACTCACATGGTATGAACACGACCACCGAATTTCGCGTGCGATACGCCGAAACCGACCAGATGGGCGTCGTGTATCACGCCAACTATCTCGTGTGGTGCGAGATTGGCCGGACGGATTTCATTCGAGAGCTGGGCACGCCGTATGCGGAGCTCGAGAAGGAGAACATCGCCCTCGCTGTCGTCGATGCGAAGCTCCGATTCCATGGGGCCGCCAGGTATGACGATCTCATTCGGGTGACGACTTCGTTGAAAGAAGTCCGGTCGCGGATGATTACCTTTGATTATCTGATCGAGCACGCCGAGACGGGTTCACGTTTCGTTTCAGCTTCCACGACACTTGCGTCAATCAATCGCGACAGCAAGCCCGTTTCATTACCCGCCGACCTTCGCCGGAAACTTGAGAATGCGCTCACTTAAATTCGCGCTCGGACTCGTACTCTGTCTTCCCGCTCTTTCCGCGCACGCGCAGAAACTTCCGGGAGGATTGAACCAGAAGGAGCTGAACGTTTACGCACGTCTTCTGGCGATGACGGACACCCGGACGCTCGACATGGTGCTCGTCGACCGCGCTCTCGCGGCGAAATGGCGGCCGCTTCGCGCGGCGGCAGCGCTCGCGGTCGGTCAGGTCGGGTCACCGGCGGGAATGCCGGGCGCACCGCGGCTTCGCACGCTGCTCACGGATCGCGATCCGGCTGTTGCGGCTAATGCCGCGTATGCGCTCGGCTTGCTTCGCGACTCTGCTTCGGTCACTGCTCTAGCGGGCGCAGTGCGTGGCGGTCCTGCAGCGCATCAAACGACGCGTGAAGCCGCGTGGGCGCTGGGTGAAATCGGTGCGCCGGCTCGCGCTGCGATTGTCTCTGCTCTCGATTCGCGCGGTGCCGATCACGATACGATGATTCAGCTCTTGCTCGCATCGGCGAAGCTCCGGCCGGTACCGGTGAGTGCTATTCGCCCATATCTCACCGAGGGTCATCCCTCAGTGGTGTGGGCGGCGGCGTATGCGATTGCGCGCTTCCGCGCTGCGGCCGGCGTGCGTGATCTCATTCAGCTCGAAGCGTCACCCGCACTCGTGAAGCGGACTTTCACACCGGAGATCACATCCCAGCTCGCGGCGCCCTACCTGGCCTTCGCCGCCGGCAATCAGCGCACGCGTGCAGAGATTGCGAGAGGCCTCGCGAAGCCTGCGGCGGGAGATTCGCTGGCCGATCTCGCATATCCGGCGCTCTTCAAGCTCGCTTCCGATCCCGACCCGCGCGTGAGAGTAAACGCTATACGCTCGCTCGCGACGTACGGCCCGCGCGCGCGTGCCGACGTAATGCGTGGCACTCGCGACACGGATCCCAACGTTCGTGTTGCTGCGGCGCAAAGTCTGGCAACTGTGCTCGCGAAGACCGACACGGATTTCGCAGAGCTGCTAGCCGCCGACACTGGCGTCGCGTACCGCTCCGGCGTCCTCGCCTCTGCGGTGCGAGTTGGAATTCGCCCGGGCGAGATGACGACTTGGCTGCAAAGCAGCGATTGGCGTTTGCGAGCGGCAGTTGCTGGTGCGAACGGCGACTCTACAGATCGTGCCTTTGCGCTTGCCCGCGCCATGCCGCTCGTCAAGGACAGCGATCCGCGTGTTCGAGCTGCCGCGTATGGAGCGATCGCTCCGCCCTCATCGATGCCGATGGAGCCGGAGGTGCACGCCACCCTCATTCGCGGATTGAACGATCCCGATTTGTTCGTGCGCGCAAACATCATCGGAATTCTCGCTGACAAACCCGCTGCGTCCGATCTCCCGGCAGTTCTCGCGAGCTACCGTGCGTCGGCGGCAGACTCGTCAAATGACGCGCGCCTGTCGGCGGTGCAATACTTCGCCGCACTCGCAAAGAAGGATAGTGTCTCACCCACGCCTGAAGTTCGGACGGCGCTCACTGCGTTGCCGGTTCCACGCGATCCCCTCGAGCGCGCCGCTGGAAAAGGCGTTCCGTATTTCACGTCCTGGGCGTCGGTCGTTGAAACTCCCAAGCCGATTGGCTGGTACGAAGGAGTTCTGCGCGCTGTCCTTCTTCCCGTTTACCGGGGGAGGCTGCCACACGCGACGATTCACACCGTGAAGGGGGACCTGCGTGTCGAGCTCTTCGGCGCCGAAGCACCGATCACCGTCAACAACTTTCTCACTTTGGCGCGATCGGGCTACTACCGGAATACGCGCTTCCATCGGGTGGTTCCGAACTTCGTCATACAGGACGGCGATCCAAGGGGTGACGGCAACGGCGGTCCCGGTTACGCCATTCGTGACGAGATGAATCGAAACCGCTATGAGCGCGGTGCACTTGGTATGGCGCTCTCAGGGGCGGACACCGGCGGCAGCCAATACTTTCTGACTCATTCTCCACAGCCTCATCTCGACGGCCACTATACAGTCTTCGGAAAACTGATTTCCGGTTTCGACGTGCTCGACCGCATCGTGCAGGGTGACCTCATCACTTCGGTCGAGGCGAAATGAGAGCGTCAGCCTTCCTCGCCATCGCCCTCGTTCTTGTCGCGTGCGCGCCTTCGGTCCAGCCGTTAAAAGGAGTCCCCGCGCCGGCGCTGTCGTTGCCCCCGCTCCAGCTCGCGCCCTCTCACAGGAAAATTGTCTTTCGATGGGAGTACACGGACGGCGAATCGCTCACCCGCGGCGATGGTGCGGTGCGCCTCGCCGCTCCTGACAGCGCGCGTGTGGACTTCTTTCTGGGTGGACTCGGCGGCGCTGCCGCTCTCGTCGGTGACACGCTTAGAGCGAACGCCGGCGGAATGGTGAAGCGTTTTCTCCCGCCCGTACCTCTCATGTGGGCCGTTTTTGGACGCCTCGCGATTCCCGCACTTCCGGATACGACTGTGGTTACCGACGGAGCCTTACTTCGGGCCGACATTGGTCGTCCAGTTGAATGGAGGGTGACGGCAAAGGCGGATTCGCTTTTGTCGCTCGCTCACATTCCCGGCGGGAAGGTGGCGGAAGTAGTCATTCGTTCAGCCAACGGCGAGATCGTTTACGAGGTCCCTTCAGCGCGGCGCAAGCTCCGGCTTACAATCGTTCGCACCGAAGAAGGAGGCGCATTTGATTCGTCTATCTGGAATCCGTAGCGCGCTTCTGCTTCTCGCATCGGCGTGCATGCCGTACGGTTTCAGCGGCGGCGGCCTGCCCTCGGACGTGCACACCTTTGCCGTCGCAAACTTCGAGAATGAAACGGCCACTGCGCAGCTTCCGAAGGAGATAACTGACGCGCTTCGCACCCGCATCCGCGACCGCCTCGGTTTGCGCGATGCCACCGAAGCGAAGGCGAACGCGCTAATTCGAGGGACTGTTCAGCGCTACGAAGTCGATATCCCCGTCGGTTACAGCGCTTCCAATAAGCAGCAGACGACCGCGACGAGGTCACTCGAGCTTCGCGTGGACATCGAGATGATCGACCAGGTGACCGGAAAAACGCTGTGGCAGGAGAAAGGCGCTCTGGTTCAGGAGCAATACCAGGAGGGCGGTGAAGCGGTTGCGAGAAAGCGCGCCATCGATCAGATCGTCAACAAGCTCATCGAAGGCGCACAGTCTCAGTGGTAGCCCGCCGCGGCTCGAGCTCGATGGGCTGCTTGTTTCCGATCTTCATCGCTGCGCTTGTTATTTACCTTGGTAAGGATTTCGTGCAGGCGTACGTTCACAACTATCAATACGGCGACGCTATGCGCGAGGAGGTAAGATTTTCCTCAACGGGCACCGATGAAAAAATCATGACGCGCTTCCGCGCGCTCGCCGACTCCCTCGATCTTCCTCCAGCGGCGGGCTTCATTCGCATCAGTCACACCGGCGAAGGCACTGTTATCTGGAGCGAGTACGACGTTACCATTGGGCTTCCGTTCAAGCACGAACGAACCCTCCATTTCCATCCGTCCTCAGAGAAGAGCTTCTGACCGTTCGTAACCCAGCTGACAAGGTGATGGATCTTGCCTCCGCGAAAACATGGCGGCAGGGCGCGCGCGGGACCGTCGTTTTCACGAACGGTGTGTTCGACCTCCTTCATCCGGGCCACGTCGACATTCTCACCGCTGCCCGTGCCGCGGGCGACGTATTGTTGGTCGGCATCAACAGCGACGACTCCGTGCGCCGATTGAAAGGTCCGGCGCGCCCAGTGCGGTCGGAAGCGGACCGTGCTTTCGTCATCGCCGCGCTCGAGTGCGTGGACTGTGTCGTAGTGTTCGGCGAAGACACACCTCTCGAAACGATTACTGCGTTGCGCCCCGACATCGTCGTCAAGGGAGGCGATTATTCCGAGGATACGATCGTCGGCGCTCGCGAAGTTAAAAGCTGGGGTGGTCGCGTCGTCGTCGTGCCTCTTACACCGGGTCATTCCACCACTTCAATCATAGAGAAGCTGAGTGCAAAAGACTGAGTCGCGCCCGCGCACTGAGCGGACTGCGCAGGACCTCCGCCCGATTACTCTCGAGCGTGGCGTCGCTCCCTACGCAGAAGGCTCCTGCCTCGTCTCGTTCGGCAGCACGCGCGTGCTTTGCACAGCCTCCGTAGAGGACGGCGTCCCCGGCTGGAAAAAGGGCAGGGGCGAAGGTTGGCTCACAGCCGAGTATGCGATGCTTCCGCGCGCGACGCGGACGCGGACTTCGCGCGAGCGCTCGCAGCTCGGCGGACGCACGCAGGAGATTCAGCGCCTCATCGGCCGCAGCGTTCGCGCCATGCTAGATGATTTCAAATTCGGCGAGTTCACCGTCAAGCTCGATTGTGATGTGCTGCTCGCCGACGGCGGGACGCGCACCGCCGCGATCACCGGCGCTTCGGTCGCGATCGTTGACGCCTTCGATTGGATGGTCCAAGCCGGCAAGCTTGCGCAGACGCCGATCAAACGACGGGTCGCCGCGGTGAGCGTGGGGGTCATAGACGGCGAAGTCCGTCTCGATCTCGATTACGAGGAAGACGTTCGCGCCGAAGTCGATATGAATGTCGTGATGAGCTCGGCGCAGCAATTCGTGGAAGTGCAGGGAACCGGAGAGCACGGCACGTTCGATAGGAAGCAGCTCGACGAGCTCTTGGATCTCGCCATCGCAGGTATCAAGACTCTTGACGGAGAACAGGGAAAGGCACTCGCGCGGTGATGGATGGGCCGATTCTCCTCGCCACGCGCAGCGAGGGTAAGCTTGTCGAGATGCGGGAGATCTTTCGCGACCTCGATGTCGCAGTTACCGATCTCCGCACGCTAGGTGTGGCTGAGCTCCCCGAAGAAGACAACCTCGAGGAATTTCCGACCTTCGAGGAGAACGCCCTGGCAAAAGCGCGCTACTTCTTCAAGCGCACCGGCGTTCCGACCATCGGCGACGATTCCGGCCTAACGATCGACGCGCTCGGCGGCGCCCCCGGCGTGATCACGAAGCGCTGGTCGGGACGCTCCGACATTTCCGGCCGCGAGCTCGATACAGTGAACAATGAGAAGCTCGTGCGTGAGATGCGTCGGGTGGAGACGGAGCGCGGCAAAATCTCCCGCGCCGGCCAGTATGTGAGTGTCGCGGCGTTCGTCGATGGGCGGTCGGAGATTGTCAGGCGCGGGGAAATCCAGGGGGAAGTCTTGGATTCGCCGCGCGGGACGATGGGCTTCGGATACGATCCCTTTTTCTACGCGTCGGACCTAGACGGGACCTTCGCGGAATCAAGCGTGGAGAACACCGCGCGGAACAGCCATCGCAGCCGTGCGATGCGTGCGCTGGTGAGTGCGTTGCGCGAGCAGGGAATCATCGGCTAACTTGCGTTGCACCTTCGGGGCGTAGCGTAGCCCGGTATCGCGCCTGCTTTGGGAGCAGGAGGTCCCCGGTTC
>JACDDT010000030.1:0-2431 GCA_013816855.1 Gemmatimonadaceae bacterium
CTCGGACGGGAGGCGATCGAATCCACACATCCGACCACCGGTGACAAGATCGTGCTCTTTCTCGACGAGCTGGAAGCGGTCGAAGCGGTGAGATGACCGAAGCACGCAGCGGCGACATCATCGCGATCTACGCGGACGAGTCGTGCATCGGGAACGGCCGCGAGGGAGATAACCCGGGCGGCGCAGGTGGATTGATCGAGTGGCGTAAACCGGGATCCGATTCAGTGTCCCGGTTCGAGTATTGGATCTCCGATCCCGCGACTACGAACAACCGCATGGCGCTGCGCTCCGTAATCGAAGCCTTCGATGGAATATCGAAGCGCGGGAAATCCTTTCGGGTCGTATTCACCAGCGATTCGAAATACATAGTAGAGGGTATGAGCAAGTGGGTCTCCTCCTGGATGGCACGCGACTGGCGGCGAAAGGCGGGACCGATCGAGAACCTCGAGCTTTGGCAGGAAGCTGTCGAAGCGGTGCGCCCGCACGAGACGCAGTGGAAGTGGGTCCGCGGTCACAACGGACAGCCTCAGAATGAATACGCGAACCATCTCGCCACCCGCGCAGCCGCAAACCAGAGCGATTCGGGCGGTCTCCGGCTATCGCAATACGACGAATGGGTTGGGCTGCAGAAATCAACGAAGCTCCGGCTGAACGAGCCGGAGCCTTTCCCCGATCCGAACACTTTCAAAGCGACCCCGAGAGCATGGACGATCTAGACAGGCTTTTTCAGCGGCTGGTGTACAACATCCGGTTCCGCAGCCCCGAATATCTGACGGTACCATTCACCGTTCAGGATTTATATGAGACGCTGGTGCCGTATCGGCACCATCGCCGCGAGCTCGGCATCGAGACGAATCAGGATTACGAGACCGCAGTCGCCCGCCTTCTCTCCGGGGAGCGCGGCTACGTTCGCACGGACCCCGAGCTCCAGGACAAGCTGAAGAAAGAGCTCGCGTCGACGAATCCTGATGCCGGCATTTTCCGGGATGCCGCGATGACCCGTGTGTCGATCGACCAAGGCGCGCTCGCCGCTGCCGGAGTCGTCACCGCCGAACAAACACAAAACGCGGCGCCGCGGCCTGGCCAAGCGGCCGCCGAGCAGGAGACGGTCTCCTCTGCCACCGCAGCGGCGATTCCCGCAATGGGCGAAGTCGATGTTCCAGAGGGTTGCCGATACTGCGGCGGGACGCTGCCCGACGGCAGGCAAGCCACCTTTTGTCCGCACTGCGGGATGAATCTGTCCACCATGCGCTGCGAAGGGTGCGGGACGGAGCTGGAAGGCGCGTGGCGTTTTTGCGTCAATTGCGGCAAGAAAGTCGCATAGTGATCTCGCGGAGGATCCACCAATGAAAAGACTTTCCATACTTCCATTCGCATGTTCCCTCGCTGTCCTCGCCGGGTGCGCGAGCGCGGGGAACACAACAGACACTTCATCTCTCCCGTCGCCCGCGTCACAGCAAACGACGTCGCCCGCGATCCGCTGGCCGGTGAAGACTCGCGAGCACGTTGACCTTTGGCTGCACGGCTTCGCGCTTATCCAGGAAGACACCACG
This sequence comes from Gemmatimonadaceae bacterium, assembly GCA_013816855.1. Classification (GTDB taxonomy): domain Bacteria; phylum Gemmatimonadota; class Gemmatimonadetes; order Gemmatimonadales; family Gemmatimonadaceae; genus UBA4720. Next base: position 1,554 of record JACDDT010000030.1, read on the forward strand.
CTGGTGCCTTTCTTCAAGCGCGGATACCGCGACCAGATGGTGGTTCTGAAGAACCGCGCAAACGTCGTGACGCAGCTCGATGCAAACCACGACAAGCTCCGGGCGCGGCTTGTCGCCAATCCGTCGTTGGTGAATGCGCAGTTCGTACCACTTGCGTTCGACAGCTGGGAAGCGATGTCGCAGATGGTGAACGTGTTTCTTCAGGCGGAAGGCGATCCTCAGCGCGCAACGACCAGGGAAATGGCAGTACAGATCGCGGGGCTCGCGGCGTATTTCCAAACGCAGGCTGATCGTGACTGGCTCCGTTTGTTCGTGCAATCGCTCGGTGACGAGCGGAGTCGCTTCTACCACTCATACTGGACGGAGCAACAGCGCGAGCGCGCAAACGTCATCTCCGTCGTCGATTCCGTGTGGCAGAAGATTTACCGCCCGAAGATGCAAGCGTTCCTCAACAACAGCGGGCAGGCCAACGGCGTGATTCTTCTTTCGCTCCCGCTCGATGGCGAAGGAAGAACGCAGAGCGACGGCAAGGTGCAGAACACGATCACAGTCACCTTTCCGGCTATTCCGTCCCAATCGCTGGAAGCGATTTACGTCGTCGCTCACGAGGCCATCGGCAGGCTTGCGTCACAGTCGGTGGCGGACAACATCACCCCTAGCGATCAGCGAAACGGAGTTGGCGACCGGTACGCCAGCGCAGCGGCTGTTCGCGGCGGTGCGATGTTGCTGCAGCGGATCGCACCCGAGCTGCTCGGAGGCTACGCCAGGTACTATCTCACTTCGGCGAAGCGAAATATCGGAAGCGATCCGATGACGTCACTCGCCGCGGCGTTCGCCCTTCCTGACGCGATTCGCGACGCGATCAGACGCCAGCTCGA
>JACDDT010000030.1:2531-26116 GCA_013816855.1 Gemmatimonadaceae bacterium
CTGCGAAAAACACGCCTTGAAGCAGGCGCCCTCCTCGGCGGCGGCGGACTGCTCGGCGCGGCTGGTCTCGGTTTCGCGCTCACCGTCGCCTCCGTTCCTTTCATCCTTGTCGCCATCCTCGGTGCGGTGCCGGTCGCAGTAGGCGGAGCCGCCGGCTACTACGTCGTCGGCGCGCACCGAAATCTTCTCTCGTCGGCGCAGCTGGCTCTCGAGCAGATTCTCGATCGGCTGGAGCACCGCGAGCTGTCGCGCGGGGACAGCTTGCTCTCCGCATTCGTTCCCGGAGGACTGCTTCGCCGTTAAGACCGGAGAGCTTCCGGGGAATTTTCCGGGATGATTATCTTGCCCGCGCCGTCTATTCAGAAGGCGCAGGCATCGCGCGCGAAATTCCGGAAGCGGTAGCGGTTCCAAAGGACGCGAATGACGTAGCCGCGATCGTGAAATGGGCTGCGGAGGTGGGGCACTCGATAATACCGCGCGGATCTGGAAGTGGGATGGCAGGCGGTGCGGTCGGACCGGGCATCATTCTCGACCTCTCGCGCATGAACGCGATTGGAGAGATCGATCGGCAGGCGATGACCGTGCAAGCGGAGCCCGGGGTGATTTGCCGGACGGTGGACGACGCGGCGAGGAAAGCAGGGCTGCGCTTTCCGGTAGATCCGTCGAGCGCCCCATTCTGTACCATCGGTGGAATGGTTTCGACCAATGCGGCCGGCCCCCATTCCTTGAAGTTCGGTGCAATGCGGAAGTGGGTGAGCTCCCTCGACTGCGTTTTTGCGGATGGAACGCGCGCACGGCTTACAAGAGGATCGCCGCCCCCGTCGAACGCGCTATTGGAGAAGTTTCTAGACCGTGAAGGCGAGATACGGAAGGAATGGTCAGCAGCGGCGAGCGACCACGCGCGCCTCAGAAAGGATTCGTCGGGTTACGCACTCGCGCGTTATTTCGAGACCGGGGATCTGTTGGACCTTCTGGTGGGGAGTGAAGGCACGCTTGCGATCGTTGTAAGTGTCGAGCTCTCGCTCGCCCCGCTCGCGAGTCACACTTCGAGTCTCCTCGCCTCATTCCCTTCGCTCGAGAGCGCGGCTCGGGGTGCCGAAATCGCACGAACGTCTGGCGCGAGCGCGTGCGAGCTTCTCGACAAGACTTTTCTCGAGCTGGCCGCGACAGCTCCTGAATCAACCGACGCGTCCCGAGAGCGGGCCCGGAAATCCGCCGCCGTTCTCCTCGTAGAAATGGAAGACGCGGAAGAAAGCGTCGGAGTGAAGCGGACAGATCAGCTCAAGGCGGCACTGCAGGGAAGCGGTGCCGACACCGTCGAAGTAGCGCTCAGCGCCGACTCGGAGAAAGAGGTGTGGGAGCTGCGGCACGCAGCTAGTCCGATTCTTTCGCGACTCAAAAATGCGATCTCAATGCAGTTCATCGAGGACGGAGTAGTCCCTCCGGAAAAGCTGCCCGAATATGTGCAGGGAGTTCGCGACGCATTGGCTCGGCGCGCGATTCCGGGAGTCATCTTCGGCCACGCAGGCGACGCGCACGTGCACGTGAACCCGCTCATCGACGTGACCAACCCATCGTGGCGCGATTCGATGGCCGCCCTTCTCGAAGACGTGGTCACTCTCACAGCTCAGCTCGGCGGCTCACTTTGCGGCGAGCACGGCGATGGGCGGCTCCGCACGCCTCTCATGGGCCGGGTGTGGAGCGCGCCGGCAATGCGCGCATTCGAGGGAGTAAAGAGCTGCTTCGACCCGCACGGCTTGCTCAACCCCGGCGTGAAGGTGCCGATCGCAGGCGAAACTTCTCTCGGAGCGATCAAATACGATCCGGCCCTTCCGTCATTGACGGGCGATGTCAGAAGAATTCTCGACGATCTCGTGGCACGGCGAGGCTACGCTGATTTTCGCCTGTCGCTCGTAGACGGAATTTCTTAGCTTTTCGGCGCCGCTGAAGTAGAAAACACCCCTACCGATCTCTCCTGTGTTCTATACCGAGCCACGCATAACGCTTCTCGCGCGCCCTCAGTTTTTCGAGCCGGCGCATCTGCCGGTCAATTTTCTCGGAGAGAGCACCGATGGAGAGAAGCTCGCCGAGTTCGCCGGGCGTCTCTGCTACATGAGCCAGAAAAATCCGGCGAGCCGATCGACCGGCGATTACCTCGAGAACATCAAACGGCAGGGGCACGGCAGCGTGCTGGAGCACGCGAGCTACTCGGTTCTCCTCGAGGGAGTGAGCCGCTCACTCACTCACGAGCTCGTACGCCACCGCGCCGGATTCGCCTATAGCCAGCTAAGCCAGCGCTACGTGGATGAGTCGGAGGCGAATTTCGTGGTTCCTCCGGCGATCATCGGCGATGCCGCTCTGGAGGCGGATTGGAAAAAGCAGGTCGAGGAAGCCCAGCGCAGCTATGTCCGCCTCGTGGAGCAGCTGATGGAGCGCTACTCCTGGGTGGCGGACAAAATTCACCGCCGGAAAATGTCGCGAGAGGCGGCGAGGGGCGTTTTGCCAAATTCGACCGAAACAAAAATCGTCGTGACGGCGAACGCGAGAGCCTGGCGGACGATGCTCGAGCTCAGGTCGAGCGAGGGAGCGGAATTCGAAATCCGCCGCTGCGCGGTCGCGGTTCTCCGCCTTTTTCAGAGGGAAACCCCCGCTTTTTTCTCGGACTTCGAGATCTACACCGCCGACGATCGCGCTGAAGCCGCGAGAATTTCCTACCACAAAGTCTGACCGCTCTCACCGAAAAAGTTTTTTGCGCCGAAAAATTTTTTCGGCGCGGTCGGAATAATTGTTGCGCCTCTACAGTAGCGTTTATACTTTCGAGCTACTGATTCTCTCGCGCGATTTCTCGTAGGTCAGCATGACTCTAATCGGCCTCGCCTACAACCAGAAACCGGAGCAGCAGACGCTCCCCATCTCCTCCTCGGCGGATGTTCGCGAAGCCGAAGGGGAGAATTCGCGTAGCGAGGAAGAGCCGCCGAGTAGCCGCGACGAGTTCGCCGAGTGGGACAGCCCGGAGACAATCACCGCTGTCGAATCTGCTCTAAAGAAAATTGGGAAGGTGGTTCGCCTCGAGGCGGATGAGGATTTTCCCGACCGTCTCCGCCGCACCCGTCCCGACATCGTCTTCAACATCGCCGAAGGACTCCACGGCGTGAACCGCGAGGCGCACGTCCCCGCGATTTGCGAATTCTACGGCGTCCCCTACTCAGGCAGCGATCCCTTCACTCTCGCACTTTGCCTAGACAAGGCGCGCACGAAGGAGACTCTCAACTTCCATCGCATCGCCACGGCTCCGTTCACGGTCGTACACAGCGCCGGCGATCTGGAGAAGGCGCGAGCTCTGCCGCTGCCCCTTTTCGTGAAGCCGCTTCACGAGGGGTCGTCGAAGGGAATCACCGACAAGAATCTCTGCTGGGATTACAACCAGCTCGCGACCCAGACGGAATTTCTCCTCGAGAATTATCATCAGCCGGTGCTCGTCGAGCAGTACTTGCCGGGCAAGGAGTTCACCTGCGGCGTGCTCGGCAACGGCGACGAAGCCGTCGTCCTCCCGCTCGTTGGAATGAACTTCGAGACGCTGCCCGAAGGCGCGCTCCCCATCTACAGCTTTGACGCGAAGTTCGTGTGGGACCGCCCGGAGAATCCTCTCGATATCTTCGAGTGTCCGGCGAAGGTCAGCCCGACTCTCCGGTCCGCCATCGAATCGACCGTGCTCGCCGCCTACCACGCGCTTGGCTGCCGCGACTGGGCCCGCGTGGACATCCGACTCGACGCGGCGGGCGTCCCGAATCTCATCGAAGTCAATCCGCTCCCCGGAATTCTTCCCAATCCGGAAGACAACTCGTGCCTGCCGAAGGCGGCACGCGCTGCGGGAATCGGATACGACGAACTGATCGAATCCTGCCTTCGTTACGCCGCGGCCCGACAGGGAGTCGCTCTCGAAGGACGCCAGAAATTTCCTTCCACCGCGATGTCGGCCCAGCCTGCGATGGCTGCGGCCGGACTCGCGTAAGAGCCCAAGTCAGAGTGGGTAAGGGGGAGGTGGGTCTATGAGAGTCGGCTTGATCTTCGACGGGCTGTCTGCGCTCGGGAAATCGCCTGAGATCGTTCTTCTCGATGCAATCGAGGCTGTCGAAGTCGCGCTGCAGAGTTGGGCGACTGAAGTCGTGCGCGTGCCCGTAAACGGCGACGGACGCTGGGTCGAGCGCGTGCGAAAGGGAAAGTTCGACCTCGTCTTCAATCTGTGTGAAGGCATCGACGGGCTGCCACAATTCGAGCCGCGCGTCATCGCCGCGCTCGAGTTGATCGGAGTTCCCTTCACCGGCAACTCGAGTTGGACGACGGCGATTACCCTTCGCAAGCACGTCGTGAATGGGATTCTCGATCGTGCCGGCCTTCCCGTGCCGAGGTTCTCCGTTGCCCGTCGCGGAGAAGAGATCGTGCCCGTCGGATTTCCCGCCATCTGCAAACCTGCCGCTGAGGACGCGTCGGTTGGAATCGAGCAGCGCTCTGTCGTGCGCAGCAGCCGCGCGCTGAATGAGCGAGTGACGACAATGCTCGGGCATTGGGACGAGATTCTCGTTCAGCGCTACGTCGCGGGGCGCGAAGTGAACGTCGGAATTCTCGGCGACCGTGCGCTTCCCATTGCCGAGATCGACTTCGCTGACATGCCGAAGGGGTTGTGGCAGATCGTGTCCTACCGCTCGAAGTGGGAAACCGGCAGCGACGAAGATCTCGGCGCGAAGCCGAAGTGCCCTGCCCCGCTCCCGAAGGCGCTGTCTGCGGAGCTCGCGGAGATTTCTCTCGCAGCGTGGAAAGCAGTTGGCGGACAGGGATACGGTAGAGTGGATCTTCGCATCGACGAGTCGGGCCGCCCGTGGATTCTCGAGGTGAATGCGAATCCGGACATCTCGCCCGATGCCGGACTGGCGAGAATGGCCGGTGTTGCCGGAATGGATTACCCGGAGCTGGTGAAGCGCATTTGCGAAAACGCGCTGGCAATGAAGCAGGAAACCGGCACCGAGAGATGGGCGAAGACGCTGAAGCTTTCGGGTCTCGCGTGAAGTTGAAGTCGCAGCTGCTGTCAAATGGGTTGATCAATCACATGGAATGCGCCCTTACCGGGGCCGGAGCGGTGCTCGCATGAGCGATTGGCAGAAAACCTTGAAGGACGAGAGTATCGCATCGCTGGACAGACTCGCGGAGAAATTCGGCCGCGATGTGATCGACGTGGAAGCTCTTCGCCCCGCGTTCGAGAACTTCCAGATGCGCATCACTCCCGCCGCGCTCGATCAAATCAAGGAAGTCGGCGACCCGATGTGGAACCAGTACGTTCCCACTGTCGACGAGCTCGACGTCGTTGATGGCGTCATCGACTCTCTCGACGAGGATGGAGACTCGCCGGTCCCGAATATCACCCACCGGTACCCGGACCGCGCGCTCTTTCTGGTGAGCCCCGTTTGTGCGAGCTACTGCCGCTTTTGCACCCGCCGGCGCAAAGTCGGCGATCCGGAAAAGATCTCGCTCAAGGAGTACGAGTCGGCATTCCAGTATCTGGCCGAGCACACCGAGATCCGCGACGTGATTCTTTCGGGCGGCGATCCGATGATGCTGAGCGATTCGAGGCTCGAGTACATCTTCCAGCGCCTGCGAGCGATTCCACATATCGAGATCATCCGCCTCGGCAGCAGAATCACGTCGCACCTGCCGGAGCGTGTCACGCCCGAGTTCTGCGAGATGGTGCAGAAGTACCATCCGATCTTCATGAACACGCACTTCAACCATCCGAGCGAGCTGACGCCGGCAAGCGTGGCGGCGCTGGATCGTCTGTCGCGCGCCGGAGTTTCACTCGGCTGCCAGACCGTGCTGCTCAAGGGAGTCAACGACGACGCGAAGGTGATGATGAAGCTGATGCACGAGCTGCTGAAGGCGCGCGTGCGTCCGTACTACATCTACATGGCCGATCAGGTGGCGGGGGGCGAGCATTTCCGGACGACTGTGCAAAAAGGCCTGGAGATAATGCAGCAGCTTCGCGGCTGGACGTCGGGACTGGCGGTGCCGCAGTTCGTTATCGATGCCCCGGGCGGCGGCGGCAAGGTGCCTCTCCTTCCCGAGTACCTGGAGGAGATCACCGACGACGAAGTGATCTTCCGCAATTACGAAGGGAAACGGTTCGTGTACAAGCAGCCAAGGCCGGCCGCGCCGAAGACGCCGGCGGAAATCGCGGCGGAGAAGGACGTGGTTCCGATCAGGAGAAAGAAGAAAGCGAAAGAAGGCAAAGTCGCCGCGCCTCGAACGAGGCGCCGAGCTTCAGGAGAATAAACAAAAGAGCCACCCGAATCGGGTGGCTCTTTTCACATCAGATCGGACGAAGAAGGTTCAGTTGCCTTCCTCCTCTTCTTCCTCATCTTCGAACGGCAGTCCGTCGGACTCCCGCACCCTGTCCAACATCGCGCTGATCGGCACGCCGACTCCGCGATCGCTCAGAGCGGCATCCTGTGAAGACCCGCGCTGAAACCAACTTCCCACATTCGGAGTGGGCTCCGTGCTTCCCGTCGTTCCGCCGATTTCATCGTCGGACGCGGTGTCCATACCAAATACGTCCATTCACTGCCTCCTTGGGGGCAAAGCCCACCCGCCTACTCACAATATCCAAGCCACACAAAGATTGGGTCGAAACACATACCCCGCAATCGTTTTGACGATCCCTTTCCAAGATCGTTACCACGCGGGGACGAAACGGTATCAGCGAATCGACGTTGGATCGATTCCGCGCGTGGCAAAAATGCGGGCGATCGCTTCACCGATCTTATTGTTCGGAGTACTCGCGCCTGCGGTAACTCCCAATCGAAGCGGGCCCGTGAATGGAAGCCAGTCTCTCGACTCGACCTCGGTTCCATCGGTGAGCTGGCGATGCCGAATGGCGCCCGCGGAGGCGTCGATCGCGTCCGCATCCTCGACGTGGAACGTCTTCACCGTTTCCGAGCAAAGAGCGGCTAGCGAGATGGTATTGCTCGAGTTGTAGCCGCCGATGACGACCATCGCGTCGAGCGGCTCTTTGAGGAGATCGACCACCGCATCCTGCCTCTCCTGGGTGGCGCTGCAAATGGTATCGAAAGTCCGGAAATTCTCGCGCATGTACTCCGCCCCGTGCGCGCGCTCGACGGAATTGCCGATCTCCACTCCGATGGCAAGCGATTCACGTGCGAGCATGGTCGTCTGATTGGCCACTCCGATCCGCTTCAGGTCACGAGCCGGATCGAATCCCGGGGAGGCGGCCGCCGGAAAACGGCTCATGAGCTCATCGGCAGTGAGCTTCCCCTCAATGAAGTCGCAGACGATTCGCGCCTCGTCCATGTTGCGGACGATGAAGTAATGGGCGTTGGGATACTTCTGCGCCTGTGATGCCGTGGCGCGCGTCTCCTCGTGGTAGTGCTTGCCGTGGATGAGAGACGTGAAGCCGTCGCGCGCGTAGCTCTCCACCCGTTTCCAAACGTTGAGGACGGAGCCGCAGGTGGTGTCGACCATCACGCACCCCAACCTGCGGAGAATTTCGAAGTCCCGAATCGTCACGCCAAATGCGGGCAGTATCACGACATCTTCCAGCCCGACACGCGAGAAGTCGATCTTTCCCTCCACCGGCATGAGGAACTCGATTCCCATCGCCCGGAGATTCGAGTTCACGTGCGGATTATGGATGATCTCTCCGGCAAGGTAGATGGTACGATCCGGGAACTTCTTTCTGGCCTGGTAGGCATAATCGACCGCCCGTTCGACCCCATAACAGAAGCCGAATTCCTTGGCGAGGCGGACGGTCACGTCCCCGGCGGTGAGGCTGTAATCCCTCTGGCGGAGGAGGTCGACGAGGCGGCCCGTGTAATCGGAGGCCAACTCCGGCTGGACCTCGGCTTTGAGACCGAAACCTTTCCGAAAGTAGGTCGATTGTACGCCTTCGGCCTGCACATCTCCGGAGCCGGAAGCTATAGTATGGGCTGGGACTCGTGACCCGTTTACAGAACTATCGGACATAACAGTTGAATCTAGCGATGGCTGCCATCGCGAGTAAAAAATGACAGAAACCTCAACGAGTTCCCTGCCCGCGCCGGAACCCATCTCCTTCTCCGCTACTGCCACCGTTCCCACTGCGCCCGCTTCCAACGCGCGCGAGCTGCTGCGTCCGCAACCACTAATCAAAGGCGATGCGATCGGCGTCGTCACTCCTTCATACAATCCTCGGCCCGATAGGCTCCGCCGCGGAGTGAAAGCGCTCGAGAAAGCCGGCTACCAGGTCATTCTCGACGAAGAGATCCACCAGTTCCGCCGCTTTCAACAGCGTGAAGATGAAGTACGCGCGGAGAACCTGATGGGGATATGGCTCGACCCCCGGGTGAAAGCTGTCATTTCCGGAACCGGCGGCTACGGCGCGGTGAGACTCCTCCCGTATCTCGACCCGGAAATTTTTCGGCGCAATCCGAAATCATTCGTCGGATACTCCGACATCACCGCACTTCATCTCTGGCTGATGAAGCAGGCCGGCCTGCGCTGCTTCCACGGTCCGACCATCGATGATCTTTATCCTGGAAAGGATGATCCGTCGCTACGCTCGCTGCTTTCCTCACTGACCACCTCACGCCCCGCCACGAAGATCGGCAAGGACATCGCACGATCGGTGCGCCCCGGTACTGCTTTCGGCCGGCTAACCGGCGGAAATCTCTCGCTCGTTCAGCAGACGATCGGAACGCCATACGAGATCGATACGCGCGACGCGATTCTTTTTCTCGAGGAAGCAGACGACCCGATGTCGGTGGCCGATGAGCGCCTGCTGCATCTTCGCGCGGCCGGCCTGCTGAAGAATGTGAAAGGAGTGGTGTTTGGCCAGCTATCACTCGACCGTAGCGAGGAAGACGAGTTCGAGGACTTCTTTATCGACCTCGTGGCGGATCTGAAAATTCCGGTGCTGATGGATTTTCCCGCGGGACACCTCTCACCGAACTTGACGCTGCCCTTCGGCACCGAAGTGGAAATGGTCGCGGACGAGACGACAGGCTTCATCTCCTATCGGGAAGACGCCCTCGCCGTTCCAGAGGAGCGCCCACACCTGAGTCTGCTTTAGGCTTTTTTCCCGTCTTCAGGGAACGCATCCTCGACGGCGATGCACATTGTGTGAAGAATCATTAAATGAACTTCCTGAATATGCGCTGTCTGCGCGCTTGGTACGCTCAATACGAAGTCAGCATCACCGCGAGCGAGCCCCTTCTCCCCGCATAGCGCGATCGTGACCGCGCCGTTTTTCTTCGCAACCGCGAGAGCGCGCAGCACATTTTCCGATCGACCGCTGGTGGTCAAGCCCAATGCAACATCGCCTTTTCGCGCGAGGGCCTCAGCTTGTCTTTCAAAAAGCGCATCGTAACCGAAGTCATTGGCAATGCAGGTGACCGCGGCAGGGTCGCTTCCGAGAGCGACTGCCGGGAGAGGACGTCGGTTGCTCTTGAATCGCCCAATCAGCTCACCGACCATGTGACTCGCTTGACTCGCGCTTCCGCCGTTGCCAAAGCAAACGAGCTTTCCGCCATCGCGTAGAGCGGCGACCAGAGCATTTGAGGCATCACTCACCGGCTCGGCGAGCGCCGCAACGGATTTTTCAACGACCCGCAGGTTCTCGTTGAAATGTTCAGCGACGTAATTAGAAGACATGGGGTGAATTTAAAGCTTATCTCCGTCTGCGCGAGCGGTTGCGTCCGCCTTTACCGTGGCGCTTCTCTCCGCTACCGCGCTCGGAGCGCGCGCCGTGCGATCGCTTCGGCGGATGCCGGTGCCGGAATTCGCGTGCAACCTTTCTTACCTCGCGCTCGTCGCGCCCCGCGAGCTCGTTGTCCAAATTGGGCTCGACTTCGTCGGGCGGCCACGGCTTATCGAGCTCCTCTTGTAGCTCAGCGAGCGAGTCGGCGCGCACTGCACCACGCTGACCTCGAAGAACAACGAAGCGAATTGGACGGTCGAGTGAAGGCAGCTCCATCTCTGTGAGATTCTTCGCGATCTTCTGCGGAAGGCGGAGGCGCGCAACCGCTCTGCGCATCCCGTCCTTTTCCTCGACGTCGTAATCGATCGCCACTTCGCGATCCCGGATCATCACAGCGGTTGGCAGCTGTGCGATCCGCTCCGTGACCTCGTGCGGCACGAAGCGCTCGACATCGACTAGCAGGCGCGCGCTCTTGAACTCCTCATACGAGTTCACGTCCGAGAGCTGCTCCGCATATAGGTCTGCTAGCTGCGCCTGACTCAACCTCGGCGTCTCCCCGCCGGAGCGTTTATAGGCTTCCCTGATCATCTCTATCGCCGGGGCGTTTTTGCGAACAGCGTGGTGGCGCGCTTCCCCGCGCGCCAACGCTTCCGCCAATACTCGCCGCGCCCGGCCTTCCTGTCCTGGAGGAAATTCCTCGATCGCGTCCATCTCCCGCTCTAGCTCGAAGCCGAAGTAGTCGAGCTTCCGCCTCGTAACAAGAGGGGCGTGCTTCCTGTGGGAGTCGTAGACGATCTCGTCTCCGCTCCGCGTCGCGTACTTACGAATTAGCTCCATCGGTACCTGTGTTCCTTCGATCGCTGCGCGCGGGTTTCCGTTCCGGTCCGCGAAATACCTGAGATCACCCGCAATCGCGCCCCAGCTTCCGCACACACTCGTCTTCGACACCCGCGCTTCCGTTCCATCCGCGGTCTCTTCATTGATGACGAGATCGAACGGCATGTACTGCGCGAGCAGCTCCGTGAATCTCTTGTAGATGTGATCGCGCGCCGGGGTCATCTTCGTTGGCAGCTCCATGCCGAGGCTGCGATAGATGCTCGCCGCCGCGAGGGCAGCGTCTTCTATCGCCTTCACCAGCACACCGCGCTGTTCCGCCCAACGCTCGACCGTCTCGTCGAAGAGGTGTCTCGGGAGCCCATACACTTCACCGATGTAACCGCATCGCGAGTACGCTTCCATGTACAAGTTGTACGCGGTGAGATGATCGCTGCCCGGCACCACGAGACCCGATAGATCGCGGTCCTCACGCGTCATTCGATGGAGAGATTCGATCGAGCTCATCACCGCGAGGTACGGGACGAGATCATCGTCCGCATTTACCAGAAGCTCCGCCCACGGCCGGTCGACCGGCATCGCCTCAACCGCTTTCCCGTACTTCGAGAGGCGGCCATTCTCGATAATCCCTCGCCGCTCGAGAAGAGTGACCGCCTTTCGATACGAGATCTTGTCGAGCGGAACGGGGAGATCGAGCTCGTCGGCAGCTACACCGAGATCCGCACAGGTCAACGCCACCCGCTCGGAATCTCCCGCCAGCTGGAACTGCGGAGGCGTAGGTATCAGAGAAGCGAAGTCGATGTTGCGGTCCGACAGAATAAAAACGCGGCCACCTTCTACCCGGCCGTGTACACGACCAGCCATCTGGAGAATTTCATTCGCACCGAGATGAAGCTTGGTGAGAACGTTTTTTCCTTTCTCGATAATGTTGCTGAAGCGCGTGTCGTCGATGACGACGGTGTCGAGTCCGTGCACATTGAGCGCGCTTTGGCCCGCGGCCGTCATGGCGAGGAAGTACGGCTTCTCCGCTTCTCCCTCGAGGAAGGGACGAATGATGCGGATAGGCTCGCCGCCGTGATAAAAAGCGCTCTTTATGCGGGGGAATCTTTCCGCGACGAGCTCCGCGGCCTGCTCGACCCCTGCGCGCGTTGGGAGGAACATTCCAACGCCTCGCCGCTGCTTCGTCACCTGCTGAAGAAACTTATCGTCGAGGAATGACAGCGGGTCCTTTCGCACCACTACGACTTCAGCCGCCTTCGCAGGATCGAACGCGGAAGTCTGGAGAACTTCCGCCGCGTTGAGATATCTCGCGTAGAACGAAGGATCCACTGTCGCGGATAGCCAGATGAAACGGCAACCGACACGCTTGCCGAGTGCGAGACACAGCTCGAGCTCGGCAGATGTCTGGTGAATCTCGTCAACGACCAGCGTATCACCCGGCACAATGTCGCCGTCCTGGAACCAGCGGCGCGCGATACCGGTGGTGACGACGATCACGTTCCAGGTCGGGGTCTCGGGCGTTGCCTCCCGCTCCCGATTTACGACTCCGACCTTGAGCGTGTCGGTGTGTAGGATACGCTCCGCGATCGGACGAATCGCCAGTGTCTTTCCGGTTCCGGTGCCAGCGACGATTCCAAAACCCTTTCCGCCCCCGGCGAGAGCGCGGACGTGATCTCCGTGCTGTTTTTCGAGGACGGTGTCGAGATGGAGGCCGAGCGCGAGCTCGATCGTCTCACACGCGGCGCGAGTCGGGGCGATGACAAGGATGCGCCCTGTGGGTGGCTCGGCGGCTAGAAATGCCTCGTGATCGGGTGGTAGATACCTGTCTGTTACCTGTCTTGCCATGTGTTCGAAAGGTGCACAGATCGCACCTGATGTGAAACAACCCCGGACGCTTTCGCGGCCGGGGCTGTTTCGCTTTCGAGAAGAGGAGCTACTTGTTCTTTCCCTTTCCCTTGCCGCCGTACTGCTCCTTAAACTGCTCCTTCTCCATCTTCTGATGATCCTTCAACTGCTCGTGCGCGACTTTGCGATCATCGTTCATCTCGTTGTCGTCGCCCTTTTCCTTCTTCCATTCCTTCGCCTTGTGCTTGCGGTGCTTCTTGTCCATGTCGCGGCTGCCTACCGCCCGCGTGGAAACGACGGTGATGTTTCCGTTCGCATCGCGGCGATAGCGGTCGATCACCCACGATCCATCGGCAAGCTGGCGACGGCGTGTGTAGAGACCGTCATCAGACGAGCCCTTCTTTCCCGGGAATCCGCCGTAAATGACGCGGCTGTTCGCGGTGAGGCGCGCCTGCGCTTCAGCGGTTGCGCAATCGGTGGCCGCAGCCTGACGGCCTGCTGGAACACCGGTGACCCAAACGCGGCACATACCGTCCCGCGGACGCTGTCCCGGCGGCACTCCATTACTGTTCCGGCCTGTGGTCTGCGCCGATGCGGACGCCGCGGTGACCGCGACGAGCATGGCTGCGAGCTTCAATGATTTGGACATGGTCTTCTCCTAAAGTGAGGATTCTTCTTCTGACTTTTTCTTCGACGGCTTCGGTGCCGTCGCCTTCTCGTCGCTGAAAATCACTCGTCCATTGAGCGGGCGATTCTTCACGGCGGTGGCACAATCGGTTGGCGCCGGCTGTAGATCAGCGGGCACTCCATCTATCCAGATCCGGCACATTCCCGCCGGCGGAGCAAACCCGTGCGGCACGATCAGCCTGCTCTTTGGCAGAATCAGCTTGCCCTTCACCGGTCCCGGCCGTCCCTGTCCGAGCGCCGGCATCGAGCACACGCCCAGCACGAGCACGGCACGCCAAATGGCACGTACAACTCCGGAGACGTTGGGGTTATGCAGTCGATTCATGAGCGTTGAACGTGCATGGTGGGGGCCAAGTGGGCTAATTCTACGTAACACGTTGGCATGGCAGGTGTTACGACAACAGCTGAAGCCAAAGCCGAGGTAATACTGTCCCCTTTGTGGGACGTATGGGCGGCGTTATCACACAGCTAATCGCCAAAGGAAATCCCCGTTGCGCGGGCCGTCAGGACGAGATCATGAGACGGGTCTACGCGCTTAGTTTCGCCGAGCACCTGTTTGATAGGTATGAATACGATGTGCGGGGACTGGAGGGCCGCCATATGCCCCCATTTTTTTTCGGCGATAGCTCTGACGGCGGCGCCGCCGAATCTCACAGCAAGCAGACGGTCGTAACTCGTCGGCTGGCCACCGCGCTGGAGATGACCGAGCACGAGCGATCTGCATTCCTTCCGGGTTCTCCCCTCGATCGCTTCTGCGAGCCGCTCCGCGACATGACCTAAACGCTCAGCTTCTCCAACTTTGTGCGCACCGTGGATGGAAGGTGACTCACCTATTGGAAATGCACCTTCGGCAATCACTACAATAGAAAAGTGACGGCCCGATTTGTCGCGGGCGCGAATTTTATCGCAGACTTTTTCGATGTCGTAAGGGATCTCCGGAATCAGAATCACGTCCGCAGTGCCCGCGACACCACTGTGTAGTGCGATGAACCCCGCGTGTCTTCCCATCACCTCGAGCACGATCACGCGGTCGTGGCTTTCTGCGGTGGTGTGCAGCTTGTCGATGGCATCGAGGGCGGTGCTTACCGCAGTATCGAAGCCGAATGTGGTCACCGTCCCGCTTACGTCGTTATCGATCGTCTTGGGAACGCAGACGATTTTCATTCCTTTCTCGCAGAGCCGCTGGGCGATGCCGAGCGATCCGTCGCCGCCGATCGAGATGAGCGCATCGATGCCGAGCGCTTTCGCGTTCGCAATCACTTCATCAGAGCGATCGCGCTCCTCACAGCTTCCGTCAGGCAGATAGACCGGATAGTGAAAAGGATTGCCGCGGTTCGTCGTGCGGAGAATGGTGCCGCCGAGGTGCGCGATCCCTCGCACGGACTCAGCCGTGAGTGGAATGACCTCATCGTCGCCGAGGAGCCCG
This sequence comes from Gemmatimonadaceae bacterium, assembly GCA_013816855.1. Taxonomy (GTDB): domain Bacteria; phylum Gemmatimonadota; class Gemmatimonadetes; order Gemmatimonadales; family Gemmatimonadaceae; genus UBA4720. Next base: position 17,063 of record JACDDT010000030.1, read on the forward strand.
GCGTATCCCTTCTTGATTCCCACGACTTCCCACCCGCGATTCACCGCCGACAAAACGGCGGCGCGAATCACTGCGTTCAATCCCGGTGCGTCGCCGCCACCGGTCGATAATGCGATTTTCATTTAAGTAGCGTTCTTCGTTAGTAGCTGGATTATTTCGCCGGGCAGCGCGTGGCGTTCCGTTTTCGACTTTTCATATATAGCCCGGCCGTCGGCCACGACCTCGAAGCGTCCGCCGCTTGACGGGACGAGAGTAACGTTTGCGTCGGGAAACTCGCTCCTGATCTCAGCCGCCAAACTGGAGGCTCGGGGCTCGTAGTTTCAAAGCTGGCAGTATTCGATGGTGACGTTCACCGTTCCTCCTGTTTGAACAATATGTCTGGGCGCTTATGTATTCGCGCTGCAGGTTATGATGACGGGGTGCTTTCGTTCAGTGCGAATGTGCTGAAATGAAAATGCGGGCAGCGTTTACGATTATCGAGTCGACTCTGGCGATTTGTCTCGTCTGCTTGCTTACAGCGATCGCGGTGCCGGGTATTTCAAGGTTGCTCGACGCGATCGAAGTACGTGAAGCAGCCATTGAAGTGGAGACGATCTTCTCCTCGGCGAGACATCTCGCGATCGCGAGGGGCGGACAAACATCGGTGGAAATCGACACTTCGCGGCGCGTGGTAGCGGTGCTCGCCGGCCAGGATACGCTGCGGAAACGCGATCTGGGAAAGGACCATCGCATCGACCTCAAGGCAACGCGCACCGTAGTCACGTATTCACCGATCGGTGTCGGCTTCGGAGCCGCGAATGTCACCGTTGTCGTGAAGCGAAACGCGTCGCTCGATAGCGTCATCGTTTCGCGCCTCGGAAGAGTGCGCCGCTAGGCTCAGCTGCTCAGAGCCGACGTTCCGAAATCGAAGCCGGGAACGGAGATGCGCGGGATCTGCTGCCCGATCACCCGCTCGATCGTGCGCACCATCGAGATCTCGTCGGGAGACATGAACGTGAACGCGTCGCCGGAAGCGGCGGCACGCCCTGTTCTTCCGATGCGGTGAACGTAATCCTCCGGCTGCTGCGGCACGTCGTAGTTGATGACGTGGGAGATACCGGTGACGTCGAGTCCCCGCTGTGCGATGTCAGTAGCGACCAGCACGCGAATCTTGCCTTGCTTGAATTCTTCCAGAGCGCGGGTACGCTCGCTCTGGGATTTGTCCGCGTGCATTGCCGTCGCCTTGACACCACCGTCTTCGAGATGGCGGACGACACGATCGGCGCCGTGCTTGGTCCGCGTGAAGATGAGAACTGAATCCATGTCGAAGTTCTTTAATAGCTCAACGAGCAGGTCGGTCTTCTTCGAGTGAGCAACCGGATACACGGCGTGAGTGACACTGCTCGCCGTCTCCGAGCGTCTCCCGATCTGCACGACAACCGGCTTACGCAAATATTTTCGCGCGAGCGCTTCCACTTCCGGCGGCATCGTGGCGCTGAAGAGCAGCGTTTGGCGATACGGCGGGACTTCGCGAACGATTCGATTCAGCTGCGGGGCGAAACCCATGTCGAGCATGCGGTCGGCTTCATCGAGAACGAGCACTTCGAGATCGGAGAACGACACCGTCTCGCGCTCCATATGATCGATGAGCCTTCCGGGAGTTGCGACGACGACATCGACACCTGCCTTCAGGGCTTTGAGCTGGGCGTCCATCGAGACGCCCCCGTAAATCGGAACGACGCGCAGATCGCTGTGTTTGCCGTATTTCCGAAAGCTCTCCTCGACTTGAGCCGCAAGCTCACGGGTCGGGACGAGTATGAGCGCGCGGACCTTGCGCACCGCGGTGCCCTCAGCGTCGGTGAGCGGCTCGCTGATCAGGCGGTGCACAATGGGCAGAGTGAATCCGGCCGTCTTTCCCGTGCCGGTTTGCGCGAGCGCAATGAGATCCCGTCCCTCGAGCGCGAGGGGGATCGCTTCAGCCTGGATCGGCGTCGGGTGGGTGTAGCCGGCATCGTGCACGGCTTGCAACACCTGCGGGGCGAGCTCGAACTGATCGAACGACACTTCCGCTTCAGCTTTCATCGTACTCATTCGTACCGTAATATAACTAGCCGTCCCTTATTCTCCGCAGGAACGCGGCGAGAGCGACGTTAACCTGCTCGTCGGCTTCTTCCGGTACGATGTGGCCGGCGCCTGCAATCTCCACCACCTCGATGCCGGGGATGGCTCGCTTGTAATCGGCCATCGTGTCGCCGCGGACGAGATGATCATTAGTGCCGTGCAGGGCGAGTGCGGGCAACATCAAGAGTCCAGTTACCGGCTCATTCCAGTCGAAAGCGTGAAGCGAATCACGCTGCGCGATCGCGAACTCTGGAAACTGGCACGGCGAATAGAACTCGCGAACGTCCCTCTGCGTGAAGTGGCCGAGATTTCCATACACCCGGTGAAGGGTGATGCGAATAGCGGTGCGGGTGCAAAGGGCCGGCAGCACACCGCGCAAAAACTTCGGAGTGAGCAGCTTGTACAGCCACAAAAGCTTCACTCCAGCGTGACCCACGGGCGAGACCAAAACGAGACCGCGAACGCGCGACGGATATTTCTTCGCAAACCGATACGCGACCGACGCCGCCTGCGAATGGCCGACGATTACAGGACGCTTCAATTCCAGCGCGTCGATGATCTCGCCCAGATGAGACATCAGCGCTTCGCTCGTGTACTCTTGCTCTCCTAGCGGTTTGTCGGAGAGACCGGAGCCCTTGAGATCGACGGCAATCGCACGAAAGCCACTGTCGGCGACCCCCGGAAAAATTCTCCGCCAGATGTATACGGTCGATCCCCAGCCGGGAAGCATCAGCACCGGCAATCCGTCCGCATTTCCCCGCTCGACGACACGGATGCGCAGTCCGGATGCGAGCCGCACGAACGAAACGCGGTAGCCGGCCTCCTTCGCAGGAAACATCTCGCCGGGCGGAAGTCGGCCTCGACGAGCGGGAAACGCCATCGGTTAGATCAGCTCGATATCCTTGCCGAGCAGCTTACCGATGAGGCCGATGCGGAAGGTGATGTCGGCGTATTTCGCAGCCGGATTTACGCCATCTTCGAGTGGAAATGTCGGCCACGCCCACGGACTCGCGGTGTGTGGGACGCCGGCGCCCTTGTGCGGATGCCACACGCCGTCGCGCCCGCGATCATCCACGAAGCGCTCGTACATTTTCATCCAGCCTTCGTGACGCTTGAGGAATCCGAGGCGCGCCATCGTCTCGAGCCACAGGAGCGCGAACGGTACGTCGGCTTCCACCGCGTTCCGGTGCGGAAGCATGTCGCCAAGTACGAGCTGCGGCTGCGGAACGAACTTCTTTCCGAAAACCTGAATGGGATCCTGCCGCGGCAGGCCCTGCTTCATGTGCTCGAAGATTCGCTCGACCGCGGTGTGGTGCTCGTGCCTGAAGATCGGCATGTGCGCCAGCATCGTGAGCGTGTACAACGAGGGCGGCGCCGCGTCGGGCGAAAGCACATGCGTATTTCCGACACGGATCCACGGCTTTTCGCCAAGCGGAGACTCGAGGAAAGCACTGATGCGCTCCGTGACGCGCCTGGCCGCCCCTCTCAGCCGCGGATCATTTTCATAGCCGAGCTGGGCAAGCGTCGCCGCCGCCGCTTCGCGGAGAAGCGAGCGATTTCTCCGGACCATGTCGTCATCGCGTGTCTTTTGTCCCAGCTCGTAGAGGAACGCTGGATCGTTGTCTTCCGCGAGGAGGCGAAAAAGGAGTCGCCGCGCGAGAAGAAGCTGCGGTGCCTCGGCATTCCACCCGTATTCGATGAGTCTGCGAACAGCTTGAATGGTTCCGACGCCCGCGAAGTCCCCGCTACTCTTCGAAGGCATGGTCAGCATCGCGCCATTCCAAGTTCCGTCACGCTGCTGCGAAACGGCGAGACGAATCGCTGACTGCTGAGCGTACGGAAGGCTTGAAAGGTCTTCCGAGCCGCGAGAATCGGGCGCTACTTCACAGAACGCCCGGTAAACGATTGCAGGAGAAGCGTTTTCGGCGATGAATCCAAGCGGGAATGTCACCGAATCAACTTCTTCGGCTTCGGGCTCGGCGACTTCTGGAATCGGAGTGGGGAGGGTCAAATTGGCGCTCTTCTAATGAGTTAACGCTCCCGCGGCCGGTCTGAGGAACAACTGGCGGGCTATCTGGGCGAAAAGATTATCCCGTTTTGGCCCCCGCGCTAGTAGACGCTGTAACCTATTGGCACGAAAAAGGTTACGTATTCGAAAGAAATTTTCCGCTTAGAGTGCGATTTAAACAACCTTTTAGGCTCTTTGGCGTATAACATTCGGGCGTATGAAAGTCCCGAGACCTACTACAAACGGAGAGAAGTGATGAGAATCGCACGCATTGCCATGATGGCAATCGCACTTTGCGCCGCATCGGCATCGATCGCGAGCGCGCAGCGTCCTGACAGCACGCCGCCGGGTGGACGTCGCGCTGGAATGGGAGCGAACCTTCTCGAGGGAATCACGCTCACAGACGTGCAACAGGCGCAGGTGAAGGCGATTCGCGAGAAGTACGCGCCGCAGCGCATGGAGATCATGACCGCACTGCGCACCACCGGCATGCCGCCCGACAGCGCGACGAGAGCAAGGCTTCAGGGAATCACGGATGCGCAGACCATCGATATCCGCGCGGTTCTGACCGCTGAGCAGCAGCAGATTCTCGACAAGAACGTGGTCGAAGCTCGCGAGCGGATGAAGCGTCAGCCGCCTCCGGGCAATTAACGCGGTCTAGTTTTTTTCGGGCTTCAACGCCTCAAGCGTGTAGACACTTCGCGGGTTCCAGAGTATCCAGCTCTGGAACCCGTTGTCGTAACCAGCCTTCATCTGCGCTCGAACCTGCTCCGCGTGATAGTGCGGCGCACCTAGTGTGAAATCCTGATACCACGGAACCACGCGCGCGGCTCCCGCGACAGCGGCGCTTCGGCGGATCATGTCTTTAAATGCGCGATCGAGAGTCTCATACGGATGCGCATTCGGATTCGCGATCTTGTACGAGCCTTTCGCAAAGTGGGACGGATACACCATCGGCAGCACGACATCCATCTGATCGACGAACATCTCCCATTTTTGTCCGATGCCCATGTCGGTGGTGTCGCTGCCGGTCAGGCCGAATACATCCGCCGTCACAGGTACGCCAGCGGGCTTAAGTGTCGATCGCAGAAAACCGAGCTGCTCCCTAATGAGCTGTGCGCGAGGTCTGCCCTTCGCGAGCGGATACGTCGTCTCGCGAATCAGTCTCTTCTCGTCGGGGAACCGGACATAATCGAATTGAACTTCGCTAAACCCCAAAGCATACGCTTCGCGTGCGAGATCGGCGGCGTACTTCCAAACTTCCGTGTGATGAGGATCCAGCCAGGGGTTTCCATCCTTGTCGAGCCACGGAGATAGATCGCTTTTCTTTTTGATCGCCCAATCGATCTTCGCCTGCGCGAGCAGCGGATCCTTGGCAACGACGATTCGGGCTATCGGATAAATATTGTTCGCATAGAGAGTGTCGAGGAGCGCCCGCATCCGCGTGGCGGACATGGTGTGATTCGTGTCGGCCCCAATGGCGCGCGCGAGCGGAACCGACGATCGATAGAGAACGAAACCGCGGTCGTCCTTGACGTCTATTACCAGCGCATTGATTTCCGTCCGCTTCGCGACGTCGATGAGCTGCTGCATCTTCCGGCCAAGCGCCGCCCAGCGGTTTACGTAAAGACCGCGAAGCGTGTCGGGACGGGCAACGTGTGGTACGGCAGGCGCTACGACAGTGCGCACCGAATCCGGCGCGGGTGCAGCCAGGTGCGAATTCGCCGCAACGCGGGTCTCGGCATCGGAGTTTCCACATGCCGCGCCCGCGGCGAAAAGAGCGAGCGGAACAACGCAAAAGGTTTTCATTGTGGCCGGCGAAAGCCGGCTAGAGTGCGTTCAGCTCTGCTGCGGCGTCGGAGAGATAGCCCATTTCGCGCACGACGCCCTGTGCCTGCTGCGTCACCATCGTGACGCCGGTGGGCTGCGCGCCGAGTCCGCCGGAGCGATAGCGAAGGAGCTCGAGGCGCATGCTTTTGAGGAGCTGCCTGCAGTGCTCGATTTTCTCACTGGCTTCTTCGCGCTTCTTTGCGAACTCCGCGAGCGCCCTACGCTGACGGCGCAGGTACGCCAGCCGCCGAACACGCTCTTCGCTGGCGCGGGTTTCGAGCGGGTTCGCCGCTGCCTCGAGCTTCTCGATCTCCGATTCCACTTGTTCCGGCGTCTCTCTTCCCGCGGCGCGCGATACGTCGCTGAGTGCTGAAGCAACGCGCTGCATCTTGGTAAGAACGGCGTCGGCAGACGGTGCGACATCGGGCATCTGTTCGCGCTCGTCCGGCGTAAGTGCGAGCAGCTGGCGATGTATCTCCGCGTGATCCGCCTGTGCTTCGCGGATGGTCGAAGCGTACGGGCCGTTCTCGAAAAGCTCCTGCGGCATAGCGACGGGTCGCGTTTCCGCCGTGCGCCCGCGACGTCCCCTGCCGAAGGTGCCCATTGAGGGCATGGGCACACCAACCTGAAGCTGACCACGCGGCTGGCGTAAAAGATTCCCGCGCGCACGGGCACGCGCTCTTACCTCGTCGCGCTTCTTCTCATCGAAGAGCGCGCGCGCATCGTCGATCGTCTCCGCGGCGACGTCGAAGAAAAGCCGATCTCGCGGCTGGCGGAACACATCGCGCCAGTCGTACCCGGCAGACCAGAGCTTCGAATATCTCACTGCGAGTCCGATTCCCCAGAAAATCGTGACGAAGAAGAAATCGTGCGACGTGAAGATGGACATCGGGACGATGATGGCATTGACTGCGAGGAACGGCGCGAGCGAGCGGCGAAACTTCACCACCGATGGCGCGTTCCATTTGCTGACCTCTTCCTGTGTCGGACTGAATGCCGACCCCGCCGTTCCAGCCGCCGATCCGAGATGCGGGCTGGTGGCGAGATTCGTCGGCATGTGAGGCGCTGCGGGAAGCATCGATCGGAACGGTGGAGGGTTCACCATTCCGCGAGCGGACGTTGGCTGCGTCGAAAGCGCGGGCATCTCGCCGGTGTTGAGCGCGGTTGCGAGCGCAGCGGCATTGGGAAACCGGTTGTCCGGGTCCTTCTCCAGACAAATCATCACTGCCCGGCACAGATCCGCAGGAAGATCGGGCCAACGTTCGTTGACGGGAATCGGCTGCTCCGAGAGATGCTTCACCAGCATCGACGGCGTGTTCGACGCGACGAATGGCAGTTGTCCGCAGAGCATCTGATAGCCGACGACGCCCAAGGAGTAGAGATCGCTTCGGCCATCGACGGCGCGGTCGCCGGCGGACTGCTCCGGCGACATGAACGCAGGAGTTCCGATCGCCATGCCGGTCGCGGTGAGCCGCGAGTCTCCGCTATCGGTCAGCGCGCGCGCGATACCAAAGTCCGTCACCATCGCCCGCCCGCTCTCGGCGTCGAGCAGAATGTTGTCTGGCTTGATGTCGCGATGGATGACGTTGCGGTGGTGTGCGAACGCGAGCGCTTCAGCCACTTCGCGGAGAATTCTCCGAACATCCACGGGCGGCATCGCTCCGGTATGCGCGAGATGCGTCCCCAGGTTCTCGCCGGTGATGAGCGCCATCACGAAGAAGACGATGTTGTCCTTCTCCTCTACCGTATAGATGGGAACGATGTTCGGGTAATTCAGCTGCGCCGCCGTCTCGGCCTCGCGCAGAAAGCGCGACTTGATGTCCGCGCGAAACGCCAGCTCCGGCGGCAGAACTTTGATCGCCACATGCCGCTTCAACCGTTTGTCGCGGGCGGAATACACGATGCCCATGCCACCACGGCCTATCTCACTCTCTAGCTCATAGTTTGCAGAGAGGGAGTTAGCGACATGTGTACCGAGCTCGTCCTCAGGTCTTATTGGCATGGCTCCGCGACGTTTCAGCAGAGTTCGAGTTGCACTTCATGCCTAGCTGGCGTAAATCCACGAGAGCGAAAGATGCAGTATTCGGTGCGCTTCCAATAGTAGCAAATCTCTAGCGAGTCTCCGGTAAAACTATCAATGGCACAGCGCCAAACACTCCCGGTTCTTCCTCTGAGAGGAACCGTCATATTCCCGGGCCTCACCCAGCCGATTGCGGCAGGACGGCCTTCCACGCTTCGCGCGATCGAGGCCGCCGTCAAAGGCGAGCGGCTCGTCTTCGCCGTCGCACAGCGCGACAACAGCGAAGAGCCGACGCCGGACATCCTTTACTCGATGGGTGTCATCGCGCGCATCGGTCAGATCCAGCGCGGGCTCGGCGGAGTTCAGCTTCTCCTCCAGGGTGAGCAGCGCGCAACGGCTTTGCAGTACTCGACGTCCGACGGGTACCTCAGTGCTGTCATCATGCCCGCGGAAGAGATGGTTCCTGTCAGTGATACGGATCCGGCCTTCACCGCGCTGCAAAAGGAAACGCGCGAGCGCGCGGCGGAGCTCGGCGAGCGGAGGGGCCTCCCGGAAGAGGTTGTGCACCAGGTACTCGACTCAGTCACCGAGCCTGGAAAATTCGCAGACCTCGTTGCAGGGTACATCGATCTGCCCGTTCCCGAGAAGCAAGGCCTTCTTGAGACGCTGAGCGTCGAGGAGCGGCTGCGCAAAGTGCTCGTGCACGTGCAGCGACAGGTCGGTCTTCTCGAAGCGCAGGAAGACATCAAGTCGCAGGTGCAGGAAGAGCTCGGAGAGCGCCAGCGCGAGATGTACCTGCGCGAGCAGATGAAGGCGATTCAGAAAGAGCTTGGTGACGACGATGCCTCGAAGGAGATCGTCGAGCTGCGTGACAAGCTGAGCAAGCTTACGTTGCCAAAGGAAGCGCGCGCGGAAGTCGAGCGAGAGCTCGGCCGACTGGAGCGCGCCGGCCGGGAGTCGATGGAAGCACAGGTGATTCGCACGTATCTCGAGTGGATCGCCGAGCTGCCGTGGAACAACAGATCGGACGACCAGCTCGATCTTTCACACGCGGCGAACGTTCTCGACGAAGATCATTACGGACTCACTGACGTGA
>JACDDT010000031.1 GCA_013816855.1 Gemmatimonadaceae bacterium
CAGGCGCCTGCATGCTTCGCGGTGGAGCGTTCAAGCCGAGGAGCTCGCCTTACAGCTTCCAGGGCCTCGGCGACGAAGCACTCCGGTTGCTAGTCGATGTTAGGGCTGCGACCGGACTCCCGGTGGTTACTGAGGTACTCGACACCCGCCAAGTCGAGCTGGTCGCGGAGCATGCGGATATGCTGCAGGTGGGCGCGCGCAACATGCAGAACTTCGCGCTGCTTGCCGAGCTTGGAAGAATCCAGCGGCCGGTCCTCCTCAAGCGTGGTCTCTCGGCGACGATCAGCGAGCTGCTGATGGCGGCCGAGTACATCATGGCCAACGGAAACAGCAACGTGGTGCTGTGCGAGCGTGGCATCCGCACCTTCGAGACCGCTACCAGGAACACGCTCGACGTCGCGGCGATTCCCGTGCTCAAGCGTGAGACGCATCTCCCGGTCATCGTCGATCCGAGTCACGCCGGCGGTGCCGCGGACCTTGTCGCGCCCCTCGCATTCGCTGCAGTCGCTGCCGGCGCCGATGGCTTGATCGTCGAAGTACACCCTGATCCGGAGAACGCGCTTTCGGACGGCGATCAGTCGCTGGCTTTCACGGAGTTCGGTGATCTCATGAAACGATTGCGACCATTTGCAGAAGCCGCCGGTCGGACTTTGCCCGGCGCGAAGAGCGTCGAGGCGGCTTCGCGCCGGCCGACAGCGGCTAAAGCATGACGGACATAACGCATGTAAACGACCTCGGCGAATGTCGCTCAGCGATCGAAGCGATCGACCGCGGAATCATCGAGCTGCTGCGCGACCGGCTTGTGCTCGCGAAACGGAGCGGCGAGCTGAAGCACGCGAAAGGCCTACCCGTTCTCGATCCGCAGCGCGAGGCGCAGGTAATTCGCATAGTGGTAGCCAACGCCCGCGACGCAGGGCTCGATGAGGAGTCGGTTCGCGGAATTTTCTGGCACATCCTCGGAATGTCGCGCCGGGCACAGCAGCCGGATAAAGGATGAGTCCCGGCAACTGCGTCGCCGTCATCGGTGTCGGTCTAGTCGGGGGATCCGTGGCGCGCTCCCTCGCCGGGCGCGGAGTGAAAGTCCTGGGCTTCGATGCCGATCAGTCAACGGTCGCGGCTGCGCTCGGCGAAAGAGTCCTTTCATTGGCGCTGCCGCCAGATTTAAGTGGCATCGAGGAAGCGGACGCCGTCGTGATCGCTGTTCCGGTGGACGCAGCGCCGGCGATTTTGGGCCTCGTCGCAGCCAGAGCAAAGTCGGCGCGATTAATCACCGACGTCGGCAGCACGAAGCGGACGATCGTCGCAGCGGCGGAATCACTCGGCATCGGTGACCGATTCGTGGGCGCGCATCCGATGGCCGGCGATCATCGGTCGGGCTGGCCGGCGTCGCGACCGGATCTCGTCGAAGGCGCAACCGTTTACCTCTGCCCGATAAAATCAACGCCACCCGACGTGCTCGAGGCGGCAAAAAACTTTTGGGCCGCGATTGGTGGGAAACCAAAGGCGATCGGTGCGGCGGAGCACGATGAGCTCGTCGCGTGGACAAGCCACATGCCGCATCTACTGTCCAGCGCGCTCGCGCTCGCGCTCGCGCGAGAGGGGATTGCGAGAGAAACGCTCGGTCAAGGCGGACGCGACATGACGCGCCTCGCGGGCGGATCGTCCGAGCTCTGGACCGCGATTGCGAGAGACAATTCCGATAGTATCGCCTCGGCACTCAGCGGCATTGAGCGAGAGTTGGGCGTTATCCGGCTGTCGCTAACCGATGTTGATGGGACGGCGTTGAGGAAGTTGCTCGAAGGCGCTGCCGGCTGGGCCGCCACGAGTGCCACCTAACGAACGTTGCATGTGACAAGCACTTTCCGGATGCGGCTAAGCCGCAATGGTGGTGTGCGTGCAACTTGACCAGGGCGTTAGGCTGCTACGGAGGTTCCATATGAGAAAAAGTCTTTTCATTCTAATTGCCGCCATCTTCTGGCCGGCCCTGCTGTCCGCCCAAAGTGCAGCGGTCAACGTTTCAGTCTCACCGGACCGGACGGATTGGCTTTACACCATCGGCGACACAGCGCGCTTCCGGATTCAACTCGAAGTGAACGGGCGTTCTCTGCCCGGAGTTCCTGTGACGGTCGAAATCGCGCCGGAACGCATGCGCCCGATGCGTGTGGATACGCTCGTATCTGAAACGCAGCCTCACGACGTCAAGGGAACGCTACGCCAGCCCGGATTCCTGCGGGTGACGGCGAGCGCTGTCGTGAACGGCCAGTCGTACTCGGGCTCGGCGGCAGCCGGGTTCAGCCCCGAGCGAATCGAGCCCTCGATCACGATGCCCGAAGATTTCGAGGCATTCTGGCACGCCGCCATCGACTCGGCGCGTCGCGTGCCTCTTCGCCCGGTGATGACGCTGATGCCACAGCGGTCGACGCCGACGGTGACGGTTTATCATGTCAGCTTCCAGAATCAAGCGGCGAACAGTCGTCTCTACGGCATCCTCTCCGTGCCAACGGCTCCAGGCAAACACCCCGCCCTCCTCGTGCTGCCGGGTGCCGGCGTTCGCCCCTACTTCCCGGACACGGCGATAGCCAGGCGCGGCATCATCCATCTGCGTCTCGGAATCCACGGAATTCCCGTCGACCGCGATTCGCTGCTCTACAATGAGCTCAGGGCGACCGCGCTCGCGCGCTACTACACCTACGGCCTCGAGGACCGCGACCTGTACTACTACAAGCGGGTGATCGTCGGCGTCGTGCGTGCCGGCGACTTCATCTATCAGCTTCCGGAATTCGACGGGACAACGTACGGCGTCGAGGGGGGAAGCCAGGGCGGAGGTCTTGCAATCATCGCGGGCGCGCTCGACCCACGGGTGAAGGGGATTTCGGTGAGTCATCCAGCGATGATCGATCAACTTGCATTTCTAAAACGGAGAGCGGGTGGGTGGCCGCACCTTTTTTCCGACACTACTCCCGTTGTGGCGAAACGAGAGAAGATGGAAACGATTCGGTATTACGACGTGGTGAACTTCGCCCGCATTCTACGCGTGCAAGGCATTTACTCCTGGGGGTTCAACGACACCGTAGTGCCGGCGACGTCAGTGTACGCGGCTTACAACCTCATCACTGCGCCGAAGGAGGCCGTGATCGCTCCGACGGCCGGTCACGGTCGTGTTCCCGCGCAGGTTGCACGAATGAACGCATGGATATTCCGACTGCTCGGGCGCGGGCAATGAGTCGCGCCTTTGCCGGCGTGGTGCTCGCGGAAGCATCAGCGACATCTTCGACTTGCCAATGTTTCGGTGCTTTGCCCGAGGCATGAAATGAAATGGTTGACTGCCACCCGGGTCGCGGCACTGTTGTGCTCAGGGCTGATGGCCGGTCTCCTTTTTGGCGATTGGCTTGGCCCATCGTTCGCACGATCAGCGATGAGCGAGTCAAGCCTCATTCAGTTCCAGCAGATCGTTCACATCAACTATTTGCTCACTCTTCCGGCGCTCTCGACACTCGCGCTCCTTGCGCCGATCCTCTGGTTAATATTTCTGCGTTGGCAGCGCCATCGAGCCGAGTTTAAGCTCATTGTTCCTAACAGCGAAAAAAATTCGCCCCGTCTGGAACCAGCGCTTACGTGATCATGGCACCGAGGTTAGCCGCCGATAGCAAAAAGAGCCGCGATAATCGCGGCCCTTTTTGCATTACGGGTGAATTATTCGATGCGCGTCAGGCGGGTCTACTGCGGCGGAAGATTCGGCTGAGCGATTACGGGACAGTTGATGATCGCGCGAGTTGGCCGCAGCTGGGCGACAAAACTGTTCGTCGGTCCCGGTGGATTGATTGACGCGCTGGTGACCCATCCAGCTTTGACCAGGCGCTCCAAGTCCGCGAACGAGGTGATTCGGCGCCGCTTGCCTCCACTCACTGCCGCCTCCGTCCACATATTCACATGGGCGTCCCAAAGCGGGCTGTAGTTATTCGATTGTGAGCGGTTTCCGTTGTCGGGAGCGAGGGGGAAAACATTGATGGGATCGATTCCTCCATTCGCAATTGAGGCCGCGAACCCCTGGTCCATCCGCGTTTTCGCGTCGGTGATTCCGTTAACCACGGGGGAGAATCCGAGTAGCGCCGAAGCATCGGCCGGCCGGGATTTGCCGAACTCCGGTACTTTGGCCAGGCGGGGAGTGTGGACTCCGTTTTCCAGCGCGGCCGGCAGCGCTTCCGAAACGTCGGTGACCAGGTGGTAATAGTATTGCTTGCCACCCTGGAATCCGTCCAGAAGCGAGAGGGTCACCGTCCGTTTCTGAAGATCAATCGACTTCGTGCGATCATGCGTGCCCGATGCGTTGTGCACCATCTGCACGTTAAGGACGACTCCGCTCGGGAGCACTGCCATGGAAGACCACTCCGCGTCGCCAACCGCGCCGGGCCTGGCTTCCCGTGGAGGGAAAGGTGCCGTCGGTGAGCCGGGGATGACCAAATGCTCTGGCGTAAAGTCAACATTGCCTCGAAAGCGCATCACGCCTCCGTCCAGCGTGACGCGCTGGGCGCCGTCGCCCTTGGCGTGCCGCATCTTGGGCGCATAGTTGATTCCCATCTTGCGCGCTACGTCGAAGTCAGACGCATCGGTGATGATGTAATACACAGCCTCGTTCCGCGGCGAGAGGCCGCGGAAGAGCGGCAACGTCACGAAGGCAGCGCGATAGGTGAAGTTTATCTCAAGCGCACTCTTCACGAACACGTTATCGCTTGCCTTGAACTTTACTGCGGTCGCCGGCGAATACGCGGGCCGGCCTGATTCCTGTGCAGCCAAAAGCTGTAACGCGTCAGCTTCTTTCATCCCGTCCTGAGCCGACGCGCTATTTGCGCCAGCAAGCAGGATCGTCGCAACTACGGCAACTACTTTCTTCATCGCCATGCTCCTTATGTGACTCGAGTTTTGTGTAGCGCAGCGGCAGGAAGCCCCGCGCATTATCTGGTCGTTCGGCTGCTGTTCGAGCTCCGGCCTGGTGGCGAGGTCATCCTCATGATTAACATCTACACTGCGGGTGCCGCCGACCGTGTCCCATGCAAAGATAAGACCAACTGAGTCTAAAATTGATACAGATGGTGTTATTGTGACCCCTCGGATAAATCAGTAGTACGCTATACTGACTAAGTGATCGAGGTTCTGCGGACCGCGGCCATGACTTGCTCGCTCGGGCCGGAATGACGATTCTTGGTCGTCCGCTACCGACTGCGGCGACGAGACCCTGACAAGGATGACCGATAACGGACCTGGCGAGTATCACTGTTCATCTGCGTGACCGGATTGTCAGCGGTTTACACCGAGGGCGTCTTCACGGTGGCGATCGCCTCCCAAGTTTCAGGCAGGTTGCCGGATATTCCGGCGCAAACCCCAAGCTTGTCGCTGATGCGTATCGGGCGCTCGAAGGCGAGGGTCTTGTATCAATCCGCGGTCGCTCCGGAGTATACGTTGCCGAGCAGGAGAGGCTTGGCGAAGGGCAGGTGCTCTCGGAGACCGGACGCTGGATGGCGAGCGTAATAGCCGAAGCGTGGAAACGCCGAATCGCTCTCCCCGATCTTCCGGAAATGGTCCGCCGTTTTACTGGGTCCGTTCCGCTTCGGGCCGCATTCGTTGAGTCCACGGAGGATCACATGGTTGCTTTCTGCGCCGAGATCGAGCCGGCACTCGGGCTGAAGTGCCGTGAGGTCTACATTCCCCCCGAAGGGGTTCGCGAGGGAAGCGTAGAAGCGGCGCGAATGCGCGACCAACTAATCGATGCGGATCTGGTCATCACCACTGCCTTCCACTCCGCGTTTGTCCATCAGCTTACTGAGGGAATGCCTGCCCCGCTGGTAGCGGTTAGCGCGCACCCGGATCTCGGCCGTGCGATCCACAAGCGGATTCAGGATGGGGTGCTCACTGTCGTATGCGTGGATTCGCGTTTCGCTGATCGCATCCGCCTGGTTTACACCGGCGATCATGCGGACCGTGTACGCACTGTGCTCGTCAACGATGTCTGGGCCGTTAATCGCCTTGATCCATCTGAGCCTGTCCTGCTCACGCGCGCGGCGCGGCGGAAGCTGGAGGATATGGAGCTTCCGATTATCGTACCTCATAGCCCCACCCTGTCGTTCGAGTCGGTGCGCGAGCTGTCAGAGGTAATCATCAGACTCAATCTTGAACGCACAGACCAGACAGCGATTAGCCCGGTAGCATAGGCGCAACAGCATCGGAGCCAGTGGCAACGCCAGCAGGTTCAGCTCAGGGCGTTGCCGGAATCGATGCCTCGGCCACCGGAACGTTGAACGGGTCACACCACACGAGTATCCAGGTGTAGCTCACACCGGGCGGAACTTCGAACACATAGCTCTGCGCGCCACTATTGGACTTGAGCGCCGCCACCCTGAGAGGCCGCCCGGTATTGGCGTTGTTGGTGGTGTTGACATAGACAAACGGGCCAGGCACTCCTTGCACTGAGAAGTCATCGCCAAAGTCGAGGCGGCCTACGCCGTTGGCGACAGCGAACCGGACGCCGCCGCTTCCACGGTGTCCTCCGGCACCGACAAACCCGCCAGTGACGCCGGACCCCGCCGGCGGTGTCATGCCGGCGGCAGGGGCAACCGGTGTTGCGTCAGGCGCGGTAGGCGGAGTTGCGGAGTTGCATCCGGCCAGGATTCCCGCGGTCAGACATGAGGCAATCAGTGCGAATTGGCGCATGGATTACCCGGTTCAGGATATCGTGAAGCAAAAGCGCGAGCTGAAGCTACGTCGATCTCGGGCGTCATTCCTTTTGGGGACGATCTGGGCGCCAGCACCCGAGTACGAGCTTGTCTTCGTCACGAAAAGCGAGAAGCACCAGCACTCCCGCAAAAATAATAAGAGATGGAAAAAAGAGAGCGTTTGTACGTCCGAGATACCAGCCCCAAGGGTCGAGCACCGATCGCCAGACCCCAATGAGAGTAACTAAAGTGACACCGGCAAGAGCGACGTAAACGTAACGGCGCGCCACCCCGAGAATCACGAGAAGTCCCAGGAGGAGCTGCACGATGCCGAGCACCGGCATCAGTGCCCGCACTCCGAAGAGCCCGAAGTAGAATTTGTCGGCGACAGCCAGGCCGTGCGTGGGATTGGCAAGCTTGTCGACGCCCCAAACCAGCATGAGGAGCCCCAACGAGAGCCGCAGAAAGAGAAGCGCGTAGACTTTGGAGTTTGACATTTCTTGCCCGATCATTCCGGCCATAATTAAGGGCGGCAAAATCTCATCGCAAACTTGAAACCACGTCGCGTGTTGCAACGATTTTAAAAAACAAGCGGAGGGAAGGGACTCGAACCCCCGAACCGCTGCTCGCGCGTTTCTCGCGAGAGGGAAGGTGCGAGACTACGACCCTTCAAGCGTTTTCATGCGAGACCGCCGCTCCGAAACGATCACAAGACTCAACCCATACAACCCTACGAGCACAAAGAACAAAATCGCCGGCAACGAGAATTGACCAGCCAGCCCACGCGCCGTAATAAAGCAGAGGGCCGCTCCGAAGAGCCCCTCTCGCAGCATTCCTCGATCTGGAACGAATTTGACGAGCAGCAGGTGGATGACCGCCCCCCCAACTCCGGCAGCCATTCCCATCCATAAGACCGTGAGAGTCCCCGACGGCGAAGCCGCAGGAGGCCGACCGGTTGCGAGCGCGATGACGCGCATGACTAGCCGTCCACCCACCCCGAGAAAAACCGTCCCGGCCAGGAGCCCCACCAGCAGTTCAGACCGCACCCGGGAAGCGAAGGGTTTCTGCACGCCAATACTATAAGCGGTGTCCTGCCGAAGCGCTTACCCCCACTCGGCGTATTGCTCGCTCCCGGTTGTGCGGTCCACCTCGCTGTTTAGTACCAAGCGTAAAAAGCGCTGATCGTCGCGCCCTTTGCGGAAAACTTGGCAGGCTGTTGCATGTCGTTCATCGCCCCAAGTTTTTTTCGCAAATGCGTCGCGATCGAATCAAAGGCTGGCGAGGATTTCGATAAGTGCATCGCTCAACTGCGTGAGATCTTCTGTACACGCGCGGCAATGCGACGTAGCTTTGCCCAGTGACCGGCCCCCTCGAGCGTCTCCGCGCCGCGCTGTCGGACAGATACTCCGTCGAGCGCGAGGTCGGCGCAGGTGGCATGGCCACGGTGTATCTCGCTGATGACCTGAAGCACGGTCGCAAGGTGGCTGTGAAGGTGCTGCGCCCCGAGCTGGCTGCGGCGCTCGGTCCCGATCGCTTCCCCCGTGAGATCAGAATCCTGGCGCGCCTCCAGCATCCGCATATCCTGCCACTGCTCGACTCGGGCGAAGTCGAGGGGATTCTCTACTACACCATGCCCTACATCGACGGCGAATCGCTCCGACAGCGAATCGACCGCGAGGGGGCACTCCCCGTGCACGAGGCCGTCCGCATCACACGTGACGTCGCGGATGCGCTCGCTTCCGCGCATGCGCTGGGAATTCTTCACCGCGATATCAAACCCGGAAACGTGATGCTCTCCGGGCGCCACGCCCTGGTGATGGACTTCGGCATCGCCAAAGCGGTGAGCGACGCAGGCGGAGACACGCTTACAACGGTCGGCGTCGCGGTTGGAACTCCAGTCTACATGTCACCGGAGCAGGCGACCGGCTCGGACGACGTCGACGCGCGCTCGGACATCTATGCGCTCGGCATCCTTGCCTACGAGATGCTCACCGGACGTCCGCCATTTCAAGGTAAGAACTCACAGGCGATTCTTTCGGCGCAGATTCTGGATAAGCCGGATCCTGTCACCGAAAAGCGGCCGACCGTCTCCTCTGCACTGGAACAAGTCGTGATGCGATGCCTGGAGAAGGCGCCATCCGACCGTTACCAGACGACGGAAGAGCTGATCCCGATCCTCGAGTCCCTCGGCACGCCGAGTGGTGGTATAACGCCGAGCAATACGCGGCCGGTCAAGACACTGAGCGGCGCGAAGCAGTCGGTAGGAAAGTCTAGAACGCGGCCGCTCCTTATCGGCGGTGTCTTGCTGGCTCTTCTGCTTGGTGGAGCGCTCGGCGCATGGAAGATGATCGGCAAGAGCGCGGGCAGTGGTCGTCTCGGCTCGGTCACTCGTGTCGCCGTTATGCCATTGCGCGATATCTCCGGGTCCGACGCCCCGTTCGCCGAGAGCATGCAGGATGCGCTCATTACGAAAATCGCGGCGATGAATCTCGCCGGTGTAGTCCCACGGTCGGAGCTGGCAGAAAAGGGACAAAGCCGTCGCATCCGCGATGTCGCGAGCGAATTTAATGTCGACGCGGTAATGGAAGGAACGCTTTTCCGCGCTGGCGACGTGATGCGGATCAACCTGCAGCTCGTCGAGCCACTCTCAGTGAGGCACTACTGGACGGGCAGCTTTGAAGTGAATGTAAAGAACGTCCTGGCCGCGCAAGACTCACTCATGAGAACGATCGGCGCGCAGCTGCTTCCAATCCTCAACGGCACGGCATCGACCGTGGCAACTACAGGAACAAGATGATGAAACGAGCGATGTCCGTGCTGGTGATGATCGCACTCTCCGCCTGTCGCAGCGACGCGCCTGACTCCGGCGCTGCGCCATCGAAGCGCGCTACCATCCTGCCGGGACCGGGGGCATTTGGATTCCAGTTCACGAACGACGGCAAGCGGCTCGCGTTTTCGAAGCTTGTCGAAGGGAAGGCGGCCATCTTCGTTGCGAATGCGGACGGCAGCAACGCGAAACGGGTCAGCTTCGGCGTTTGGGATACGGCGCCTTTTTGGTCGCCTGATGGCAAGTGGGTCATGTTCAATCGCGATGCCGGCGGCCAAGGCGACGTCGTGATCGTCCCCAGCGACAGTGGTCCGGAGCGCCCGGTGGCGGCAACATCGGCGGCCGAGGGTGCCAACGCGTGGCTCCCGGACGGCAGCGGGGTGCTCTTCACGCGCACCACCACGAAGGGGCAGGAGACGTGGGTCTATCGTCTTGCCGACGGGACCAGCTCGAAGGAAGTGAACGTCGACGGCAGCGCGAACGGCTACCCGTCGCCCGACGGAAAATCAGTCGCTTACACCATGGCCAACGGCGGCAAGTTCACTATCTGGGTATGGGACCGCGAGAAAAAGACGACACGCCAGCTAACAACGGAAGGCTTCGAGTTCATCGGGTACTACGCGTTTTCACCTGACGGCAAGTCGCTTCTTTATCGCTCGGCGCGCACCGGTACGGGCGACATTTGGCGCCTTGAGATCGCCACCGGCGAGAAGCGGCAGCTTACGAAGGACATTGCCGAGGATAATTCGCCCCGGTGGTCGCCGGATGGATCGCGTGTCGCATTCCTCTCTACGCGTGGGGGCCAGCCCGACATCTGGGTGATGACGAACGACGAGAGCGACGTGCAGCGCCTGACGGACGACGTCGTGTCGGAGGGCGATTTCAAGTGGTCAGCGGATGGAAAAGGCTTGTACGCGACCGTCGGGCTCGGATTGAACCAACTGTATGCGCTGCCCCTCGACGGCGGACGACCCATCGCGCTCACGTCCGGCAACTGGTCCGTGCAGTCGGGTGAGGTATCTCCAGACCGATCTCTGGTGGCGTACTCGGGGACGAAGAATGGTGATGAGGACATCTGGGTCGTGAAGACGAGCGGAGGGGCGTCCCATTTGGTCAGCGGCGCTCCGGGGTATGACGGAGAGACGGCCTGGTCACCCGATGGAAAACATCTCGCATTCTCGTCGTTCCGGAGCGGGAACCTGGACCTCTGGATTGCGCCGGTGGACAGTGGGCCGGCCGTGCAGCTCACGAAGTGGCCAAGCAACGAATTCAGCGCGCAATGGTCGCCCGACGGGAAGACCATCGCGTTCGCGTCGGACCGTGAATCGGGAAGCAGCGACCTGTGGACCGTTCCGGCCGCCGGCGGTACGCCCGTGCGGCTCACCCGCGTTGGTAACATCGGCCGTTTCCGTTGGCATCCTGATGGAAAACGGATCGTGTTTGCTACGGCGGGCGGCGCAGGTAGTGGGCCGGAGGTGATGGTGATTTCCACAGTCGGCGGTGCGCCCAAGCGCGTAGCGCCACCCACGAGTCTCAGCCCCGAATGGTCGAAGGACGGGAGGGAGCTGGCCGTGATGCAGTGCGATCATGGCTACTGCACGATGGATATTCTGTCACCGGATGGAAAGCCGCTTCGCGTGGCAAAGGCGCCGCGCAGTGTGTACGAGTTCGGCCTGCGCTGGTCATCCGATGGCCAACAGACGCTGGTCGGTTGGCAGGACATCATGGCGGACGGGGGCAACCGTGTGGACCTGCGTGCGAGGGGAGGAGGCCCGGCGAAGACACTCGCAAGACCGGCGGGGTTTTCGGTGTTCAACCTCGGATTCGGCGATGGTGAGAAAAGCGCGATCGTGATCGGCGCGCCGAATGGGAATGCGCTCCAGCGTATCGAGGTGCCGGCGCTCCAGGCTCCAAAGCCTCGCTGAGGTGACGAAGCGGAGGGAGAGGGACTCGAACCCCCAAGCGGTTGCCCGCGGCGGTTTTCAAGTTCGGTGCCTTACTGTTGCAAAACGTTGCATTCCGTGGGAATCCTGCGTAAAAAGCGCTGATCGTCGCGCCATCTTCGCGGAAAGCTTTGCATCTTGTTGCATAGCTTTGCACTAAAACTTACCCACAGATTTACCCAACTACCGGCGTCGCGCGGATGCGCCGATTCCATCCCCGCAGTTCGCGTGGTTGCACATGTCAACGCGGTCGCGGTCAGGCCATGTGTTGCGTCCGAGGGGACCTGAGTAAAATGAGACGCTTTCTCTATTTTTTTGTACTCTCACTCGCCGGTTGCGCGAGGCCTGCGGGCCGAGCGGCCGAGCCGGACGTTAGGAGGGGCGCGACCTGGCACTGACGACAGATTTCAGATCCGTGTTCGGCGAGGTCGCGTCGGATCATCTGGGCGCGTCGAAGCTCGACACGATCTTTCCGGGCTTCGCCGCGGCGAAGAAGGACTTTTTGGGGATCGTCTAGTCGAGATCTTTATGCTGCGGGTAGGGATGATCCATGTCAGCCGCGACGGGCAAGAACACTCGAAACACGCTGCCGCGGTGCGGCGTGCTCGTGACCGTGACAAATCCTCCACATTCGTCCGCCAGACTCTTAACCGTTGACAGTCCTAAGCCCGTCCCCTTCCCGGGCGCCTTCGTGGTAAACAGGGGGTCGAAGATACGACTGAGCGTCGTGCTGTCGATGCCCACTCCGGTATCCGATACGGAAACCATCGCGTAGAAGCGCGCCGACCCGATCCCCTTTGGCGGGGAAACGCTCTCCCGCGAGACGGTCCCGGTTTCGATGGTAATGGTGCCGCCATCGGGCATCGCGTCGCTGGCATTCACGACGAGATTGGTCAGGATCTGTTCAACGTGACCAGGATAGTAAGAGATGATACCCGTCTCCCCAAGGCGTACGAGGAGATCCACATTCCTGCTGACGATTCGCTGCAGCATGACTTCCAACCCCTGAACGACGGCATTGACGCTCACCGGACCCGGCTGCTCAACGATGTCTAGCCGGGCAAAAGCCAGTAGTCGTTTGGTTAGTTGCGCGGCGCGGTCAGTCGCGTGCTTCACTTCCTGCACGTGCTCGCGGACGGTGTGTCCGCTGGGCAACTCCTCGAGGGCCATCTCGCTCGAGATCAAGATCCCAGTGAGCACATTATTGAAGTCGTGAGCCACGCTCGCGGCGAACAGTCCCAAGGTTTCCAGCTTTTGCGACTGCCAGAGCTGTTGCTGCAGCGCATAAGCCTTACGCGCATAGAGCGCGAATCCCGCCACCAGCGAACAGGTGAAGGCAAGCGCCACGGCGAGGGCGACCGCCGTCCGCCAGTCGGCCGCTACAAAGTATCCGGCGCCGAACGTGCGCTCGCCAGCGAGCACCATGAGCAAACTCGCGGCGATCGCGAGCGCGCCGGCGGTGCGGCCGCGATGATACGTCCACCACGCGACTGGCAGGACGTGCACGAACCAGAGTAGGTGTGACGGAACCCCCACAATTGGTATCAGGAGTGGGTGCATAAGTGGCGCGAAAAACAGCCCCGTTACCGCCCAACGCCGATAAAAAGTTGCTGTGCTCATCGATCCTCGGTGACGTCGAACCGACCGAAAAACAGACCTTGCGCCTGGGCAACCCAAATCCGCCGAACGATCTCGACGAGCTGCGCGAGTTCCTCGTGACTCACTAACGCATCAACCGTTCCGGGTCCCCACTGCCGGGGCTCGAGCAGGAGCAGCTGTACGAAGGGCGGGGTTGCAACCGTGGAGAAACTAGCGGAGGGAGAGGGACTCGAACCCCCATGCGGTTGCCCGCGGCGGTTTTCAAGACCGCTGCCTTACCAATTAGGACTATCCCTCCAACCCTCGAAAGCTAGCGGAGGGTTTTTTCCGGAGCAACGCGCTATCGCCCCTGAAGCACGTCCTCGAGCGCGGACGCCTTCGCCACAGCCTTGGTCTGATTCATAATCCTGGTGGCTTCCGCAGCCTGACCCTGGGACGCGAGCACCGCGCTGAGCACCGCGCCCGTCCTAACGTAGAGGTACGGAATACCGACCGACGCGCGGTCCACCCACGGATCATGTTTTACGAGGCTCGTCGGCGCGAGGAAATCGGCGTTCCACATCGTGACTGATCGCGGGAGATCGAACCATCCCTCACCCGGAACCGAGATGAATCCGCTGGTTGAGTCCGGTCGCGTCACGAACAGCTTTCTCGCGAGTCCCGTGGTCACGAGATACGGCGTCAGTCCGAGCTCATTGGCATAGCCGCCCGTCGTCCGGCTGATGTAGATGGGCCTCTCTGGAAACGCATCGCGAATCATGTACAGCACGAAAAGGTCTGCGCGCTCGAGAATGTGCTGATCGCCGTAAGGTTTTCCAATCACCTTAAGAGTCAGCGCAGTGCCCGGCTTCGCAAAGGTCATCGGGCCGGGCAGCGGGACGACGTTCGGCACCGCATCTGATTCCGCAAAAGAAAAATGCACCGGCGGGGCAATCGGCTTCTTCCAGACTTTGCCGCGATAGATCGCCGGACCTTTCGCTTCGTCGTAATCGGCGATTGGGCGGCGGATCATCTGTCGCGGGTACCAATCGGTATTCAGCAGCGAGAGGCACGCGACGAAAACGTCCCGGCGGATCCCCTCGACTTCCTGCGCATACCACAACGGAAACGTATCGTTGTCGCCGCCGGTAACGATGATTCCGTACGGCTCGACGGAGTCCAGAACGTCGTGCGCAAAATCTCGCGTATCGGTTTGACCGGCTCGTGTCGATGCCTTCCAGTTTGCGAATAGCGGAATCATCGCGAGCGCCAGCACCGGCGCCGCGATCAACCAGCTTTGCTTCTTCGGTAGGTCGATCGTTTGACCGCCCACGCGCGTCTGCTCCGAGCCCACGACCGCGGCAATGCTTTCCCAAATGAAGATGAAGCCGAGCGCGGCCCAAACGCTCCACGCGCTGAAGCTCCACAAATAGAAGTAGTCGCGGTCACGCACTTCCCTCGGCACGGAGTCGCCAAGCTCCTGTGACTGTGACCATCCATACTTGAAATTCATGTAATAGATGAGGACGAGCGTCACCATCAGCATGAGCGGACCGAAGTACGTGAACGAAAGCCGGTCGCGCTTCCAGTGGACGTACCCGCCCAGGCCGCCGAGTAAGAGGAAGAAGACCGCGAAGGCATTCTGCCATCCGGCGTGCGATTCGCCGGGATCGCGCAGCCACTGCCACTTGAAGTACATCCACCACATTCCGACTTGCGCAACGAAAGGAACCTGCCGGCTCGTGAGCGCGGGCTTGTCGAACTGCTTGCGGTTGAAGTTGTACATGAAGCGGTCGTACGTCGTTTTACTGAGCGTGCAGTCGAGCGCGAGCTTCGTCGCGCATCCAGTTGTCTCG
Organism: Gemmatimonadaceae bacterium; assembly: GCA_013816855.1. GTDB lineage: Bacteria > Gemmatimonadota > Gemmatimonadetes > Gemmatimonadales > Gemmatimonadaceae > UBA4720. Next base: position 14,912 of record JACDDT010000031.1, read on the forward strand.
CCCTCGTTGATGGGCGGGAAATACGCGGAGCGAATCGGTTGCGTAAGAAACGGGGTCATTCCGAGCAGTAGCGCGCCCGCGATTCCAAGAAGCAAACGCCAGCGAATGAGCGTGCCGGGCCGGCGAATCATCACTGCGACCGCGACGGCAGGAAGCGCGAGGAACCCCGCCATGTGATTCGCGTAGCCGAGCCCGCTGATGAATGCGATGAGAACGAGGGTGCGGTCCGCCTTTCGTCCGTCGGGGGCGTCGCACCAGCGCACCGTCAGCCACGAAACGAGGGCGAGGCCGACGAGCGAGACGGTATAGACTTTCTCGTTGACTACAGATTGCGACCAAACGGTGAAAGCGGTCGAGCCGATGAGCGCGGCGATCGCACCGCCGGTAATTCTTTGCCACCGCTCGGGCAGCCAGGAAACAAGCACGCGCTCGGTGATGAGAAACCACATCCCGGCCGATACCGCGCTCGAGATTGCGGCGAGGAGATTGATCCGCATCGCGACGTTCGGCGCGATCGGCAAAATCGCAAAGACTCGCGCGATAAGAATGAAAAACGGATTCCCCGGCGGATGCGGCAGCCCCAGCGTGAACGCGGCCGCCATGTATTCGCTCGTGTCCCACATCGCCGTGCTGGGAGACAGCGTGATGACATATAGGAGAAGGACCGCCGCCGCCGTAATCGCGGCGGCGAGGTATGAAGGCCGATAGTCGAGCCCGGACGCGCTTGAAGTTTTCATCACGGGATTAAGATGCGCCGAGCCACGGGAGTGACGCTACGCTTTTAATGGCGGAATTGGCGGCGGCCGGTGAATACCATGGCAATGCCGTACTCGTCCGCGGCAGCGATGACTTCCTCGTCGCGCACCGATCCGCCCGGCTGAACGATGGCCGTTACCCCGGCCTCTGCCGCTTGTTCGATTCCGTCGCGGAAGGGGAAGAACGCATCGGAGCCCATCACCGAGCCCTGCGTCTCATTGTCGGCCTGCTGCGCCTTGTGCACCGCGAGAAACGCTGCGTCGACGCGTGACATTTGTCCTGCACCGATGCCGATGGTCGCGCCGCCGCGTGCGAGCACGATCGCGTTCGATTTCACGCTCCCTACCGCGCGCCACGCGAACTGAAGATCGCGCGTCTCCGCGTCCGTCGGGAACCGTTTCGTCACCACTTTCCATTCGTCCTGCTTCTCGTCTTCGGCCGCCCGCTCCTGCGCGAGAAGTCCGCCGCGCACTCTCTTGTAATCCAGTGCATGCTCACGCCACTCTGCACGACCCTCGAGGACACGAAGGTTTTTCTTACGGCCGAGTATTTCGAGCGCGCCCTGGGTGAACCTGGGACTGACGACGCACTCGACGAAGAGACTCGAGACAGCTTCGGCCGTCGCGTCATCCACCTCGTGGGTAAATGAGATTACCGAGCCGAAGGCGGAGACGGGATCGCACGCGAGGGCCTTCCTGTAAGCGTCGAGTGAGCTCTCGCCAATCGCGAGTCCGCACGGTGTGGTGTGCTTTACGATCGCGCAGCAGATGCCGTCGGTGAACGGGTCGGTGGCGAGTAGCGCGCCCTCCAGGTCGAGAAGATTGTTAAACGAAAGCTCCTTACCGCCTTTCTTCTCGAGAGCAGCAATGCCATCGTGCTTTCGCTCGATGTAAAACGCGGCGCGCTGGCCGGGGTTTTCTCCGTAACGAAGTGTGGCGAGCCGCTCGAGGGAAATCCCGATGTTGTCCGGAAAGGTTTCCGACCGCTCGCAGCCGAACCACTGCGCAATCGCCGCGTCATAGGCGGCCGTCCGCGCGAAGACTTTCTCGGCGAGCAGCTGGCGCAGGTCGAGATCGTCGTCTCCCGCCTCGAAGGACGCGAGCACGCGTGCGTAATCGGCAGGATCCACGATCACGGTAACAGCGGCAAAGTTCTTCGCGGCTGAGCGGAGCATCGAGGGACCGCCGATGTCTATCTGCTCGATGATCTCCGCGGCAGTGACGCCCTTTCGCGCGGCGGTGGACTCGAACGGGTAGAGGTTCACCGCGACGAGGTCGATCGGCTCGATGCCTTGCTCCGATATTGCCGACATGTGATCGGGAATGTCACGCCGCGCGAGGAGGCCGCCATGCACCGCCGGGTGAAGTGTCTTCACGCGGCCGTCGAGCATCTCCGGAAAATTTGTCATCTCGCTCACGTCGCGAACTTCGAGGCTTGCTGCGCGTAGAGCTTTAGCGGTTCCGCCGGTGGAAAGAAGTTTCCATCCCAGCTTCTGCAATCCCTTTGCGAAATCGATGAGGCCGGTTTTGTCGGAGACGGATAGCAGAGCGGTAGGCATCAGCGTTCGGAGCTTGCGAGGTGAAGCGCGGCGACGATCTCCAGCGCGCGCGGGTACAGCTTGTGTTCAACCTTCAACACCCGCTCGGCGAGCGAGTGAGCGTCGTCGCCGGGTAATACGGGAACGCGCCACTGCGCGACGACGGGGCCGCGGTCGTACTCTGCATCCACGAGATGGACCGTCGCGCCCGACTCGCGTTCGCCGGCCGAGAGCACCGCTGCGTGCACGCGGGCGCCGTACATGCCTTCACCGCCGTGAAGCGGAAGAAGCGCGGGATGAATATTCACGATGCGGCCGTTAAACGCGGAGACGACTGTCTCCGGAATTTTCTTGAGATACCCGGCGAGGGCGACGATTTCAGCGCCGTAAGAGCGAAGGAGAGCGAGTAAGAGGGAGCCGTCTGAGTCGATGGAAACGTCGATGAAGCTTGCCGGAATCTTCCGGGTGCGCGCGATGTCGAGTGCGCCCGTGTCGGCCTTGTTCGAGATGACGATGACGACTTCGTAAGAAGCGCCCGGTGCAGAATCGAGAAAATCGAGAATTGCCTCAAGGTTGGATCCGCGCCCCGATGCGAGGACGGCGATTCGAGCGCGCATTCAGCGATTCTACTTCGGGGCGCCACCTTCTGTAAGAGAGAGAAGCCGGCTCACCGCCTCTTGCAGGTCAGCCGCGTCTTCGATATCCATCTCGCGCGCTCTGCGGCGGTCCTCGTCGCTCGTCATCGGTGAGGAGATAAGAATGCCACGGCCGCCGAGCTCTTTTGAGGCGGCTACATCCCGCCATCTGTCGCCGATGTAAGCAGCCTTCTCCGCCGTCACCCCGAAGTCGCCAAGAGCATCACGGAACATCTTCGAAGCGGGCTTGCGGCATTCGCAAGGGCCGGAAACGTCGGGATGGTGCGGGCAAAAGTAGCTGCGATCGATGCGGGCGCCCTCCGCGCCGAGCATTTCTTCGGATGCAGCGCGAACCGCTTCGTACTGCGCCTGCGTGATGAGACCGCGCGCGATTCCGGACTGGTTCGTCACCACGACGACGGGAATCTTTCCGTTGTTGAGCGCTGCGATCGCCTTTGCCGCGCCGGGGATCAAGCGCACAGCATTCGGATCGTTAATGAAGTGCGCGTCCTCGATGATGGTGCCGTCGCGGTCGAGAAAGACGACGGATGGCAGGGAAGCGCTCACAGCAGTGCGTCGATGATCGCGGCCGCGAGGTCGGCGTCGTCCTGCTCTTGTACGCTGCGGAGATCGAGAAGCAGCTTGTCGTCTGCGATTCTCCCGACGACGGGTATTTTGCCCGAGCGGAATCGCGCGTCGAGTGCTTTCGCCTTGCCCATCAGCGCGACCGCGATCGACGGAAGCATCTTGGTCGGGAACGCGCCGGCGCCGACGCTCGCTTCGCTTTCCACGATCTCTGCGCGCGGGCCGGCGTCGCGCATGATGAGCTCAGCGCGTTTCCGCAGTACGTCGGTCGTCGCGGCGATCATTGCCAGCGCCGGGATCTCTTTCACCGCGCGCGCCTCGTCGAGATAAATCGCGAGCGTGGCTTCGAGCGCGGCGAGCGTAAGCTTGTCGACGCGTAGCGCACGAGCGAGAGGATTCGCCCGGAGCTTCGCCAGCGTTTTCGCTTCGCCGATGATGATGCCTGCCTGGGGCCCACCGAGCAGCTTGTCACCGCTCATGATCGCGATCGTAGGTTTCGCCGCCATTGCTTCTCTTACAGTAGGCTCGCCCGTGAGGCCGTAGGCATCCAACGGAATGAGAAGTCCGCTGCCGAGGTCGTGTATGACGGGGATGGCGTGCTCCGAAGCGATGAAGGCTAGATCTGGAACTCCCACTTCGCTCACGAAGCCGGCGACCGCGAAGTTGCTGCGATGAATCTTGACCATCGCAGCCGTCTTCTTCGTAATGGCGCGGCGGTAATCGTCGGCGTGCGTGCGATTCGTCGTCCCTACCTCGACGAGCCGCGCGCCGCTTCTCTCCATGATGTCGGGAATGCGGAAGCTGCCGCCGATCTCCACCAGCTCGCCGCGCGAAACTAGCACCTCGCGCTTTCGCGCGATTGTATTGAGCGCGAGAACCAGCGCTGCGGCGCCGTTGTTGACGACCATTGCGTCTTCAGCGCCGGTGAGCCGGGTGAGAAGGGAAACGCAATGAGAGTGGCGCGATCCGCGCTTCCCACCGCCGAGCTCGTACTCGAGGTTCGAAAAGCCTCGTGCGATCGCGGTGATTGCTTCGATCGCCGCACCCGCGAGCGGCGCGCGTCCAAGATTCGTGTGAAGAATTATTCCCGTCGCGTTGATGACAGGACGAAGTGATGGCCGGCTTAACCTCGCGATGTTGCGGCGCACAGCATCGGCCCAATCGATCTCGGCGCCGCCGGAGCTCCGCGCGGATTCTATCGCCTCACGCACGGCGTCTACGACGATCGAGCGTGGAAATTCGGAGAGGAGAGCAATGATCTCCGGGGAATCCAGCACAGCGCCGACGCTGGGAAGTGCTCTCCGGACGTCAGTCACGCTTGATCGGAATCGGCACGGCGCCGCCGGGCAGGTTGTTCGGCGGCGGCGGTCTCGTAATGCCGGGCGCACCAGGCGACTCTCGCTTGATCGCGACCTCGCTCGGCGACGTCTGTCCAACAAGTCCGCGAATCCCGTTTGCTTGCAAGCGGTACTCGATTTTTTCGGAGAGCGGGCGCGCGATAGTCAGCGTCACTGATGCAACGGGCAGCGGCCGCCTCGCTTGGAAGCGGCGAAAAACAGTGTCACGCGCTGTTGGTTTGACTCCGGTTATTTGAACTAGCGACGAATCGCTGCCAACGATGCGGTAATTGCTTGCGATGGCCGCCGAGGTAGAGTCGGCCGGACGATCGAACGCGACCGAGATTGAAATCGAGTCCGCAATTGTTGCGGAGATCACTCGGGGTGCGACCGAATCCCTAACCGCCAGAAAGAAAATCGTAGTTGCGGAGCCGGCCGCAATCGTGGCGGTATCGACTGGCTCATCAGGATCTGCCGCGAAATTTTTGTTCTTGTCCACATACGCTCGGACGAGAAATGTCCTCGCTGGCAGATGAGCGAGCTCGAAGGAGCCCGCAGAATCCGTCCGCGTCAACCACGAGATTGAAGTGTCTGCGCTCGCGCGCGCTTGGACAACCGCATCGCTCGTGGCGCCTCCAATCACGAGATCAGCGACAGAGCCGCGAATCACACCGCGGTCGATCGCGGGACCCGTCGAAAAAAATGTGGTGGCGCCCGTGTTATTAACGTTGCCACGGAGATCGGCGAGACCGGGAAGCATCGTCACAGTGTAGGTCGTGTTCGGCAGCCACCCTTTTCGTGGCTTCACTGCGATCGAGCTCCGATGCCACTCCACATTCGGTGCACCCTGTCGGGGCGAAACCACGAATAGATCGCCCAGTGTCGTTGCTGCCGGTGGCCGCTCTGAGACGACTTCATCGAATTCGAAAACCGCACCATTTCCTTTGACGAGCGTGCGGCCTGAATCGGGAGTCACCGACAAAAGGTTGGGTGCCTCCGTGTCAGGTGGCCCGCCCGGCGGCATGCCTTGGGAAGCGCACGCACAGAGGAGAGCACAGCCAATCAGCTTCCGCAAAGCTCACCGATCCTTTTCGTGAGCTGTTCGCAGCGCCGCTCGAGGTCCTGCTGCTTCTGCCGCTCACCCTCGACGACCTTTGCCGGGGCTTTGCTCGTAAAGCTCTCGTTGTTGAGCCTGCCGATGAGGGATTTCAGCTGCGCTTCTACCTGCGTGACTTCCGTGCGCATTTTTTCACACTCCTTGGCGACATCGATCATCCCGTCGAGCGGAACGAGAATTTCCGTCCCGTCGCTAAGCAGGATATGCGCTGACTCCTCCGAACCCGACGGTTCCACGAGCTGGGTTCTCGTCATGCGCCCAATAATGTCGGCATGCGTCTCAAATAGCTCGCGCACTTTCGTAGATGCGAGCACCGCCTGAATCTGTTTCCCGGGCGCGATGGAGTAATCAGCGCGGAGCTGGCGCAGCGAGTTCACCGCTTCACGCAGCGTCTCGAACTGTTCCGCATTCCAGCTTCGCGCCATTTCCGCTGGCCATTTTGCGCGCGCAAGAAATTCTCCGTTTTCGCGTCCGGGCAGCCGCTGCCAAAGATCCTCGGTGATGAATGGAACGATCGGATGAAGGAGCCTGAGTGCGTAATCGAAGACGTGCACAAGAATCGAGCGCGCGACCTCGCCGTCCGCTGTCTGTGATTGCAGCCGGCCCTTCACTGATTCGACATACCAATCCGCCACCTCGTTCCACACGAATCGGCGCGCCGTCTCCGCATACTCGCTAAGTCGCAGGCCAAGCTGTCGCTCTTCGGTTTTCCATTTGCCTTTCGCCGGACGCGCGGGGCCGAGCGCTGCACTGCATTCCGACACGGCGGCATCGAGACGCGACAAGATCCAACGGTCGGCGAGCGTGAGGCTCTCCGTCGGAATGGAGCTGACGGATTTGACGTCGCCCTCTCCCACATTCCCGAGCAGGAACCGTCCGATGTTCCAGAGCTTCGTCACGAAATTCCGGCCCGGTGCGAACGAGCGCTCGAGGTCTTCTGGGTCGAGCACGAGATCGGCGCCCATCCCAAGTCCCGCGATCACCGTGTAGCGCAGCGCGTCAGCGCCGAAGAGACGCACCACGTCGAGCGGATCGATTCCGTTGCCGAGTGACTTCGACATTTTCTTATGCTCGGTGTCGCGAACGGTGCCGTGGATGTAAACCGTGTGGAACGGCGCGGCGTCCATGAACGCGTACCCAGCCATGATCATTCGCGCGACCCAAAAGAAAAGAATCTCCGATGCAGTGACGAGATCGTCCGTCGGGTAGAATGCCGCGAGATCCTTGCTCGATTTATCCGGCCAGCCGAGGGTGCTGATGGGGAAGAGCCACGACGAGAACCAGGTGTCGAGCACGTCTTCGTCCTGGCGGACAGCGCCGCCGCACCTAGTGCACGCGGTCACATCCTCGCGGCTGACGATCGTCTCGCTGCACTTGTCGCAGTACCAGACGGGAATGCGATGCCCCCACCAGAGCTGCCGCGAAATATTCCAGTCGCGGATGTTCTCCATCCAGTGCACGTAGACTGCTTCCCAGCGCTCGGGAAGAATGCGCACTTCGCCCTTGTGAAATCCCGCCAGCGCAGGCTCGGCGAGATCCTTCATCTTCACGAACCATTGGTCGGAGAGTCGCGGCTCGACCACCGTGTCGCAGCGGTAGCAATGGCGCACCGCGTGGCGATGGTTTTCCGATTTCACGAGGAGATCGCCCTCCTCGAGCTGTTTCACGATTCGCTTGCGCGCGTCGAAGCGATCCACACCAATGAGCGCTGCAGGAACACGAGCACCCGCGTCGGCGAGATTATCCATTTTTGCGTCGGGGGTCATCACCACCGGCACCGGGAGCTTGTGACGCAGGCCGACCTCGAAGTCGTTCGGGTCGTGGGCGGGCGTGATCTTCACCACACCCGTGCCGAACTCGCGGTCGACGTACTCGTCGGCGATTATCGGAATCTCGATATTCGCGATGGGGAGCAGCGCTTTCTTCCCAACCAGCTTCGCGTACCGCTCGTCCTCGGGATGAACAGCGAGCGCAACGTCGCCGAGCATCGTTTCAGGGCGCGTCGTCGCTACGGTGACGGACTTACCGCGCGTTCCGATGATGTCGTACCTGATGTGATAAAGGCGCCCGTCTTCTTCCGTGTGCTGCGCCTCTTCGTCGCTGAGCGATGTCAGGCAGCGCGGGCACCAATGAATGACGCGATGTCCGCGGTAGATGAGTCCCCGCTCGTAGAGCTGGACGAAAGCTTCCCGCACCGCGTGTGAGAGCTCGGGCGAGAGCGTGTACGCGGTACGCGTCCAATCCGCCGACGATCCGATCGCTCGAAGCTGCTGAAGAATCTCGCCGCCTGTCTTGTCGACGAAATCCGCGGTGCGTTTGACGAAGGCATCGCGGCCGAGGTCGTTGCGCGATTTTCCTTCGGCAGCGAGCTGCTTCTCGATGACGTTTTGGGTGGCGATGCCTGCGTGATCCGTTCCTGGCAGCCAAAGCGCTTCATCGCCCGCCATTCTCCGCCAGCGGACGATCACATCCTGCACTGTGTTGTTGAGGCCGTGGCCCGTGTGCAAAACGGCAGTCACGTTAGGAGGCGGCATGATCACGACGAACGGCTCGCGGTCGCCTCCCACGCGTGCACTCCGGTTGGCAACACCGGTGAAAACTCCCGCCCGTTCCCACGCTTCGTAGAGAGCGCGCTCGGTGGCTCCGGCGTCGTATTGCGGCGGCATTTCGGTGATTTCAGTGTTCGAGGTCATCTCAGCGGAACTTAAGAGCTAAGACAACGGAACACTACACGCGGAAAGCGACCGCTCGTCGCTTACCGCTCCTCGCCGGCGAACAGCGGTTTGCGAATAGCGGTCAGCGATACGCTTGTGGTGTTCTTTCCGCAGTCAGTCTAGAGCGCCGGCCCCACGTCCGTTACGTGATCTGCTTTCGGCACTCCCGTCGGCGCAACTGGCGACCCGTCAGTGCGTGAGTTGGTCGCCTGCTTCTTTGCATTCCGGCGACGACTCTCGCCGCTCACGTCAATCTCATCCGCTGCGGCGAGATAGGCACTGTCCTCGCTAAGCGAGCGATCCTCGAGCACGTCGCGCGGGCCGGCGTGACGGTCGACTTCAGTCGAGTTCCCCTGACGCCTGCGTCCAGTTCCAACCTGCTGGCCTTCCCAATGCGCTTCGGTGAGCGAGGCATCCCCGGCTTCGTAGCGATCCGCCATCTCGTCGAACAGATCCTCGTCCGAGCGCACGGCGAGACGATTCACAACGGTTTCCACGCCCGGAACACCGCGCGCGACGTCGACTGCCTGCTTCGCTTCGTCCTCCGCGTTTACCCAGCCGGTCAGCTCGATGATTCCTTCCTGAATGGCGCCGATGTCGACCGCGCGCTCGCTTAGAATAGGATCGTTGCGGTAGGCTTCAAGGACGCGCTCTTCGAGCTCTTCCGAGCCTTTGATGGGCGCGACGTATGACGCGGCGTAGTCGTCGACGCCGTCTTCGTATTCCTCGCCATCCTCTTCGTCATCATCTTCGAAATCGTCGTCGAGCTCGCCTTCGCCAAGGAAAACATCGCCCACGGCTCCGAACTTCTCCTTGATGCGGTCGGTGAGTCCGCGAAATCCGCCGAATTTCTCAGCGATGATCACTCCGGCGGCAAGACCGGCAATTGCGCCTACAACAAGAAAGGCCGAGCTGTGCGAGCCGGACTCTTCTTCTTCGCGATACTGAATGGGCGACATGGTGTATCCCTGTGGCGGAGGGTATCTACGATCTATACTTTAGACGGAAGCAAAAAAAAGGCCACCTGCGGTACTCCCCGAACATACGAAAATGTTGAACCTGCGGCTCCCCGACGGCGCGATTCGCGAAGTCCCGGAAGGCGCGCTCCCGCGCGAAGTAGTCGGATCCATCGGCGCTAGACTGCTCCAGGCAGCGATCGCCGTCTCCATCGACGGAGAAATACAGGATCTGATCACGCCGCTGCGTAAGAGCGGAGATTTCCGCGTGCTCACCGCAAAGGACAAGGTAGCGCTCGACGTGCTTCGCCATTCAGGCGCGCACGTACTCGCGACGGCTGTCCGCAGGTTGCGTCCGGAGGCGAAGATCGGATTCGGACCGGCCATCGAAGAGGGGTTTTATTACGACTTCGAGGTGGACCAGCCGTTCACACCGGACGATCTCGAGAAGTTCGAAGCGGAGATGCGGAAAGTGGCCACGGAGAAACTTCCCTTCGTGCGCGAAGAAGTGTCACAGCAGGAGGCGACGAAGCGTTTCGCCGACGATCCGCTCAAGCTCGAGCGCCTCGGCGAATTTTCGAGTGACGAAATCATCTCGACCTACACGGACGGGCCCTTTGTCGATCTCTGCCGGGGCCCGCACGTTCCGGATACATCGCACCTCAAACATTTCAAGCTGCTACACACCGCCGGCGCATATTGGCGCGGCGACGAGAAGCGGCAGATGCTGCAGCGCATTTACGCGACTGCCTTCTTCTCGAAGGAAGAGCTGGACGCGCACCTGACACGCATCGAGGAGGCGAAGAAGCGCGATCACCGTCAGCTCGCGCAGCTTCTCGATCTGTACTCGACCGACGCGCGCGTCGGTCCCGGACTCATTCTCTGGCATCCCAAGGGTGCGATCATCCGTAACGAGATCGAGAACTACGAGCGGAATCTCATTCTTCATCACGGATACGAGCTCGTTTATACACCTCACATCGTTAGCGAAAAGCTGTTTCAGATCTCCGGGCATCTCGAGAACTTCAAGGAGAACATGTTCGGCGCGATGGACGTGGAGGGCGCGGCGTACCGG
>JACDDT010000101.1:0-1381 GCA_013816855.1 Gemmatimonadaceae bacterium
TCGGACGTTGGGATGCTTTCGTTATCCCGTTCGAAGATTTGAGACATGATTTCGAGGCAGTGGGCCGGCGGCGGACTTCCGCTCGCTCGGCCCGGCAGACCTGTTAGGCCTCTTTCTTACGCCGCATAGGCGAAATCTCGAGGAGCGGCTGCGTGCCATTCGTAATGCACGATTCCGTGACGCGCACTTCTACGACATCGTCGCGGCTCGGCAGATCGAACATCACTTCCATCAGCACTTCCTCGAGAATGGCGCGAAGTCCGCGTGCGCCCGTGCCGCGCTTGAGCGCTTTCTGGGCGATGGCAGCGAGCGCGCCTTCGTCGAAGGTGATCTTCACGTCCTCGAGTCCAAACAGCTTTACGTACTGCTTGGTGAGCGCGTTCTTCGGCTCCTTGAGAATGCGCACGAGCGACGGCTCATCGAGACCTTCGAGCGCGACCGTCACCGGCAGACGTCCCACTAGCTCGGGGATCAGGCCGTAGCGAAGCAAGTCGTCCGGCTCGACCTCGGAGAAAATCTTGTGCGCTTCGATACTGCTCTTCTTCGCGGCGCTGTTGAAGCCGATCTGCCTGCGCCCCGTTCTCGCCTCGATGATCTTTTCGAGTCCGTCGAACGCACCGCCGCAGATGAATAAAATGTCCTTCGTGTTGAGCTGGATGTATTCCTGCTGCGGATGCTTGCGGCCGCCCTGCGGCGGAACGGAAGCCACCGTGCCTTCGATAATTTTCAGAAGCGCCTGCTGCACACCCTCGCCGGAAACGTCGCGGGTGATACTCGGGTTCTCCGACTTCCGCGCGATTTTGTCGATCTCGTCGATGTAAACGATTCCGCGCTCGCACTCGGCGACGTTGAAATCACCTGCCTGGAGAAGGCGCACGAGAATGTTCTCGACATCTTCACCGACGTATCCCGCTTCGGTGAGCGTCGTCGCGTCGGCGATGGTGAACGGCACATCGAGGATGCGCGCCAGCGTCCGCGCGAGAAGAGTTTTGCCGACACCCGTTGGGCCGATAAGGAGGATGTTGGACTTGTCGAGCTCGACGTCGTCTTCCTTTGTGGAAGAGGAGTTGATTCTCTTGTAGTGATTGTAGACTGAAACGGAGAGCGCCTTCTTCGCCTGCTCCTGCCCGATCACATACTGATCGAGCACGTCCTTGATCTCCTGCGGAGACGGGACCTGGGTTATCGCTTCCGCTACCTCGCGCTCTTCATCCTCCGCCAGGATCTCGTTGCACAGCGCAATGCATTCATTGCAGATGTACACGGACGGTCCCGAAATGAACTTCCGGACCGAGTCCTTGGACTTTCCGCAGAACGAGCATCGCAGATGTTTCTCTTGAGACATGGCTTAGGGGCGATTCCGAGGGGTTAACGCGTAAAA
>JACDDT010000101.1:1481-4395 GCA_013816855.1 Gemmatimonadaceae bacterium
GAAAACACGTCGTAGGTGCGCTCGCCGCGGCTGGAGCGCTCGATGACATAAGGCGTATAAATGGTAGGCATAGGCTCGTCGTCTTCCGTGCGTTTAGGCATTGGTTTGTACTTCGTTCCGGTCAAGCAGCCAGCGGAACACTTTGTCTTCGGTAATGCTGCGCTCGATCTCCTTGATCCGCCCCGCCTTCTCCAGCGACGCGTACATCTGACCCGGACTCGTCTTCCGGCGTTCCGCCTGCTCGGAGATGCGCTCGTCGATGTCCTTCTCCGTCGCGGCCAACCCCTCCTTTTCCGCGATCGTGTCGATCACCAGATCGCGCCTGATCTGCTTCTCCGCGATCGCACGGAACTCATTCGCGAAACTTTCCTGCTGATCGTCAGGAACGCCGTACGCTTTCGCGTAGCTGCCGACAAGCTGCTGAATCCAGCTCTTCGGAACGTCGAAGCTGTTCGAGGAGATGATTTCTTCGATGAGCTTATGCCGAACCGCGGCATCCGCCTCGTGCTCGGAGTGACGCTTCAGATCTTCCTCTACGGTTTTCTTGAGCGCGTCGAGCGAATCGAAATCGCCGACTTCGCGCGCAAACGCGTCATCGAGCTCGGGAAGGGATTTTCGTTTTACGTCTTCGACGGTGACTTTCACCATCTTCGTTTGGCCGCGCTGCTTCTCGTCAGGAAAGTCATCCGGCCACTTCACGGGACGCTCCACCGTTTGCCCGGGCGCGGCTTCCATGATGAGCTCTTCGATTCCGGCTATCGCTTGCTGCGCGCCGAGCTCGATCGGATAAGATTTCGGCTCGGCTGATTCACCATCGGCGCCGGTCGAGATGAGAACGTTGACGAGGTCCCCGGGGAGCGGCTTGTCGGTGACCGGCGTCAAAGTCGCCTTGTTGTCCCGAAGCTGATCGAGCTGAGCGGTTATCTGATCCTGCGTCACAGTGGACGATGGGCGATCGACCTTGAAGCCGCTCGTCCTTGGCAGGTCGATAGCGGGTCGAACTTCTACGTGAAGCTCGAAGGTGAGCGGCTCGCCTTCGACGAATTTTAAATCGTGGACGTGTGGCTGTGAGGCAATCTTGAGGTCCTGCTTTTCCACCACTTCCTGATACGCTTCGCGGACGAGCGTTTCGAGCGCTTCCTGACGAATCGCTTCGCCAAACTTCTTCTTCACGACTGCTGCGGGTGCCTTTCCCGGACGGAAGCCCGGGAGGCGTACCGAAGAAGCGTAGCGGCGCGCAGCCTTCTCCTCGGCCTCCTTAACCGCAGAGGCCGGGACGGAGACCTTTATCTGACGTTCGATGCCGTCGCCCGATGTAGGGGTTATCTCGATATCCATGAGCGCAATATAATAGGGGGTATGCCGTTCTCCCCGGTGGCCGGCATCGTGCATTTACCCTCTTTTTTACCTCCTGAATTGCATGGGTCACGACAGCGCAAACGAAATTCTGGAACAGTCGGCGGTTGGCATGGCAGTGCTTGGCGGCGATGACCGCTTAGCCTACGTCAACGCGCAATTCGCGGCGATGCTTGGTTATACCCCCGCTGATCTGATGGGAAAGGCGCACGCCGACATCATTTCCAGGGAGGGCCTCGCAGCGGAGAGCGGCGACCTCAACAGGGTTCGCCGGGGCGATCTCGCCTCTGCTCGCTTGGAGACGCGGTACCTAACCCGTGACAAGATCGTAAAGCATCTCGAAGTGACCGCGGTCGGCCTTGCCGGCAACGATCGCGGGCTTGGAGCCGTGCTCCTCATCGTCGGCGAGCTCACGTCCCACCGTGACTCGGAACGCGGATTGGCGATCCAGTATTTAGTGAGCCGCATTCTCGCGAGCGCCAACTCTTTCGACGAGGCGATCGTCGCCATCCTTGCGGAAATCGGATCGAGCCTGAGGTGGGAGGTTGGAGCGTACTGGGAGGTCGATGAGACAGGACAAACTCTCGCTGCCACGCGCACCTGGCGCAGTGCCGCCCATGATGCAGTTGCGTTTGAAGAGTCGACCCGCGCTCTCAGGCTCTCCTTGGGAATGGGGATTCCCGGCACCGTGTGGGCAGTAGGGGCGCCGATCTGGGAGAGTGACGCCGGGCAGATCGGGCAATTTCCGCGGCTGAGTGCCGCCAGTGACGAGGGGCTCCACGCTGTATTCGCTTTTCCCGTTCACACAGTCTCACGGTTCTACGGCGTAATCGAGTTTTTCAGCCTGGGTGTTCAGCCGCCCGATGCCACACTCATTAAAGCTGCGGAGGGCATCGGCTATCAAATCGGACAGTTCCTGGAAAGGCAGCGCGCCCAACTTTCGTCCCAAATCAGCGAGGCGCGGAAGGCGTCAATTCTCGAAACGGCATTGGACTGCGTGATCACGATAGACGGAGCGGGTCGAATTACAGAATTCAACCCTGCCGCGGAAGCGACGTTCGGATACAGGAAGGACGAAGTGATAGGTAAGGAAATGTCGGAAATGATAGTTCCGCCTTCGCTCCGGCCCGCTCACCGCGCCGGAATGAGTCGGTACCTCGCGACCGGTGAGGCGCACGTTCTAGGCAGACGGATCGAGATCACGGCAATGAAATCGGGGGGCGCGGAATTTCCCATCGAGCTCGCCATCGTTCGTGTCCCGCTGCCCGGCCCGCCGTTCTTCACCGCCTATTTGCGGGATCTGACCGAGCGTAGGAGACTCGAGGCCAACCAGCAGTTCTTACTCACTGCAAGCGAGCAGCTTTCTACGAGTCTGGATTACGAGACCACTGTGCGTACAGTCGCCCAACTGGCGGTGCCCGGGGTCGCCGATTGGTGCGCGGTGGATCTCGTCACTTCCGAAGGCACCGTTAAGCGGGTCGCGGTCGCGCATTCGGACCCCGCGAAAGTCGCCGCCGTCGAGGACTTGGAGCGCCGGTTTCCGACTGACCCGAGCTCC
>JACDDT010000102.1 GCA_013816855.1 Gemmatimonadaceae bacterium
TTCGCGAAAGAAGTGGAGCGTGGACGGTCCACATCTCCGCGGCACCGCGGTTTACGCGATGTTCCACGACAGCCGCGAGGGGAGGAATCGCACCTTCGCCGCCGCGAACAATACGTTCTTCGGAAGCACACTCCGGCATAGCGACGACTTTGGCAAGACGTGGAGCGAGCCAGAGCGCCATCCGATTAAGTTTCCTGAGGATTCCAAACGCGCACTCGCGCAGATCTGGCAGATCGTTCCGGGCCGAACGTCAGAGCCGAACGTGATGTACTGTGGCGTAGAGCCCGCTGCTCTCTTCAAGTCGACTGACGGCGGGGATACCTGGGAGCCCGACCGCGGCTTGATGTTCCACGAGCATCAACCGAAGTGGCAGCCCGGTGCGGGCGGACTTTGCCTCCACACTATCATTCTCGATCCGGACAACGCGGACAGGATGATGATCGCGATATCCGCCGCGGGTGTGTACCGGACCGACGACGGCGGTGAAACGTGGAGGGCGCGCAACAAGGGAGTGCGCGCGGAATTTCTTCCCGACAAGCATCCCGAGTTCGGCCAGTGCGTGCATAAGATTGCGCACCACCCGAGCAATCCGGGACGGCTCTTCCTCCAAAACCACTGGGGCTTGTATCGCACCGAGGATTGGGGAGAGAGCTGGCAGGATGTCGCGAACGGCGTACCCTCGGATTTCGGATTCGCGATGCAGATGCACCCCCACGATCCGAACACTGTCTACATCGTTCCGCTCGAATCCGACGGCTTTCGCTGCACGCCTGAGGCGAAGCTCCGCGTTTATCGCACGAAGAACGGGGGCGAGAGCTGGGAGGCGATGGGTGACGGTCTGCCGCAGTCCGGCGCATACGAGACCGTGCTTCGCGATGCGCTAACCGCGGACAGCGCGAATCCCGCCGGCATTTATTTCGGGACAAGGAGCGGAAAAATCTTCGGCTCGCAGAACGACGGTGACAGTTGGCAGGAAATAGCGGACGGATTTCCAGCGGTAGTGTGCGTCAAGGCAGCGATGGTCACGCCTGCGTGATTACGATCGAGCTGCCGAAGACGATCTGCCCGGCGGATCAATCACGCATCACTTTCGACGATTCACATAAGACAGTCGGCGATGCGCTCCGCGGTCTCGCCACGAAAGCGCCACGCGCGTTCGACAGTGTAATGGACGAGCGTGGCGACGTGCGCCGTCACGTCAACGTTTTTCTCGATGGCGAGAGCATCCGTTTTCTGAACGGACTCGATACTCCCGCGCCGAGCGGGAGTGCGATTCTCATTATCACGGCGATCAGCGGCGGCTGATCAGCTTCCCGCGATAGCTATGCACTCGATCTCGGCGCGGGCGTTTCGCGCGAGACCGCTCGTGCCGAAAGCGCTCCGTGCGGGCTTGTGGTTCGGGAAATACGTGACATAGACCGCGTTCATCGCCGCCCATTCATTGATGTCCGCAAGCATCACCGTGCATTTCACGACGCGGTCCATCGACGACCCGTTGGCGATGACGAGACTCTTGATGTTCTCCATCACCTGTCGCGTCTCCGCGGCGATTCCGCCGGGCACGAGGGCGCCCGTGGCCGGATCCGTGCCGAGCTGCCCGGAGAGATAAAGAACATTGCCCACGCGCACGACGGGCGAGAAGGGAAGCGACGAAGCTGCGCCGGCAGGAAGGACATATTCGACATCGGACGGTAGAGTCCGGTTTGGCTCGACGGGCTCCTTGGTGGCGACGGATACCTGGCAGGCGCTGAGGATGAGAGCTACAAGTAGCACGGCGGGGCGGCGCATTTGATTCTCCTCTGATTGCGGTGCGAAGAAGATTGCCGTCACGCCCGTGAGCACGCCAGAGCGACTGTTGCGCGCCGCTGCAAAAACGGCAAATTCGTGGGAACCGATTCAGGGGGCTCATGGCACTTGCTCGTATAGAAAGCCGCTGGTTGCGCGCATTCGGCTTCGGGCTGTTGGCGGAGGTCACCACCATTGTTGCGGTGATCGCGATCGTAACTGTGCACTCAGTCGTTGAAGGCGGCCCGATGATCGACATGACGTCGCGGTTCGCGACGATCTGGGGAGCCGCAATCGGCATCGTCGGCGGTGCGTTCTTCGTCTACGTCTACGCAAGGTGGATCGCCAACCTTGTGCCGAGCCGCTACATCGCGCACGGGATTGTCGTTGCCCTCGGCGCAATTTTGCTCCACGTTGCGGGCTCGCTGAAGTCGCCGGAGAACTTGAGAGCGCTTCAAGTCGGCGCCGATGTTCTGAAGCTTTTCGCAGGTGCGCTCGGCGGGTGGGTGGCATCGCGGCACGCTTAGCAGTTGCTTAGTAGCTGGAAACCATTCAAGAGGAAAAAACGTGCTTATCGTAAAAGCTTTTTTTGGCGCCACACTCGGCGCATTTGTCATTGCCGGGCTTTCGAGTCATCCCACCACGGCGGCGAAGCCGGCCGTGCCCCCAGTCGTCACGATCACTGCGCGCGACTATTCGTACGATCCGATTCCCGACATTCCGGCGGGAGTAGTGGATCTCCGGCTGAACAATTTGGGAAAGGACGTCCACCACGCCGCGATCTTCAGACTGCGCGGAGGGCACACGGCGGCGCAGTTCCTAGCGGCGATAAAAAACCCGGGGCCTCCTCCAACTTGGGCGGTGCCGACGCCGGGACCGAATGCACCGGCTCCTGGTGAGACTTCCAACGCGATTGCCGAGTTCGCACCGGGCAGTTACATCGTGATGTGCTTCATTGATACAAATGGAGGTGTGCCGCACTTCATGAAGGGCATGACGCGCGCATTCAAAGTCATCCCGTCATCGAAGGGCGGACCCGCCCCGAAGGCGGATCTCGACCTGAGTCTTTTCGATTATGGTTTCAAGTTCCGGACGCCGGTGACTGCAGGAAGCCACTTGATCCGGCTTACGAACATTTCCGCGCAGGTGCACGAGGTCCAGATCCTCCAGCTTGCGCCGGGGAAGACAGCCAAGGAGCTGCATGACTGGCTTCTTACACCGATGACGACGATGCCGCCCGGGAAACCGTTGGGTGGCGTGATGAATGTTGCTCCGGGCGCGCATCCGGAATTCCGGATGACGCTAACGTCCGGGCATTATGTCGCATTCTGCTTCGTTCCGGATGCCAAAGACGGCAAGCCACACTTCGTTCACGGGATGGAATGGGCGTTCGAGGTCAAGTAACGAAAACGCGAGCAAAAAAAAGAGCCCGGATATTTCCGGGCTTTTTTTTTTCAATCGGCGACGACGATTCGAATCGGATTGTCGAGGGAGACCGTTTTCTCCTCGCGCCGGAAGTGAAGCACTCGCCAGAACCAGTTCTCTTCGCGCGGCTGTCCGCCGTGCTCCATGATGATCCGCGCTACTTCCGCCGCCTGGTCGGGATCCATTCTCAGGCACCCGTGCGACTCGGCTTTGCCAAGACTCTCCAACGCGCTGGTACCGTGGATGTAGTAATCGGGCTCCTGGAAGAAAATCTTGACGAGCTTCATCGGGTTCGACGGGCTTCCCGGATCCTTTGCACTCTTTCCACGCGCCCAAGCAGCGTCGGGTGGAACCCAGCGCGGATTCCAGACGATCCGTTTGATCCGGAAGTCTCCGCGCGGCGTCGGGTGCTCGTCGGCTCCGACGGCGACGGGGTACTCCGCGAGCAAACTGTCACCACGCATCACGTAGAGGGTTCGGCCGGATATGCTCGCGCGAAGCTCGAGGATTCCCGGAGCGGGGTGGGGAATCGAATCGTTGATGAGACGGGACGGCTGGGCCGCAGAGGTCACTGGCGGCAGGATGGGCCGGCCCGGCGCGGTCGAATCCTTTACGAGGACGGACGAGCCCGTAACGCTCGAATCCTGCGCACGGGCGGGAGCCGATCCGGCGAGACAGGCAATCAAACCGGGCGCGATTGTCCCTATCACTGACCATTTATTTTTCACAGGTGCCCTCTTTTGCTCTGGCTGGGGTTAGGCGCATCATCGATACATATGTATTGCAACCCCCGTTCCGCGTCGCTTCACGTTGCAGCCGCCTGTTTCTAGCTGCACTATCATCCTTTGAACGACGTGGAAGCATTCGCTCAACCAACCTCGGCCAATCCCCAAAATGATTAGAAAATTCCTTGCGGTCTTAGCGGTCTGGACAACAGCAAGCTGCCAAACGATTGCGAGCCATCCTACCCTTCCCGCGAGTGGGGGTTTCGTGACCCAGCTCGGCGTCGACACGATCGCCATCGAGCGGTACACGCGAACGGCAGACGGGCTGGAAGGCGATGTTGCGCTCCGGAGCCCAAGAGTTCGCCTCATTCATTATTCGGCTACGCTCGACGCGAATGGGCGGATGACCTCTCTTACCAGCTCGACCAAACGCCCGGGTGCGGCGGCTAG
>JACDDT010000103.1 GCA_013816855.1 Gemmatimonadaceae bacterium
ACGACAGACGTGAGCGTGGCGACGTCCGCCGGAGTAAGAACGTTGTCTTGCGTGCCCGGAACGTCCGCGCAGCTGAGGGCGAATGCCGTACCTGTCGCACGCGCAGTGGCGACCGCCGTTCCGATTTTCAAAGGCACGAAGATCAAGTTAGCGCTGCCGTTGCAGTCGGCGTTGACCACCACGCCAAAGCCGAGCAGCTCCGCACGATTCTGCCAAATCGCATCGCCCGTGCGAAGGGAGATGGTTGCCGTCGCATTGGGAACGCCGACAAGCAGCGCCTTCGCATTCGTCTTTGCGACACTGTCAAGAACTGCGGAGTAAACGGGCTGAAAGACCGCAAATGGCACATAGGAGAAAGCGGTTCGGTACGCCGCGGCAGGCAGCATCAACCCCGATGTAGCCGCGCCAAGGATTTCGTTCGCGCCGAGCTCCACGGATACGAGCGTCGGGTTCTGCATCATCGCCGCTGTGACCTGCGTCTTCCCGGGCGGCAGAACGATCGGGTACTGGCGACGACGCTTCAGGCTCTCGACCTTCGTGCTTTCCGGAGTAATGCGCAGTGCGTCATACGCGTTGGCGCCGTCGATGGCGACATCCTGAGTCGGCAGAGTGATGTTCGGGAACAGCGCGCAGGTCGTGTCCGATGCGATCGTCCCCGGCGCGGC
The DNA here is from genome assembly GCA_013816855.1 of Gemmatimonadaceae bacterium. Lineage (GTDB taxonomy): Bacteria > Gemmatimonadota > Gemmatimonadetes > Gemmatimonadales > Gemmatimonadaceae > UBA4720. Next base: position 666 of record JACDDT010000103.1, read on the forward strand.
AGCTCCACTCAAGCGTCTGCCGAATTGCAGCGGCGAGATGAGCGGGGAGAAGCAACCCGGCCCTTGAATCAGCGGCAGCGTGTACGTCGCGAAGGCCTGGTGCGCGAGCAGAGCAGTCCAAACCTCGCGCTGGCCCGTATAAATAACGCCGTCCGATTGAACGCCCATTGAAAGGCTTGTTCCGATGGCGACGTAATGAAGGAAAGCGCTTTGGCCCACCGGCCCTGTGTCATTCACGCTATCGCTTTGGCAAGCAGCCATCGCCGCGAGCGTGATGGCACCACTAATGAGCAGCGACGAGCGCTTCATTCATTTCTCCCGAAAATTTGACCCACCGGCTCCGCAGCCGGAGACAGAATATCAGTCAACGCGCGAATGCACGCCACCCTAATAAGCGAACCTCGGCTCCGTGCTCATCGAGCGTGGGGGGCGGCAAGCGAACGGTTCCTCCAACACTCGACTCAACTCCGACCGCGGCCGACGCATCGACTGTGCGCAGCGCTTCGCCCACGCTCTTCACTTCGCCGCACGGCACTCGCGCCGCCCGCAGCCTATCGATCCAATAGTCAGCGGTGTCCGCTCTCAACTTCTCTACGATCGCGTCGACCACTTCCCCGCGCTTCGCGAGCCGCCCGGAGTTCGTCGCGAGACGAGGGTCCTTCCCGAGGTCGTGCAGACCAAGAGCATTCGCCAACGGAACCCATTGCGAGTCGCTACCAACCGCGATGACAATCGGGCGATCCCTCGTTTGAAATAGCTGATACGGAACAAGGTTGGGATGGGCATTTCCCCAACGGGCCGCGTCGTTCCCCGAGACGAGAACGCTTTGCGCAACGTTCACGAGTGCCGCAACCGCACTCGTGATCAGGGAGATCTCGACCTTTCTTCCCTCGACTGAGATGCCGCCTTCCGCCCGCTCTAGAAGACGAGCGAGGATCGCGGCGGCGGCATCCTTTCCCGCAATGACGTCAGCCAGCGCAACGCCGACTTTCATTGGCTCTCCGTTCGGGTCGCCGGTGATCGACATCCACCCGGACTCGGCTTGCGTCACAAAGTCGTAACCTGGACGATCGCTGCCATCTCCAAATCCCGAGATCGTACACCAGATAAGACATGGATTCGCCGCGAGAAGTCCGTCGCGGAACAGACCAACCTTTTCGAGCTGCCCCGGTAAAAAATTCTCGATTACGACATCCGCTTCATCGATCAGTCGGATGACGACTTCACGATCTTCGATCCGCTGGAAATCGAGCGCGACGCTCTTCTTGTTGCGGTTGACGGACAGGAAATAAGCGCTCTGCCCACGATCATCGAATGGCGGACCATAGCCGCGCGTCTCGTCGCCGGTGCCCGGCCGCTCCACCTTGATCACGTCGGCACCGAGATCACCGAGAATCATCCCGGCAATCGGGCCAGCCAACACTCGGCTTAGATCCACGATTTTTGATTTAATGGGCATAAGAGTTGTCTTGATGGCTCTTCACTGTAATAATACTGGCTTTAATTTTCCTGTAGGCAAGGTGAAAATCCCTCACCTTGATTTAGCGAAGAAAAATCATATACTTCCGCCCGCTTACAACACCTGCGAAAGCACCTACAATTAAATGATGTCCCAGGCCGTAAATAGCGCTGAGGACTGGAGTTAGAAATGGCAGTAGTAGATAAGGCAGTTATTCCGGCAGCCCCCGCTCCCGCGGTTCCGCCGGTCATGCTTGGCCCGGATGGTAATCCACTCCCGCCGAAGCGGAGTCCCGGCCACCGCGGCGCAGACGTCAAAGATACCGTTGCCGAAATGGCTGCGAAGGCGCACGAGATCAGCCTCGAAGCCGGCAGCAAGATGGCCGCGGCCATGAAGGACGTTGTGAACGGTGCCGCTGGCATCAGCGGCTTCGTCGTCGAGAGCGCACGCGATCTCGTTCAGTTTATGGTGCGGCGTGGGCAGATGACCCAGGAGGAAGCGGACAAGCTGATGCGGAGCGCGGAAGATTTTCAGGCGACCCGCAAGCCGCGCGCTTCACCGGCGACCAAAAGCGCTCCCGTAAAAAGCGCGTCTCCGAAGTCCGCATCGAAGCCGGCCCCGAAAGCATCGAAGCCGAAAGCCGCTGCGAAGCCGGCCAAGAAACCCTCAGTCAAGGCTGCGCCGAAGGCGAAGCTCAAGGCGAAGCCAGCCGCGAAAGCCGGAAAGGGAAAGAAGAGGTAGTCGCTTGGAGATCGCGCGCGGAGATGCCGTCGCTCTCGCGCGCGCACTCATTAAAATAGATTCGCGCAATCCAACGCTCGTGCCGGGCGCACCGGGAGAATCCGGGTGCGCCCTTTTTCTCGCCCGCGTCCTTCAAGAGTGGGGCTTCGAGACAGAGCTCCTCGAGCAGGTGGGCGGGCGCCCGAATCTCGTCGCCCGCATTGGTCCACGCGACGCGCCGTCACTGATGTTCGCCGGGCACCTCGACGTCGTGGGCGTTGAAGGGATGATCCACCCTCCATTTTCCGCCGAGATCCGCGATTCCCGCATTTATGGCCGGGGCTCCGCCGACATGAAAGGCGGAATCGCAGCGATGTGTGCCGCGGCCGCAATCGCTATCGACGGAACGAGCAGGAAGAACGTTGTCATCGCTGCCGTCGTCGATGAGGAATATGAGAGCCTCGGGATGCGCGCCCTTCTCGAATCCGGAGTTCGCGCCGAAGCTGCGGTTCTCACCGAGCCCACGCGATTGGCGATTTGCCCGGCGCATCGCGGATTCGTTTGGATGAACGTCGCCATTCGCGGACGCGCCGCACATGGCAGCCGCTACGATTTGGGAGTAGACGCCATCACTCACGCCGGACTGCTGCTCGCCGAGCTCCACGCTCTCGAGCAGACGAGAGAGGGAGCGCTCACTCACCGTCTGCTTGGACGAGCGTCGCTCCACGCATCCACCGTCTCTGGCGGGACGGGGATGTCTACCTATCCTGACTTTTGCGAGCTCACGATCGAGAGACGCACGCTCCCCGGCGAGACGGCCGAAGGGGCACTGTCCGAAGTTCGCGACGCGATTGACAGAGTGAAGGCCGAGGATTCGCGCTTCGATGCGTCCGTGACGCTGAACACCGCGCAGGCGCCGAGTGATGTAAGCGCGGACGCGCCAATCGTGCGGAAGCTGGCGAGCGCACTTCGTGCAGAAGGCTTGGAGAGCCCGATCGAAGGGCTTTCGGCGTGGACCGACGCTGCCCTTCTCAACGAAGCGGGCATTCCGGCGATATGCTTTGGTCCGGGCGATATCGCACTGGCACACAGCGCCGAAGAGTGGGTACCCATCTCCGAGGTCGAATCAGCGACACGTGTGCTCGCGAAGCTGGCCTCGGATTGGTGCGGTTGATGTAAGCCCGATGGAGACTTCATTGAAACAGTGGACGCATAAACAGTACGATCTGATCGAGCGCGCGATCACGCGCGGGACGCGAATCTCTGCGTACCGGCGGGGCACCGAATTCGTCGTCGTTCCGGAGCGCCTTAAAGTCATTCTCGGACGGGAGGCGATCGAATCCACACATCCGACCACCGGTGACAAGATCGTGCTCTTTCTCGACGAGCTGGAAGCGGTCGAAGCGGTGAGATGACCGAAGCACGCAGCGGCGACATCATCGCGAT
>JACDDT010000104.1 GCA_013816855.1 Gemmatimonadaceae bacterium
TCATGTCGTGATGTACGAAAAGTATTGCGTGCAAAAACCTTGCGGTCTATATTCGCGTTCGGTTACGAAACACAATGCACTTTCGTGCGTCTTCATTGTAACCAACGCGGTCCAGTAATCACTTCATCGTGGAGAGACAAAATGGCTGCAAAGAAGAAAGCGGGACGCAAGGCTGCCAAGAAGGGCGGACGCAAGGCTGCCAAGAAGGGTGGACGTAAGGCGGCGAAGAAGGGCGGACGCAAGGCTGCCAAGAAGGGTGGCAAGAAGCGCAGATAGTCTAGCGTCAATGCACGAAACGAAAAAGCCGGCCTCGCGCCGGCTTTTTTGTTTTCCGTCGTCGTCAGCGTGAGTAACGCCCCACCGCGAGCTCGACGATTTTCGCTATGAGATCCGGGTATTCGATCCCCGACTTCTGCGCCGACCGTGCGAACTCGCTCTCGCGCTCCAGATAACAATTCGGGTTCGCTTCGATAACGTAAATCTCCTCCTGCGCTGTCACGCGCAGGTCAATCCGCGCGTAATCGCGCAGCCGCAGCGCCTGGAACGCGTCCTTCGCCACCGCCTGCATCTTCTGCTCGAGCGCTTCGGGAACATCCGTAGGAAAAATGGATTGCGTGCCCTCGAACTCCGCGCCGGTCCCTTCACCATCCACTCCCCACTTCGCATCGTAGCTCGCGATCTTCGGCAAATCCTTCGGATACTTCGAGAAATCCATCTCGACGATCGGGAAGGTGGTGATTTCGCTGTTCCCGAGCACTCCGACATAGAATTCGCGCCCGTCGATGAACTCCTCGACCAGCACTGCCGACTTAAACTCCTCTTGCATAGTTCCCATCACGTTGAGGAGCTCCTGCACGTCGTTCACGATCGACTTCTGCGTGATCCCGAGCGATGCGTCCTCCTGCGGCGGCTTCACGAGGAGGGGGAACTTGATGTCGCCTGCCCAATCGACCGTTCCTCGGAACACCGTCGCGAACTTTGCGGTGAGAATGCCGTGAAAGGAGAGCACTTTCTTGGTGAGAACCTTGTCGCCGGCGAGCATCAGCCCGGACGGGCTCGATCCCGTGTACCGGAGATTCAAAAGGTTGAGCAGCGCGGCGATGTTGGACTCGAGCGCACTCTTTCCTTGAAACGATTCCGCGAGGTTGAACACCAGGTCGGGCTTCGACGACAGCAGCTCGCGCATGATTGGCTCGACCTCGTTCGCGACGACGAGCCGCGATACATCGTTGCCTGATGACTTCAGCGCTTCTTCGAGCTGACCGAGTACCGGATCGGCCGGCGGCTCGAGTGCGTCTTGCGTGTGCAGCAGTGTGATCTTCAAGGTGTTGTATCGCTCCGGTCAACTGCGTTGGTGTAGCGGTAGTTCATGATTACTGCGGTCCCGAAGGCGGTGAGCTCGATGAGAATTCCCGCTTCCAGCCCTCCCGCCTTCAAATGCAGCTCGGCGCTGCGCTCAGCGAGGAAGTCCACGAACTGTCGCACGGCGTTCGCGTTCTCGCCAGTCCAGTACGAAATACGCGTCACGATCTCGCGCCGGTGTCGTGCGATGAACTCCGCCGCGCTCGCCGCGTCGGGCGCGAGTGTTTCGTCGGCGAAGATGGTGCGGAGGTCACCGTCGAAGATGCGCGGGTCGCGGAGCGGCACCGCGCCGCCGGCGTCCTTGTAGTGATCGGCGACGGTGTATTGCATCGCGGAGACGGGAAGGTCGTCTTCGGACGGCTCCGGGACCTCCGGAACCTGCTCCGCGACTTCCCTCATCACTGCGTCCATGTACTCGAGCTTGGCGAGCGCGCCGGAACCCTCGTACTCTCTCCGCCAATCGATGTCGGGCGTGAGCCATACCGCGAACGTCTCCGCAAAATCCTCGTCGGGATGTTTTTGCGCGTACCAGCCGAGTATGTGGCGGACGAAATTCCGTGAGAACGGATTCGGGCGGTAGCGGTCGCGATAGGGACGCGAGTATGGGCCGAAGATCAATCTCCAATCCGCCCGATCGTAGAGACGGTATGCGTAATTGAAGGCGTGACCCGCTTCGTGCCGGAAGAATCGCATCGATTCAGCTTCCGTTTCCACGGAGACGGAAAAATCTTCTTCGATGCGTGAAAGACGAGCGTCGGCGAGGTAGAAGGGAACGCCGATGAGCGGCGTACCGTCCGGGCATCCCCACTGATCGCTGAGATAGACGGGCGGCTTGAACGCGAGGCCCTTCGCGGAAAGCTCGGCATAGAGCTGATCGCGGAGTTTCTCGAGCAGAGTGCCCCGTATTTCGAGGCCGATGTCGGATATTCTCTGGGCGAGCAGCGCGTGCCGCTCGGTTTCCCAGTTAAGCGCTAATTCAGGGGCGGGATCGTTCACTCGGGCCAGTCGGGCAAGGGGCATACCCCGTTCAGGTGTAGCCTCTACTATAGTATGGCCGTGGTCCCCTCGTGGGGCCGGGAATCAAAACGCCCCTCATCTCGAAGGGGCGTTTTTCCATCTAAATAGGGTTGAGCCGCGATTCAGCTTACGCCGCGCGGACTGCCTGTTTCGTAGGGGCATCCGGTACTGGACCCCATATATACGCGGAGAACACCGGAGTTGGCTCACGCGTGTCTCCCTGCGAGATGATGATTCCAAGGGGCTCGTTCGATGTTTTTGTGCTGGTGGTTTTTTTCATAGTCCGAAGGGAGGCTGAGCGCGCAGGATCGCCCACTCGTGTACCGCTTAAAGCACTCGGCGTACCCTATTGGACGACTCAGCGAAGCTTTTGTTAGCAAAGGACTTACGAAACTGAAGGTAGTTGAGACTAGCAAAAAACGTTTCTTTTCGACACGCGGGATTTGGAACACCGTGTCGAATCGACTCTTAGATCGTGACCTTCTTAGCGAGGAAGCTCTTCGACGTCGTCGAATCGTCCTCGACGGAAATCGTCCATCCCCTGTACTGTTTCTTGAGCTCCGTCAATGAGATCCCGCGCTTCCCCGACACGATCGTTCCGACGAGATGAACTCCGCCGTCACGAGTCGCCGTTTTCAAAAGGTCGATCGCGCGCGCTCTCTCTTCCGCCGAAAGTCCCGCGAACGCAGATGGGGAGCAAACCACCGCGCTGAGCAACGACTCCGGCTGCCACTGGTCGAGTCCCGTCGCGTGCCCGTCAATACGATCGGTGAGTCCTGCCGCCTGCGCAGCGGCCATCACGCGGTCGAGCGCGGCGGCTTCGGTGTCGAGCGCGGTCACGTCGCAACCGTGCGCGGCCAGATAAAGCGCGGCGCTCTCCACTCCGCCGCCTGCGACAAGCACGCACGACTCGGCTGGCGGATGAACCTCGCGCGCGAGAATGCAATCGGGACGCAGCCCCCAATGCTCGGGGCGTCGGTACTCCTCGAGTGCCTTCACACGCTTCCGTCTCCACGACGCATAGGCGGGCACGCGCAATCTCTGCCGGATGATGCGATCCACTTCTTCGCAGAGGAGCAGCTCATCCATCGCGAACTGCTCCATCGAGCGAATCGCGGTCACCGCCTCGTCGCCGATTTTGAGAAGCGCCGAGCGGGGAATGGACTCTTTGTAGTTCTCGATCTCCGTTTCTACGAAGAGCTCGTATTCATGGCGGAAAGAGCGAGGTGCATGCTGTGGCATTTACTTCCGATGCGGGTGCGGAACGCCCGAGTAAAGTAGACTGCTGACAATATGCTGCAAGAGTTAATTTCCGGCGATGCCCGAGCTGCCTGAAGTTCGCGCCGCCGCGAAACGTCTCGACAAAGCCGCCACCGGAAAGACTGTGGCAGCGGTGGAAACGTTTCACCCCGCGCTGAAGAGAAAGCTCTCGCCTCAACGCGCGCGCGTGGCGACGGGCCAGCGCATCGTTTCCGTCGAGCGCCGTGGCAAGCACCAGCTTCTCCATCTGGAGAAGGGCGATTCCATCGTCGTTCACTTTCGGATGAACGGCGATTGGGAAATCGGGAAGACCGGCGACCCCCTCCACCGTTTCGCGCGCGGGGCGATCGAGCTCACCGACGGAACGCGCATCTCCATCGTGGACATGAGGGCCCTCTCCCAGATCACCATCGACCGCGAAGGAGAATCGACAGTCCCGAAGCTCGGCCTCGATGCCGCTTCACCGGACATGACAGCCGTTCATCTCAAGCAAGCCCTAGCCAGGAGGACGATCGGCATCAAGCCCGCGCTTATGGATCAATCAGTTCTAGCAGGCCTGGGCAACATTTACGCGGCCGAAGCGCTGTGGCTCGCCGAGCTCAGTCCGAAGGCACCGGCGTCAAAAGTGTCGATGGCCAAGCTCGAAAA
>JACDDT010000105.1 GCA_013816855.1 Gemmatimonadaceae bacterium
TCGACATCATTGAACTATACGCTGCGGCACGCCCCGCCAAAATATCTCTGGTTAGTTTACGCGCCGAATTGCCGAAGGTGATGGTCCACGTGCTTGTATGTGAGAACACCCCATTCCTCCGGTGTCATCGGGCCAAAGAAGCTGTGCGGATGGGTGGTGCATCCGGCCGGTCCGGCGGTGGCGAAGCGGTCAATCAGATCGATTAGTCTTCGCTGCTCCGCCGCGAGGTCGGGCTCACCCGCGACCTTCAGCTCCGGCATGGTCGGCGAATTCCGCTTCAGCGGCTCATCGTCCCGCAGCGCAAGCGACTTTACAAAGCCACCGATGATGCGACCGATAAACATTCTCCGCGGTGCAGTGTCACCGACCGCCATTTGCATCGCTGTCGCAGTGTGTGCGATCGCCTGCGCCGGCGTCATCGTTCCCCAGTCGCGTTTGCTGTCGGCGCGCAAATTCAGAATACGCGCTTTCAAATCGGCGGCGCTTTCAGGCTGGAACACACTCTTTGGCGGTTTCGTAGTCGGCATCAGAACGCGGCCATCATGACTTGTGCTCCGGCGCGGCCACACGCGACCGTCTGAGCATCCAGCCATAAAGCCAGACCACGATCGCGACGAAGGCGATGACTCCGAGCCACGGCGCGAGCGCGAAATCTTCCGGCACGAGCGCGATCGGAAACTCCTTGGAGGACGCGACGATGAGTCCGGCAAGAATCACCCCCCACATACTCTCACCGACGATGAGTCCGGAGGCGACGAGCGTTCCTAGTCTCTGAGCGCGCTCGGGATTCGGCATCGTGCTCGTCTTCTTATCGTACCAGTGCGCGAGAACCGCTCCGATGATCACCGCGAATGTCGCTGACATCGGCAGGTAAATACCGATACCGACGGCGAGTGGCGGAATACGAAGCTTCTTCATTACTCCCATCAGCGTGTCGAGGAGTATCAACCCCACACCGACGAGTGCGCCGATGCCGAGCATCTTCCACTCGAGGTGACCGCCGATCACGCCCTGGGCGAGGGCGGAGATCAGGGTCGCCTGCGGAGCGGGAAGCGGATTCGCCGCCACGACGTTCACGTTCGGCGCGCCCGCGAACCCGTATGCTTTCGCGAGAAGATTGAGAACGAAGGGAATCACAGCCGCGCCCGCGGCAACACCAACAATGAGCGCGATCTGCTGCCTCATCGGCGACGCACCTACGAGCTGGCCTGTTTTCAGATCCTGGAGGTTGTCGTTGGAAATTGTCGCGCATGCGAACACGATCGAGGTGATGAAGAGCGCGAACGCTACGAGTGCCTGCCGGGTATCGACCGAAGGCGCGACAACCATCGCCACAAGCGATGCCGCTACTACTATAGATAGGATGCCGACTCCCGAAATCGGGCTGTTCGAGGCTCCGATGAGGCCGGCCATGTATCCGCAAACACCGGCGATGACGAAGCCGATGATCAGAACGAACGGCACCGCAACGAGAGTGAGATTCAACGCACTCGGCGCCAGTGCCGGCTGCGCATGCGCAAAGTTGTAAGCAAGCCATGCGGTGATGGCGAGACAGATCGCGGTGAGGACGTAAATCCAGGACGGCGGAATGTCGCGGTCGGTGTCGTCGGTGGTGGTCGTCGCGCGCGACGCGGCGAGAGTGCTGACCAGCCCTCCCACGACCGGCTTCGCCAATCTGATCAAAGTGTAGATGGCGGCGACCGCAATGGTGCCCGCGCCGATGAAGCGCACCTGCGTTCGCCAAATCGCGATCGTGTGAGCGGCGAGGGCTTGGCCGGCGGTCGCCGGCTGCATCGCGGTGAGAATCGGAACGGCGATTACCCACGAGATCACTTGACCGACGAGCATCGCGATTCCAACGGAAAGTCCGACGAGGTGTCCGGCGCCGAGCAGGGCTAGCGACCAAGCGATGTCGTAGGCGGTCGAACCGGCGCCGACGGCGAATGCGCCGCTGAGCCCGCCTGCGACAATGCGCGTTCCACTCACGATGGCGAGCCCCGCCGAGGCGACCGATCCAAGAACCACGGCGCGCAAACCTTCTTTTGCTTCGCCGGTCTCGTCTTTCGTTTCGCCGCGTCGGCCCGATCCAACCTTCAACACTTCAGCGGCGGCAACGCCTTCGGGGTAGGGAAGATCAGAATCGGTGACGAGAGCGCGGCGGAGCGGGATGGTAAAGAGGACGCCGAGAACGCCGCCGCTGAGGCAGATGAGGAACGATTCCCAAAACGGAAATCCCGTCCACCACCCGACGATTACGAGTCCGGGAAGGACGAAGATGATCGCCGAGAGCGTGCCTGCGGCGGATGCGACCGTCTGCACGATGTTGTTCTCTAGGATCGTCGAATCCTTGAACGCGCTCAGCACCGCCATCGAGATGACGGCTGCCGGAATCGATGAGGCGAACGTGAGCCCGACTTTGAGGCCGAGGTAGATGTTCGCGGCGGTGAAGACCGTGGTGATGAGCGCGCCGAGGACGAGGCCGCGTATAGTCAGCTCTTTGGTATTCGTCATGGGCTAAATGTTACAGCTAAAACGCATTTCAGGCGATAAGCCCCGCTTCCTTCGCGAGCTGAACCGCATGCGTCCTCCGCTTTGCGTTGAGCTTGTCGAACAGCCGGTTGGAATGCGCCGAGCCAGCGAAACTTGCCAGGCGTTAGGTCTGCGGCTTATCCCTTGTTTCGATCTCGAGCTTTTCCCGGAAACGCTGGGCTTCTCCGAGCCGTTCGAGCTCGAGGGCCATGGCATCGACGGAGCGTTGAAGCTCCGCGACCCGCGGATCTTCGATCTCCGATGAAGTCGGAGCGAAGTCGGAGCTCCGTGCCTGCGCTGCGCGCGAGAACACATAGCCGACGAACGCCGCTCCGAAAAGGGCGAGATGCATTTCGGCGTGCATCTGCTCACCCTGGGCGAGGGCGTACACGCCGCCTAAAGCGTTGACGACGAGGAAGACGACGGCGGCGGTGCGCCAGAATCTTGAGGGCTTGTTCATGCGTTGGTCACTCGAAAGGTGAGGCGCCATTCATTCACCTGACGGACGTTGAGTAAGGGGAGTTTCGCGCCGAGTGCGATTCCCACATCCTGATTACCTTGGCTCGATGAGGTCCCACTTGTTGCCGTAAAGATCCTTGAAGACGATTACGCGCCCGTACTCTTCGTTACGCGGCTCTTCAGTGAACTCGATGCCGTTTGATTTCATGGCGGAGTAGTCGCGGTCGAAGTCGTCGGTGTGAAGAAAAAACATTACGCGACCACCGCTCTGATTGCCGACAGCTTTTATCTGGTTGGGGGTCGCAGCGCGCGCGAGTAACAGACCGGTTTCCTCATCGCCCGGCGGAGCAATGCGCACCCAACGCTTCTGCGGCCCTCGCGACTCGTCCTGAAGAAGACGAAAGCCGAGGCGCTGAGTGAAGAACGCGATGGCTTCGTCGTAGTCGCGGACGAGGAGCGCGACGGCAACGAGCTTTTGATTCACGGTTCCCTTTAGGAGCTCCCGCCGGGGAGAACCTCCGCCGGCGGCGGTGTACGGCGTCCGCCGAACAAAAAAATGAGCGCCAGACCGGCGACGAATCCGCCGATGTGGGCCATGTATGCGACTCCTCCTCCCTGTCCGCCGACGACGCTGACCTGGCTGAAGATCTGGAGGGCAATCCAGAGACCTAGAACCGCGATCGCCGGCCATGCGACGACCTGGCGCGCCACAAGAACCTGCACCTTTCGTTTCGGGAAGAGGATGAGATATGCACCGAGAACCCCGGCGATCGCTCCGGATGCGCCCAGGTTTGGTATTATCGAATTCGTCTGAAACATCGTTTGCGCGAGACTCGCCGCCAATCCGCAGAGCAAATAGAAAATGAGAAACTTCGCATGCCCGATGCGGTCTTCGATGTTGTCGCCGAAGATCCAGAGGTAGAGCATGTTGCCGCCCAAGTGCATCCACGACGCGTGCATGAACATCGCCGAGAGCAGCGTCAGGTAGATCGGCTTCGGACCGGCGTAGAGGTGGATCGGGATGCTTTGGCCGTCGGCGTTGATGGACTGGAGGCCGACGAGATCCGTGTTGTGCGTGATCTCGAACGGAACCTCGCTCCATCCGTTGATGAACTTCTCTCCGAGTGAGAGCTCGATCAGCCACACGATGATGTTGATGGCGATGAGTGCGTAGGTGACGACGGGGACTATTCGTCGATCGGCGTCGTCGTCGCGGAGGGGCATTACCATTAGTAATTCCGGGTCGAGGTGGTTGTGGAAAGGCCTTCGTCGTAATCGCGGACGGGGAGCGTGA
>JACDDT010000106.1 GCA_013816855.1 Gemmatimonadaceae bacterium
TGAGCATGAACAAGTTCGCCGAGGCGTAGCCGGCGCGTCCTGAACACGATCGTCGAGGGAAATAGCGGAAGCTCCCTCGAAGAACTTGACCATTCAAGCCCACGAGGGAGTTCCTCTTCTTTCACCGCCAAGCGAAAGAAGACTTCCCCTGTGCCACAAGCTGCTTCGAGATTCCAGGCTCTACAAGTTGCTGCTGACGTTGCTGCTCAAGTTCGACGAGGACTTGGCGGCCAAGATGAGGCGGGGGCGATGCCAGATCTGCGGCGGCCGGCTCGACCAAGATCATTTCCCCCGCAAGCCGCGGGTGCCGCGGACGATCGAGCTGCCGGATGACTACAACTGGCGGTTCAGCTACTCGTGCGCGGTCAAGGGATGCCGAAAGCGTCACACGCCGCCGTCGTCGCGATACCTCGGGCGTCGGATCTACCTCGGCGTCATCGTGGTGCTGGCGACGGCGCTGCAGCAAGGGGCGTCGCCCTGGGGAGGCCGCCGATTGCGCGAGGAGCTCGGCGTGAGCCGGCAGACGCTCGAGCGGTGGCAGGCGTGGTGGAGGGAGGCGTTCGTGGAGAGCACGTTCTGGAAGGCGGCGAAGGCGGCATTTTCGCCGCCGGTCGCCGAGAGCGGAGCACCGCGCTCGCTGCTCGAACGATTCGGCGGCAACGAGGTCGAACAACTCGCCGCGCTGCTGCGCTTCGTGGCGCCGCTCTCGACGCCGGCCGATTACGTACCGGATCGACGTCGGTGAGGGAATCTCCGAGGAAGAAGCCAACCCGCAGAGGAGGGTGAATCGCCGAGCGAGACGCGCCGAACGCGCGCGCGCGATAGACGGCGCACCATGAAAATCAGACCACACGAACTAACGACACACGAGCGATGGGCGAACCTGCGCTTCTCGGTGGTCGGGCATTTGCTCGCGTCTCCGCCGCCGCGAGGTGACCTGCAAGCCGAGCTCGAGCAGCTCGCCGCGAAGCGGTGGCAGCACCCGGTCACGAACGAGCCAACGCGCTTCGGGCTCAAGACGATCCAGCACTGGTACTACGAGGCCAAGCACGCGCCGACCGATCCGGTCGGCCGGCTGCGCAAGAAGCCGCGCAAGGACACGGGGAGACAGACCGCGATCTCCGACGCGCTCAAGGCGGCGATCCACGCGCAGCACGCGGCGCATCGGAGCTGGAGTTACCAGCTGCACCACGACAACCTCGTGGCGTGGGCGGAGGCCGAGCCCACGCTCGGCAAGGTGCCGACGTACGCGACGGTGCGGCGCTACATGAAGTCGGTCGGGCTGACGAAGCGCAAAAGGATCGGCGGCGAGCCCACCGAGGGAAAGCGGCGGGCCGAGCGACGGCTCGACGAGCGCGAGGTGCGCAGCTACGAGCACGAGTACGTCAACGGGCTGTGGCACCTGGACTTCCACCACGGCAAGAAGAAGGTGCTGGTCGCGCGCGGCGAGTACGTGACGCCGATCGTGCTCGGAATCGTCGACGACTACTCGCGGCTCGCATGCCACCTGCAGTGGTACTTCGCGGAGAACGCCGAGAACTTGGTCCACGGTCTCCAGCAGGCAATCCACAAGCGGGGGCTGCCGCGCTCGCTGATGACCGACAACGGCAAGGCGATGACCGCCGACGAGACGAAGCAGGGGCTGGCACGGCTCGGCATCGTCCACGAGCTCACGCTGCCTCACTCGCCGTATCAAAATGCGAAGCAGGAAAGTTTTTGGGGCCAACTTGAAGGGAGGCTGGTCGCGATGCTCGAGAACGTCGCGGACCTCACGCTCGCGCGGCTCAACGAGATCACGCAGGCGTGGGTCGAGCACGAGTACAACCGCAAGCACCACTCCGAGATCGCGACGACGCCGCTGCGGCGTTTCCTCGACGGCAAGGACGTGGGGCGCCCGGGTCCGAACAGCGAGGCGCTCCGCCAGGCGTTTTGCGCGCAAGAGCACCGCACGCAGCGCAAGAGCGACGGGACGATCAGCCTCGAAGGCCAGCGCTTCGAGCTGCCTTCGCGCTATCGCCACCTCGACCACGTGACGCTGCGGTGCGCGAGCTGGGACCTGAGCCGGGTGCATCTCGTCGACGAGCGAACGGGCGCCGTGTTGTGTCGGCTCTATCCGCTCGACAAGGCCGCGAACGCCGACGGGATGCGCCGCACGCTCGAGCCGCTCACGCCGACGATCGCCGCGGTGCCGTCGCCGGAGCTGCCACCGCTGCTCGCGAAGCTCGTCGCTGCGCAGACGGAGACGGGACTACCACCCGCCTATCTGCCCAAGGACGAACGCACGACCACCGATGAACGCACGACCACCGGCACCGACGAGGCGACCCTCGGCGAGACGCCGACCATCGACGCGGCGAGCGTCGACGGAGGTGCGTCGTGAGCAAGAAGCTGCTGTCGCTGTTTGGCCTCAAGTGGAACCCGTTTTCGCCCGACGTGCCGACCGAGGCGCTGATCATCGGGCCGCGGATCGAGAGCTTCTGCTGGCGGGTCGAGAACCTCGCGCGCGAGGGTGGCTTCGCGCTCGTCACCGGTACGCCGGGCATCGGCAAGTCGGTCGCGCTGCGGCTGCTGGTCGAGCGCCTGGGTGCGATCCGCGAGATCAAGATCGGCGTGATGTCCCAACCGCACACCAACGTGTCGGACTTCTACCGCGAGCTTGGCGATCTCTTCGGCGTGCAGCTCTCGCCGCACAATCGATGGGCGGGGGCGAAGGTCCTGCGCGAGCGCTGGCAAGGCCACATCGATGCCTCGCTCGCACGCCCGGTGCTCGTCGTCGACGAGGCGCAGGACATGACGACGAAGGTACTCACCGAGATGCGCCACCTGTCGAGCTCGCGGCTCGACTCGCACATGCTGCTGACGACCATCCTCGCGGGCGACCAGCGCATCGTCGAGAAATTCCGCGGCGACGACCTCTTGCCGCTGGCGAGCCGGATGCGTGTGAGGCTCAACCTCGATCGGGCGACGCCCGACGAGCTCGAGCAGTGCCTGCGGCACTGCATGACCAAGGCGGGCGCGACCAAGCTGATGACCACCGAGCTCGTGACGACCCTGTGCGAGCACGCCGCCGGCAACTACCGCACGCTCATGACGATGGCGGGCGACCTGCTCTCCAACGGCGCCGAGCGCGAGGTCAAGCAGCTCGACGAGAAGCTCTTCTTCGACACGTACACGCCAACGACCGCGACCGAACCGGCGAAGAAGCCAGCGCCGTCCGCGAGCAAGCGGCGATGAATCTCCCGACGGTGCCGGCCCATCAACTCGCCGAGCGCCCGGTGGAACGCCGGTGGCTCATCGACGAGCTATGGGGAGACGAGGCGGTCGGCATCGTCGGCGGCGAGCCGAAGTGCTGCAAGTCGTTTCTCGCGCTCGACATGGCGGTGTCCGTCGCCGGCGGCGTGCCGTGCCTGGGCCGATTTGCACCGACGCAGACCGGCCGCGTGCTGCTCTTCGCCGCCGAAGACGCGTTGCACGTCGTCCGGCAACGGCTCGCCGGCATCGCCGCCGCGGCCGGGCGCGAGCTCGCCGACCTCGACATCCATGTGATCACCGCGCCGTCGGTACGCCTCGACGTCGAGCGCGACCGCGACGCGCTCACCGAGACGATCGCCGCCCTCAAGCCCACGCTCCTGATCTTGGATCCCTTCGTGCGGCTGCACCGCATCGACGAGAACCTCTCGGGGGATGTCGCGCCCCTGCTCGCGTACCTCCGCGAGCTCCAGCGCCGGTACCACCTCGCGGTCGCGCTCGTCCACCACGCGCGCAAGGGCGGCGCGAAGATGCGAGGGGGGCAGGCCCTTCGCGGCTCCAGCGAATTTCACGCCTGGGGCGATTCGAACCTGTACCTCCGCCGTCATGGCGACCAGCTCACGCTGTCCGTCGAGCACCGCGCGGCGGCGTCGATCAGCGCTGTCTCCTTGCAGCTCGCGATCGACGGCGACGCCGTCGCACTCTCGACGGTCGACCGCCGCCCGGCCCCGGACACGGCATCCGATGTCGCCGCGCCGCCGCCGACACCCACGCTCCAGCAGAAGATCGAGGCGCAGCTGGCGGCAGCGGCTGCGCCGCTGACCGCCGCCACGCTCCGGAAACTCTGTCACACCAGGAACGCGACGCTGACCGCTGCCCTCGCGGGTCTCGTCGCTACCGGCCGCATCCGCAGAGATCCATCCGGCTACGCGATCTCTCGCTGATTCCCGATTCCCGATTCCCGACGCCTTAGGGGTGTACGGGAACGGGAACGGGAAACCTCAAAAAGCGTGATCGCCATCCCCC
>JACDDT010000107.1 GCA_013816855.1 Gemmatimonadaceae bacterium
GTAGCCCCAAAGCCCCGAGAGGTCGTTGAACCATTGCAGGCGCCAGCGGATGCCAAAGCCCGTCCCTTGAGCAAAAGCCTCCTGCAGCAGGTGGACCGCTTTTTCTTTTTCGCCGAGGCTCGCGGCGCACTCAAGCCGCACACCAGCTCAATGAGAGTGATCAAGGGTATGGGGAGTCCTTAAGGACATCGTGGGCTCTCAAGTTGCATGACTCAGCGCAAGACCGAGCCTTAGACCCATTCATTGAAACGAGGTGAGAGATGCGATTGCTAACGACCGTAGTGTGCGGCACCCTGATGAGCCTGGCGGCCTGTTCGGCAGAGAAGAAAACGCCCGGCGCGGCGGATACAGCTACTGCCGCCAAGGCGAATGACATGGGAGGAATGCGCTCTGACGCTTCAATGCCGATGACCCACTCCGATACCGTGGCTATGAGTGCGAGTGCGGATCTCGAGCAGTTTGCGTCGGCGCCCGCAGACCGCGTAAAAGCTCTGCTTCCTGCGCACAAAAACGCAGTGGAGGCCCTTCTCGCCGACTGCGAGCAGATGATGCGGCAGATGAAGATGACTCCGCCCGCAAAGTGGAATACAGCGACTGCGGAGATCAGATCCGACCTTACCCGGATGAGGGGAATGAATCCCTCACAGCTTAAAGCATTCGTACCTGAGCACCGCGCTCACGTCGAGGGGATTCTCGGAATGCGGCGTGACATGATGAAGATGTAGCCGCGGCTGGTCGATCCGCGCTACAAGTTCTGGTCGACCGGCAGCTGCATCACTCTCTTGGCAGTGGATCGCGCAAACGGCATTTCCAAAACCTTCGGAAGCGTGAGTTCTTTCGGGTCGCGGTAATCGGCAAGCCCGATAGTGACGTTGTCTCTCGTTGCGCTCGGCGTGAGCGTGTGATGGAGCGTATCCCAGATGGTGAGACCGCTCGACCAGTTCGAGTTGACTTCGCTGTGTTCGACAGAGTGATGAATTCCGTGCAGCCGCGGAGTCATGATGAACCGGCTTAACCATCTCTCTGTCCGGGTGGAGATCCGCACGTTGGAATGGTGGAACAGGACGGAGAGCATCAGCAGGCGCTGGTACAAGGCGAGATTGCGGGGAGTCACACCGATAACGAGAATCTGGGCGGCGCGCCACGGAATCGAGGCGGCAAGCTCACCGAAATGGAAGCGCAGCGCGGTTGACGCATCCAGATCGAGATCGACGTGGTGGACGGCGTGAAGCCGCCAGAGCGCCGGGACTCTGTGCTCCAGCACATGCCAGAGATACAGCGTGTAATCGAGCAGCAATAAGGCCAGAAGCGTTTCCATCCACGCGGGTAATGGCAGGTGTTGCAGCAGTCCCAATCGGCGCCTCTCCACCAGCCTGGCGAGCGGAACTGACACCGGCCGCTCGGCAAAGTGAATAAGAACAGCACTCACTCCGGCGACACCGAGGTTGCGCGCGACTCGACGCTTTTTCGATTCGACAGGGTTTCTCAGGCTTCGCCGATGCTCCATCCACAACAGCAGCCCGAAAGCAGCGACCATCCCTGCCGTTCCCAACCGCGCGTTTCGTTTCGCATCCATTCCGTTTGCAAACCGGCGAGCGCCGGGACGGATCACGGTACCAGCCACTCCAGCCGCCGCAACTCCGCAACGGCCTTGGCTCGCGTTTGATCCGTGTCCTGCATCACCCCGATGGCCGTGATCGGAGGCGGTTGCCCGCGCCATACGCGACGGTAGTCGGCGAAGGGTTTCACCGAGTTTTCGCGCCACTGCCCGACATCCGGAGTGCCGCCGACACGGATGACGTGGAGCTTGTCGGAGACATAACTGGCACGCTCGTAACCTTCCGGTTCAGCGGCGCCGAACGTGTAGAAAATTACGCGGGCCGATCGGCCGAAGAGCCCCGGCTTTCCGAACACGACGTAAACCCGCACCGGCGAGTCGTCGGTTTTCTCCTGCCGCAAATCAGCGCCGGCAGGGGCCTGTACCACCCGCCACGACCAGGAGAGCGAGCCCGAAGATTCTTTTAGTTGAGTGGAAAGCTCGCGGTAAAACCAGGCCGCACGTCCCGCTCCCTGAATTCTTAGCACCGGTCCCGCGCCATCGTTTCGAATTTCGACGTCCGGTGCATCCTGCCCGCGGATGTTGCGAACTTTCCATCCGGGTGGCGGTCCGGCTCGCAGAGGGGCGTTCGCCAGCGACAGCAAGTCGAGCGGCTGCGTGAGCAAGCCGGTCAATAGGAAAAGCACTAACCACATGACGATATCCGCATTTCAGCTCGCAGGGAAGAAGATTAGGTGTTCCGGATGGAGCGTGAACTCTACCTCGTCACCGGGACTTGGAAGTCGAAGATATTCGGCGGCGAGCTCGAGGTCGCCAACGGCGGTATGAAGCGTGACGGTTACCGAGCCAGGACGAGTCGTGATCGCGATGACTCTTCCGCGGAATTCGCCGTCGCGCGTGAGTCTCCCGCCGTCGGTCCGGAACATCACCGTCCCGGGCCCTGTTGCCTCTCCGCCACTGACACGAACTTTGCCAATTGCTGTTTCAACGTTCCCCTCCCCGTCGGCACGCGCCGCGAACGTGTTCGTGAATCCGACGAGCGTCGCGATCTCTTGACTGGACGGGCGAGTCAGTACCTCGCGGGGATTCCCGATCTGGCAAAGCCGTCCATTTATCATCACGCCGATGCGATCGGCGAGGACGGCGGCATCATCGAGATCGTGAGTCACGACCACAGTCGCCGGCGCCGAAGTTCGCTGCACGATGCGAATCGCCTCCCGCACGTCCTCCCGCAAGCCAGGATCGAGTCCGCTGAACGGCTCATCGAGTAACAGAACCATCGGATCTGCTGCGAGTGCGCGAGCCAGGGAGACTCGATTGCGCTGTCCGCCACTCAAAGTTCGTGGCATGCGACCCGCCAGTTCCGGGATTTGCATAGCCGCCAGAAGTTCGGCGACTCGTTCGCGCCGACGGTTATCGTCAACGCGCCGTACCCTCAATGGGAATGCGACGTTCTCCGTAACCGACAAATGCGGAAACAACACCGGCGACTGATGCAGATAAACCGCGTCCCGCTTTTCAGGAGGCAGACCGGTCACATCTCGCTCCGCGATGCGCACGTGTCCCGAGGTGGCTGTCACAAAGCCGGCGACAGTTTTGAGCAGAGTTGTTTTGCCGGCTCCCGATGGGCCGAGCAGTACCAGCAGCTCCCCCGCTCCGACTGAGAATGAAATGTCCGAGAGTCCGGCTGATTTTCCGAACGGCGCCGCCAGCGACTCTACTTCGACCCTCGGTGTCATACAGTCGCGACCGTGAATCTTCCGATCGAGCTCCCCACGACACCCATCAAAACCAGTCCCGGCAGAGCGAGGAGGAGCCCGGCGACAGAGGCGAGATGATCCTGACCGGCGTGAACGTAGGACATCACCGACGTCGCGAGACTTTCGACTGCGCCCTGTCCGATCAGCAGTGTCAGCGGAACTTGCGCCCACGACACGAGAAAGCCGAGCAGCAACGCCTCGGCGAGCTGCCGCTGGTGGAGCGGGAGCGTCACGCGCGCGAGCGTGACCAGTGGCGAGGCTCCGAGCGACCGCGCTTCCTCTTCAACACGGTGATCGAAGACGGCGAAGGCGCCGATGAAGTAGACCGTGGTATAACCGATGGCGACAACACTGTGAGCGAGCCAAACCCCGATGAGCGTTCCGCCCAATCCGGCACGCAAGACGAAGTATTGCAGCCCTATTCCGAGTGCGAGCGGTGGCGCTGCGACGGGTACGAACGCCGCCGCCATTGCGAAATAGCGGAGAGGAACCGGAATTCGCGAAACTCTGCGACCGATTTCAAATCCCACAATGGACGCAGCACCTCCCGTCAGTAACGCAAGCCACAAGCTGGTGAGAAGCGCCCGAAGGAGCCGCCGGTCACTGACAAATTCCCGCCAAGCGGCGGTCGTCCAATTCGTTGGAAGGAGGTGCGGATAGAACCAGCTGTCTCCAAAGCTTGAGAATACGAGCACCGAAATGGGAAGGAGAGTCCACGCCAGCAGCGCGAGCAATAACAGCGATCGAGACGGAACGGCCGAAGTTCTCACCTGAAATTCTCCGCCCGGGACATCATTGCTCCGTACACGGCAACCGCGGCGACGCTAACGAGCAGCGAGAATCCGGCGAGAACGAATGCATCGGGGCGAAGCTCCATCGCGGCATCCGTATAGCGCTCCATCGTCAACAGCGGCAACGCGAGAGGTCTGCTCGGAGCGAGGAGGGCCGCGGT
>JACDDT010000032.1 GCA_013816855.1 Gemmatimonadaceae bacterium
TCGGGACGGCGGGATTTGAACCCGCGACCCCCTGAACCCCATTCAGGTGCGCTACCGGGCTGCGCTACGTCCCGTCCGCAGTGTTTCGCGGGCGAGCGCGAAATCTAGTCGCGCCCCCTCCCCCGCGCACCTTCTCAGCTTCCGAAAACGCGTCCCACGTAGAAGTCGCCGAATTCCGCATACTTCGCGCTGACTTCGTCGAAGCGCATCTCGGTTACCAGCCTTTTGAAGTCCAATGGGTCGGCCGCGAACAAAGTCACCCCCCACTCCCACGCGTCGAGCCCGATCGCACCGGAAATAATCTGCTGCACCTTGCCCGCATATTTCCGCCCGGTCGTTCCGTGCGCCCGCATCAGCTCACTCCGCTCGTCGAGCGAGAGTGTGTACCAATTCTGACCGGCGTCGCGCCGCTTCGACATCGGGTAGAAGCAGACGTAAGGCTTGCTCGCAGGAATCTCGGGATACAGCCGCTTCCTCACGTGCGCGCTCTCGCGCTCCGCCATCGATTTCTCTTCGAGCGCGGCGAGATAAATGTCATCACCGGCTTTTCCGCCGCGCGCTGTGGCTTCGTTCGCGAGCTGCGCAGTCAGGCGATACAAGCCCGCTTCAGTGACGCTGAGAAAGGAGTATTCGGCGCGCGCAGTCTCGCCAATGTGCGCCAACGTTTCCGACTGCGCTTCGCCGATCGCATCGAGGCCCTCTCGAAAATGAATCACCATCACGTCGGAGGAAGAGCCGACCAACTTCACGGCGACGGTCCACCCCGATTTCGCGGGCACTGACTTCACGCTGCTAAGAATTTCGTCGGGAATTCCGGCAGCGCGACCAGCACGAAAGATCTGATGAAGCGCGTACCAGCCCTCAAGCGTTTCCGGCGGATGTACCGCTGATTTCCCAGTTGTCATGTGTGTCGAAAGCTAAGAGGGCGGCAGCTGCTCGCTACCGCCCTCTTTTGTCAGACGCTGTACCGCCTCAGCGTGACACAAGCAGCGGCCGCTTCGCCTCGAGCTTCTCGGAAAGGTTTTGAACTGCGCGCTCGGTCGCTTCACCGATGGCGGTCTCCTTGAAGTTGTTGTTCTGCCCACCGCCTCCTCCACCACCGTTCCCTCCAATCCCCATCAACGATACCCCGCCACCTTTGGTGGAAATTCCCTCGCCGTCGAAGGCGGCCACGATCTCCCCAGTGGCCACGTCAATCACTCTCGCGGTGAGCTTTACTTCAGTTTTATGCCGTTTCACGCTTAGCATGCCATATGTCGCCGCGGTTAGCAGGAATCCCCCGACTTTGTGCTCCTCGAACCCGAACTTCGTCACCGAGCCGGTGACCATATAACGCGCTCCCATCATTGCTGCACGCGCTGGCGCACCGATCTCGGCCGGCGTCGATGAAGAAACGGTTCCCGTCCCGATCCCCTGCTCACGTACAGTCGCCTCGAGCTGTTTGCGCTCGAGAAGGCGGAATTGTCCGGTGACGAGCAGCTTTTCCACAAGCATATCCGCGATGCCCGCGCCTAGCTCGGCGGGGTCGAAGTGCTGATTGTCCTGTTCGCCGCGCATCGCCGCGAGGAAAGCCGAGAAGCCGTGCTTGTCCTTAACCTTCGCTGCCACTGTTCCCGACTCGAAGTTCATGACGACGAGAGTGGGACGCCCGTCTGTCGCTGCCAGGGTCTGCGCTTTTCCGCTCGAGAAGGCGAATACTGACGCGAAAACGAAAACAGCCGAGCGGGAAACAATTGACATGTTCATATGGTGGGCGGTCCTGCCGCGGGTTGGTGGTCCGGGCCGCACATCGGCGGCGATGACCAAAATATTAAGGTCCCCGCTTTCCCGCTCGAATACGTCTTATTACGTAGTCAGCCTGGAGGCCCGCACTTCACCACGCGCTTCCCCGCCTGACACCACGCTTGAAGCTTTTCGGCGTCGGCATCATTCCAGCCGTCGGGGACGGGCGCCAACCGCCGCTTCTCTTCGTCGCTCTCGAAGCAGAGCCAGCCATTCTCAAAGACTGCCGCAACCCCGACCCGCCGGAAAAGAGACCGGCGCCGATCGGGGGTCACCCGACGTTCGGTACCGTAAGCACGGTTCTCCGTCCGACGGTCTGCGAACACGCGGCGCTCCGAAGCCCGACGCTCCGCCGCTGCCGGCAGGACGAGCCAAACCTCCCACCGCTTCCCCCGCGCATCAGTGAAAGTCCGGTAGTTCATCGGCCCCTCCCGTCCAAGGGACCGCAACGGAAGCAGCCCTCCGCTTTCATGTCCTCCTAAATAGCACGATGGAGGCCACTCACGTCTGTTTATTGGCACTGAAATGATACAATTTTACCAACGTATTTGTGATATTGATAATCGTGCAGAGCAGTCGTACGCGTGTTACGACGAAAATGCGCACGCCGTGTGGACGCTTTTGTATGAGCGGCGCATGGAATCTCTCGCGCCGACGGGAAGCAAAACCTTACGCGGTGGCTCAATGGAATCGGTCTCGACTGCGAGCGCGTTCCGAACCTGTATCGCGTCAGCGCGATGCACGCCGATACCGTCTTCGCGGATTTTCTTCAGCGCTTCGGATGAGGCCACCCGGCCGCAATTCTTAGAGCGGGTTTGGTGGAAGAGCGTTACAATAGAGCATCAAGACCAGACCAACATGGCTAAGCGGATGAACCTGACCGGAAAAGAATCGCGATCGGGGAAAGACCGCCGGCAGTCAGCAAGACCGGTCGAGACTGAAGAAGTGGCGCCGCTCCAGCGCGAGGTGCTGCTGGTGGATGACGACGCCGAGCTCCAGAGTACGATAAAATTCGGCCTGGAGTCAGGCGGTTATACCGTTACGACTTTTGACAGCGGACCCGAAGCCTTCGGCGGCATACTCGCCCTCCCCATTCAGCGGCAACCACGATTGATTCTGCTGGCCATCAACCTGCCCGGACTAGACGGACACACGCTGCACGAGGAGCTCGTGCGCGCACGGCCGGGCGAGTTCATCGTCGCGTTCCTCAGCACGCGCAACAGCGACACCGACCAGGTACGCGCCTTCGCCGCGGGTGCGGTTGATTTCATCGTGAAGCCAGCGAGCATTCCCATTTTGCTTGCGAAGGTCAAGGTCTGGTTCGACCGCTGCGAACAATCGTGATCAACACAACAGTTCTCGTTGTCATTGGCGCTTTTCAGGCTGCGTTCATTGTGGCGATGCTGACCGTTCTTATGGCGGCGAGCCGGCGCGGTCGGCGCGGAGACAAGGAGGAGGTGACCGCGACATCAATGCTTCGAGCCCCCACGCGAGCCCTCGTCCTCGCGAAGGACCGAGGAGAAGAGCTCGCTGCTGCCCTTGGCCGTCTGCCGCGCAAGGTTGCTGTACGCCAGCTTCTTCTGATCGCGGGGTCCCAACTCGCTGACGAACAACGAGCATCGCTCGCGGCGCGTGTACGAAATGAGCGCTGGGTAGAGGACACTCTTGCGGGCGGCTTCTCGCGAGTCTGGTGGAAGCGAATGGACGCGGCGCGTCTCCTCACCTTCGTAATGGGCCCGGGTGATGCTGCGCTGCTACGACGGTTGGTTCAGGATCCGCACCCCGCGGTGATGAGCGCCGCTGCGGGTGCGATCGCCGGAATCGCTGATGCAGAACTCATGAAAACCGTAATTCGCCGGCTGTCGAAGTGCGCATCCACGGTTCGCCAACAACAAATGCGGGCCCTGCGCTCCCATTCCGAGCTCGCTACCGCAATCTTGATCACAGAGCTGAAGGCCGAAAAATCGGCAGCGCAAATTTGCGCGCTTGTACTGCTTGCCGAGGTGCTGGGCTCTACAGAGGCACTCGCTGCTACGGTAGCTCTAGCGTCGCATGAGAAAGCGGAAGTGCGTGCCACCGTGGCGCGTGCTCTGCGCGCATGCTTTACGCCCGAGGCCGTCGATGCGGCGAGAACACTTCTGCAAGACGACGATTGGCGCGTTCGCGCAGCTGCGGCGCGTGCACTCGGCAGCCTCAAAGTCGTGGATGCAATCGGGCCGCTCCAGAGTGCACTGAGAGATGGATCGTGGTGGGTGCGTTTTCGTTCCGCGCTCGCGCTTGGCGCGCTCGGCGGCGTTGGAGAAGAGGCCCTCGCCACGGCAGCCATTTCCGATGACGATTTTGCACGCGACATGGCAGTCGTCGTCGGCGGCCTGACCGAGTCGGCACGCCTTGAATTGAGCAGTTGATTATCGTCGACGCAGAGTCGGTCGCACCAACTCTTCGTGTCATAAGCAATGGAATCATTCTCTACATGTTGGCGCTCAATTCTTTTTATGCGCTGCTGCTGATACTCTCGGTTCCCCAGCTGCGGCGTCACTGGCGAATCGCAGACGACGTAAACTTGCGCGTCTTGCGCGGCGCCGAGGTGGTTCCACCGCTGTCGGTGCTGGTTCCAACCTTTAACGAAGAAAGCTCGATCGTCGCGAGCGTGCTTTCCTTTCTCTCACTCGAATATCCAAATCACGAAGTAATCGTAGTCAACGACGGGTCAACCGACTCGACGATGGAACGGCTCATTGAGGCCTACTCCCTCATCAAGGTTCCCGCGGCCTATCCGGACGTGGTGCCGACGGCAAAGGTGGCTGCCTTTTATCGCTCCTCCGTGCGCGCGAAGCTCGTTTGCATCGACAAACTGAACGGTGGAAAGGGCGACGCGCTCAATGCCGCGTTGAACGCGGCGCGATATCCATACGTACTCGCAGTCGACGCTGACACTTTTATCGAGCGCGATGCACTCCTCCGCCTTGCCAGACCATTCCTCCTCGGTCAGGGGGTGGCAGCGATCGGGGCAACCATTAGAATCGTCAACGGTTCGATTGTGGAACACGGCCGGGTAGATGCAGCGCACGTCGATAGTCGCTGGATCCCGGGGATTCAGACTGTCGAATACTTGCGCGCATTTCTTTTTGGGCGGCTTGGATGGAACCCACTCGGAGGCGGGCTGATCGTGTCGGGCGCTTTCGGGCTCTTCAAGCAGGAGTACGTGCAGGCGATCGGCGGATATAATCCCGGCACGGTCACCGAGGATATGGATCTCGTCGTCCGCCTTCACAAATATCTCCGCGGGATTGATTCACCGGACATCATCACCTTCGTGCCGGACCCCGTGGCGTGGACGGAAGCCCCGGTAACGTTGAAGATTCTCGGCCGCCAGAGGGAACGGTGGCACCGGGGCCTAATCGCAACGATCTTCAAACACTGGGACATGATGTTCAATCCGCGGTACGGAGTGACCGGGATGGTAGCATTTCCATTTTACGCGTTGGGAGAGATGCTCGCGCCGGTCGTCGAGGCCATCGGATATCTCGTCTTTCTGATCAGTTTCTTTCTCGGTTTGCTGGACTTACATCTCGCCCTCGTCTTCCTTGGAGTTTCGGTTGGGTACGGCTTCCTGCTCTCGTTGTGGGCAGTTGTGCTGGAAGAAATCAGCTTTAGGAGGTACGCGTCGGCGGGTGACCTCTGGAAGATGCTGTGGTTTTCGCTCCTTGAGGCGTTTGGATACCGCCAGCTCACGGTACTCTACCGATTGCGCGCTTTCCCTCGCTACCTGACAGGCGATCTGTCGTGGGGAGTCATGACGAGGGAAGGCCCGCGGAGTCATCCCCCTGCAGAGGGGCCAGGACAGACGGAATAGTCCCCCTCTCCGTCCAACTGCGGAACTCAGCTCATTCCCGGTGTCTAAATCATTGCGAGTTCAGAATTCTTCGGGACATTTTATCATACACGGAACTCGCTAAAAAGCAGCCGACCTGACTCGAGACGGTCACGTCCCAGCTGGCTGGAGTTTTTTGTTTTCTTTTCATAAACCGGTGCCAAATTGAATACGCATTGCTCACTTTCCGCTCGCGCAAGAAAGCCCGGCGCTATCCGGCTTCTGTACTGCGGCTTATTCGGGATGCTCTTTCCAGGTGCGGTAACGCTTTCGGCGCAGTCGGCCGGGTATCAGCAAGCGCCTTCACTGGTCGTGGTCATCACGGTCGATCAGCTAAGGCCGGATTATTACGCACGCTATCGCTCACAGCTTACCGGCGGCCTGCGACGACTCTATGAGGGCGGCGCTGTGTTCACCGACGCGTATCAGGATCACGCAAACACCGAGACGGCGCCGGGGCACTCCGCAATACTGTCAGGTCGATTTCCGAATCACACCGGCATCGTGCTCAACACTGTGGGCGTCCCCGATCCTCAGTCTCCACTAATCGGGGGAGGCGGACCTCCCGCGTCCCCGTTTCGATTCCGCGGATCCACTCTTATCGACTGGATGCGAACGAACGACCCGCGCTCCCGCGCGCTTTCCGTCTCGCGCAAAGACCGAGGAGCCATCCTTCCCCTCGGCCGCGCTCATCAGTCCGTGTACTGGTATGCGAGTGGACGTTTTACGACGAGCACTTACTACGCGGACACTTTGCCAGACTGGGTAAGATCGTTCAATGCATTGAGAATCCCTGAGCGGTCCGCGGGCAAGTCGTGGACGCCTCTGCTTCCCGACTCGGCGTACACGGAGAAAGACGACGTCATCTACGAGGGCGAAGGGGACCCGACGACTTTCCCTCACGTCCTTTCCAGCGACAGCGCACGAGCCGCACTTGAGTACGTCGAATTTCCGTGGATGGACTCCCTCACCGTTCAGCTCGCGCTCAAAGGTGTGAGGGAGCTCGGGCTCGGCACGAGCGACCTACCCGATCTGCTTGCCATTTCGCTTTCGACGACTGACGCCGTCGGACACCGTTACGGTCCCGACTCAAAGGAGATGCACGACCAGATTCTCCGCGTCGACAAATACCTCGGCACCTTGCTCGACTCCCTGTACGCTTCGCGCGACTCAACGCAGATCGTGGTCGCGTTGACTGCCGATCACGGCGTCGCGCCATATCCGGAATTCCATACCGAGCTGCATCCGGTGCCCGCCGGGCAGTACGTGCCCAACGTGGATCTTCGGCCGCTGATCGCTTCCTTTCAAACCGCGCTTGCAAAGACCAATATCAATCCGGCTGCCTTTCATCTGGACGAGTGGGCGCTGATCGTTGACAGGAGGGAGTTCGACGGCGTGTTGAATGCGGATTCGGTTATCGACTCTTTCGCTGCCGCGGCGCGGCGTCTGCCCGGCGTTCTCCGCGCCGACCGTCCGCGCGACCTCTTCCGCGCCGACACGCTGCACGATGCGGTCATGCGCCGATGGGTGCACGCGATCCCCCAGGATTCACCTATCGAGCTTGTGATCACGCTTACGCCGTACACGTTGTTGGGCCCTCGCGGCTACGCGGAGCACGGGACGCCGTACGATTACGATGCGCACGTTCCCATGCTTTTTTATGGACCGCAATTCGCCCGCGGGCAGTACCACGAATTTTCCCGCGTCGTCGACATGGCGCCGACGCTCGCGTATCTGCTCGGCATCAAACCGACGGAGCTCCTCGACGGTCACATTCTGATGTCCGCGATGCGCAGGCCGGGCAATGCGGGAATGAGATGAGAGTTACGTCTCAACACTGCCAGCAAACGCAACAAAACTCCGGAAAGTTGTGGTTTTATCGACCGAGGGTGTACTAGCATGGGCTAAGTTCGTGACTCCAAGTCGAGGAAGGTCAGCTTCTTGCTAGTTTCTGCATGCAACCCCTTCCGCTCCAATGAGTGCAGAGAAAACAATGACTGATATCGCAATCGCCTCTACGGACAAGTTGAACGGCGACGCTGGTGACTTCCTGGGATCGGAAATCCGGAAGCAGCTCAAGGGCGCGCCCGATGCGCTCATCGTCTTCGCAGCCCCCGAAAACAACTATTCTGAACTTCTCCAAAGCCTGAGCACCTCCGCGGGCACGAAAACCATCGTCGGGTGCTCTTCCGCTGGGGAGTTCACCAACTCGGGTTCGGGAAATGGTCTGACCTGCGCGATCGCGCTCCGTTCGCCGCAAATGCGCTTTGCCGCGACCCTGGGCAGGAACCTCTCGGACGACAGAAAAGCTGCAGCCGATCAGATGTCGAGCAATTTTTCCGGCTTGAAATCCTCGGAATTCAAGCACCGCGCTGCGATCGTGTTCATCGACGCTCTCGCGGGGCATTCTGACGACCTGATCGACCAGCTCACGACCTGCACCGCCGGGACTTACAGATTCGTGGGCGGCGGCGCGGGCGACAATGCCAGGTTTGAAAAGACTCACGTGTTTTGCGGAACCGAAGCATTCTCCAACGCAGCCGTTGCAATGGAGATTCTCTCCCAGAAGCCGCTCGGCATCGGGGCCAGGCATGGCTGGACGCCGGCAAGTGAACCACTCCGCGTTACGGACAGCGATGTAGCATCCGTGAGAACATTCAATATCGCTCCCGCAGTAGAGGCATTTCAGGATCACGCAGCGGCAACCGATCAGGAATTCGACGCGAACAACCCGCTTCCCTTCTTTCTGCACAACATCGTGGGTGTAAAAACCGAGAGTGGGCACAAGCTTCGCGTCCCGCTCGGTGTTTCCGATGGAGGCGGCGTGATCACGGCAGCTGAAGTTCCTTCCGGATCAACGGCGTGCATCATGTCCACAGGAAGTGATTCGGCTGCTAAAGCCGCTGCCGATGCGACACGCGACGCAATGAAGCAGGTTGAAGACAACGGCGACACTCCCAGGGCGGCGTTATTCTTCGATTGCGTTGCTACCCGCCTGCGTCTTGGCAGCGACTTCGACAATGAACTCGATGCCGTCGGAAAAGAGCTGCACGGAATTCCATTCGCAGGCTTCAATTCCTACGGGCAGATAGTGAGATCACAAGGTCAGTTCAGCGGATTCCACAACTGCACAGCGGTGGCCTGCGTATTCCCGGACTAACTGGAGACAGCAAGCCGTTAACGGAACTCCTGAAGACCGCGGCGAACCTCTCCGATCCTGACGCGCGAGCGGAATCCGCTGCTGAACTTGCCCGCACCCTCGGCGGCACTGGGCTCATAATCTTCATACGTGATCAGGAGATCGATACCTTCATCGCCGCCCCCGGCTTCCGTACAACCATCCCTTCGGCGAAAGCGTGGAAACGTTTTCTGGCGGAGTGCGTTCAGAAGGGTGAACATGCCGCTACCCTCCCATATGGAAAGGATGGCGTCCTCACTGATGTAATTGGGGTCGCACCGACGGGGGAAGCCGTTCTGGTGGTTGCTGGTACTCAAGTCATCGCCGAAGGCGAATGGATTCGCGAGCTGCTGCCTTTGCTTACTGCGATGTTTCGCGGGGAACAGGCCGCCGTCGTCGCTCGCGCAAACGCGCGGCTTGCCGGGGACTCCGCGGCCCGAACTGAAGCAATGGCGGAAGTTCTATCGCGGTCGCGAAGGGAGCTCGAAGAGGCGCTAATCGCTGCGGAGGGAGCCAGAACCGCTGCCGTCGAAGCAAATCGCGCGAAGTCTCAATTCCTGACGACAATGAGCCATGAGCTTCGCACACCATTGAACGCGATTGGCGGGTATTCCCAGCTTCTCGCCATGGGCATTCACGGGCCGGTAACACGAGAGCAAGAAGAGACGCTACACCGAATTGATCGCAGCCAGCGCCACCTGCTTGGCCTGATTAACGACATCCTCAATCTCGCACGGCTCGAAGCGGGAAAACTGGATTACAACATTCGGAGCGTAGATGTCGGAGACATCATGCGCGACATCACGCCGATGATCGAACCTCAAATGGCTGCGAAGAAAATCCGGCATCGCGCTGCCATTCCATCCGGCGTTTGCGTGAGCGCGGATCGGGACAAACTTCAGCAGATCCTTCTGAACATTCTTTCGAATGCCATAAAATTCACGGGTGAAGGCGGAAGCATTGATGTCGAAACAGCGCCCGAACCCGGCAACGAAGACGTTGTCCGGATTTCAATCTCGGATACGGGGCGCGGAATTCCGCCCGACAAAACCGATGCGATCTTTGAGCCGTTTACTCAGGTGGACGCCAGCCACAGCCGGGCCGAACAAGGCTCCGGTCTCGGCTTGGCAATTAGTCGTGACCTGGCGCGCGGAATGGCTGGCGACATAAAGGTTACGAGCAAGCTGGGCATTGGGTCTACCTTCGTCATCAGCCTCCCCGGGGCGAACTAACCTGTTGGGGTGCATCGCGCCCGCGGTCAGGGAATATAACGCTTACAAAGCGCGGGCGACCGGACTCAGCTCGTCTGAATTCGGGATAGCACCGATCCGAGCACTCCGCCTAGACCCGGCGACTGCTGAGTCGCTTGTGTGTGCGCCTGGCTCTGCGCCTCGGCGAGGATGCTGCCGATGTTGCCGGCGTTGAGTCCACCGCCCTGCTTCTGCTGCGCGAGCGCGCCCATCACGACCGGCGCCAGCATTCCGATCAACCCGCCGGCTTTTTCCTTGTCGATGCCGCTCGCCTGAGCGACGCCAGCCTGAACCGCCTGCGTCCGGTGGCCGACCATCTTGCCGAGCAGCCCACCCGCGTCGCCGCGGCCGGTGAAAATATTCGGGACGTTGCCAAGCGCGCCGGTTCTGGTGGAGTGATTGTCATCGGCGGGAGTTGAAGCGGGCGCAGGGGTGGTGTGGTTGTCTGCTTCAGAATGGATCTCGTCAGCGCCTTTTTGGTGCGCGGCGTGCGCGGCCATTCCGCCGAGTATGGCAGGGATGGCGGCGTTGACGGCCAACTGCGTCATATTGGGGTCGAGGCCTAGCTGTTGGCCGATCTGGGCTGCTGCATTGCCGCCGAGCTGCTGCTGGATGGTGTCGAAGATCGAGCTCACGTCTGCCTCGCGATTAAGACGGGTGGATGGTGTCGAATCGCATTACTGAAAGGCAACCAGCGTGCCCGACGGTAGCCCAATTTTAGAGGTCCAGGACCAAGCTGACCAGTCGTTCGAGCCCTGTTTCGCTATGTTAGTGGATCCAAGGCCCTGTTCGGGCTCATGACCATACGAATGCTGCCTCCGCAATCCACCATCTCTCTTTTGTTGGCCCAAATCGACGGCTCGGCCATTGGATTCCCATCATCGGCCGTTCACGGGATACATCGCGCTGTCGCGATCGCCCCACTGCCTGCTGCTCCTGACGTCATTGAAGGGGCAATTAACCTTCACGGACGAATTGTTCCCGTTGTGGATCTTCGTCGGTTATTCGTTCTCAGCGGAGCTGTTGTGTCGCCGGACCAGTTCCTGATCATCTTAGGCATCGCTGATAGGCTCATTGCAGTAAGAGTGGACGATGTCCTGGATGTCACGGAGGTCTCGCGGGAGAGTTTCGAATCTCCAAGCAAAATTTCCCCAGCCCTCAAAAGGCTGGCGGGCGTCGCGGCTACGGAAGCTGGGGTCATAGTCGTGTACGATGTGGACGCATTCCTGACGCAGGCAGAGATGGACGCGCTCGACGTCGCCCTTTCGCCGCAAGCTTGAAAGCATTTCTCGCAGGCCGGGCTCGAGAACCAATGGCTGCAGCCGGGTTTTCAGATCCTGTCTTCGCGCGCATCTCCGACCTGGCACACCTCATCGCGGGCCTTTCCTTTCCTGCAAACAGGCAGCCGTCTGCTGAGGCCGGAATGCGCCGGGCGATGTCGGCGCTTCACATTTCCGACCCGGTAAAACTTTTGCATGCCGCTGAGCACCCCGGCGAAGCGCGCGATGTCGTGCTGGCAGAACTGACTGTTGGAGAGAGCTACTTCTTTCGCGATTCTGCGCAACTCAATCTGCTCGCCACCGAGGTTCTGCCGGGACGCTCGGTTACGCACGGACCAAATCACCCCCTTCGTCTCTGGAGCGCTGGCTGTGCGTCAGGCGAGGAACCCTATACGCTGGCAATTCTTCTGAGGGAACTGGGATGGCCGCACCCAGCACGAATACTTGGAACAGACATAGCGCTGCCTCGCGTCAATGCAGCCAGGCGCGGTCGCTACACGCGTTGGGCACTCAGGGGTGTTTCCGAAGAACGGGTTGAGAGATGGTTTCAACGCACCGGGTCGCACTACGATCTGGATAAGGGAATTCGCGAATGTGTCGAGTTCCGTATTCTGAATCTTGTACAGGATGAATACCCGATCGAAGGCAATTTCGACCTGGTTCTTTGCAGGAACGTCATGATCTATTTTGACCTTCCCACAGTCGCCCGGATCGCTAGCGGTCTTCTCGAATCCCTTGCATCCGATGGATGGTTGGTGCTTGGAGCGTCCGACCCGCCGCTCGCCAACCTCGTATCCTGCGAGTCTGTCATGACGCCGTTCGGCATAGCCTACCGTCGGCCCGGGATAAAGTCGGCGCAAAGAGCGCCCACAGTTGACTCAGACACAGTTCCACTACCGAAAAAGTGGGACTTCGTTGCGACCGCTCCACCCACTCCACGAGCTGAAGCTCCCGAGTGGACCGAGGCCGCGGTGCCGGCCGCGGTAGTAAGTGCGCCGGTTCCCGCCGATCGTGTCATTGACATTGACTCCAGCATTCTCTTCGCCTACGAGATAGCGGATTACGTGACCGCTGAATCTTTGCTTGCGATTGCGCTGGCCGCGGAAGGTGAGGAGAACAAAACCGTTTGGCTCTGGATCCTCTATATCAGGACGATCGCCAACCAGGGACGCCTCCACGAGGCCGGCGAGTTTTGCGCTCGCGCACTCGAGGTTCATCCGCTCGCCCCGGAGCTCCACTACCTGCATGCGACTCTGCTCTCCCAGGCGAACTGGCATTCCGACGCCGCGATAGCTGCACGCCGATCGATCTATCTCGATCGAAAGTTCGTGATGGGACACTTGCAGCTGGGAGACGCGCTTACACGCCTGGGTGATTCGAACGGCGCCCGGATTTCTTTCGAGAATGTCATCACTCTGCTCGAAAAGGTGGATGCGACAGACACAATAACTGCAGCTGATGGAGTTCCCGCATCTCGCCTCCGCCAGATAGCGACGCTCCGCCTTCGCGATGTCGAGGCTCTTCCGAGGTGACAATGGAACGCGAAACCTCAGTGAGTCAGGCTATACTCTCGGAACGGGCTCGAGTACTCGCGATACCGCTACTCGAGGACGACCAGTTCACCGCGGGTGACGATCTCGATATTATGATCTTCACGATCGGAGATGAGCGTTTGGGCCTGCCGCTCTCATCCATTGTCGCCATTGCACCTGCTGGAGCCGTTACACCACTCCCGCTCGGGGTGGCGCCGGTTTACGGAGTTACCGCATGGCGTGGACGTCCGCTCACTGTGCTCGCGCTCGCTGCAATGCGCAACACTGGAAATGCGAACCTGATCGTACTTGGCAATGACCAGCGCGCGGCTGTTGGACTGTTAGTGGATGCAGTGGAAGAAACGCGACCTGTCGCGCGCTCAGGGTTGTCCGCGGCGCATCCCGGACCGCGACGCGAGTTAGCAATTGGCTTGACTGACGACGGTGTTTTGGTGCTCGACGCGGAAACACTGTTGCACACGCCTCCCCGTGAGTCGTGACTTGATTTCCCTTTGGATGAGGTTTGCATGAATTGGACTGTAGGCAGGCGCATCGCGTTGGCACTCTTCATCGAGTTGGCGCTTCTTTCGATAGTCGCTATTGTGGGTGCGACAGCGCTCGGAAGAACAACCACTACGTATGAAAGCGTATTGGCAGAGCGGCGAGCGGTTGTAGTCCCCGCCCTCCTCGCCGAATCTGATATCAGGGGAGCGAATCTCGAAAATCTGCGCTTCCTGCTCGACAACAATGGCGCATTCGAACGACCGCGCGACAGTCTTGTTGCGGTCGCGCGCAATTATCTCCTGCAGCTACAGGACGCTGTTGGTACGCCGGAAGAACGTGCGCGCTGGACCCGGGCCTCGGGACTGCTTGTACAATGGAATGCCGCGATGCTCGCATCATCTGCAGCGAGCAAGGCTGGCAATGAAGCTGCCTCCCTTCAGATTCGAGTAACTCGCGTAATTCCATTGCTCGATTCACTCGAGTCGACAGTGCGGGTTGGAAGTACGGTCGCGAGGGAGCGTGCAGATCTGCATGCAGCCGCGGGAAAGAGAGCCGCCGATTCTGCTCGAATCGCAGTTATCGTCGCCGCCCTACTGGCAATTCTCCTTGGAATAGCAGCCGCATATGTCGCAAGTCGGTCGATCACCCGTCCACTGCAGGAGTCTGCGAATGTAATTGCGTCGAGCAGCGCGGAGATACTTTCAGCGACAACGGAACAGGCTGCCGGGACGAATGAATCCATGGCCGCCGTCACGGAGACGGTTGCAACTGTCGATGAAGTCGCACAAACCGCCACCCAGTCTACTCAGCGTGCAAGGGCTGTCGCGGACGCGGCGAAACGTGCCGCAGAAGGTGGCCGTGCAGGCCAGAAAGCAGTTGACGATGCTGTTGCGGCAATGCGGCTAGTGCAGACCCAGGTTGAAGCGATGGCTACTGCCGTTGTGGCGCTCGCTGAGCAAGCGCAGGCAATCGGAGAGATTACGACTGCGGTCAGCGATGTAGCCGAACAGACGAAGCTTCTTGCCTTGAATGCTGCAGTGGAAAGTACGCGTGCAGGAGAACACGGACGCGGCTTCGCATTGGTCGCGGCGGAGATCAAGACACTCGCCGGTGAAGCCAAGGAGTCGACAGTGCAGGTGCGCCGCTTGCTCAGCGAAATACAGCGCTCAACGAGCGCCGCTGTGATGGCGACTGAACAGGGCACCAAGCAGACTGCTACCGCCGTTCGTCAGGTAACCCAGGCCGGCGAGGTAATCGCGCAGCTTGCGACTGTAGTTGACGAGGCTGCGCAGGCGGCGGAACAGATTGTCGCGTCTGCGGGGCAACAGGCCCTCGGGATGGATCAGATCCGGCAGGCGATCGCAAATATTCACGACGCGACGCAGCAAAACCTGACCGCGACACGACAGTCCGAAACGGCGGCGCAGAATCTCTCGGGGCTCGGCTCGCAGTTGGTGGACATGGTAGGAGTTCGAGGCCGCAGGTGATTCCACGTTTCAGGGGCAGCAAGACGTGCGGAAAGTTCCATGAGTGAAGACGCTCTCGCCGTACGCCTGCGCAGCATATTCACCGATGAACTGGACGAGCAGATCCAGGAGTTGAACGATCATCTTCTGGCACTCGAGCGAATGCCGGCAGACAGCGACCGGTTGCGCGCCGTTTTCAGGGTCATGCATACATTGAAGGGCGCATCACGCGCGGCGGGGCTTTCTCTTGTTGAAGAAGTCTGCCATGCGTTGGAAAGCGAGCTGAGTCGCGCTCGTGATGGAGGCAGTGCTTTGGGCGGCGAGCAGATTGCGATGTTATTCGCGGCTGTGGACGCGCTTGGGACAACGCGGGACAGTCTTCGGGCCGACAAGCCGCTGCCTGATGCTGCGCTCACTGCGCTACTCCAACATGTGCGTGGCCGCGGAAGCGCGATCCCACTGGTCAGCGCGAGCAAAATTCCGGAAAACGAATCGCTTCCCGCACCCGCACCCTCTTCGGCTCCCGTTGTCCACGAGCGCAGCGAGGATCAAACTCAATCCGGCGCGCGCGTAAAAATTGATACGCGACAGGTCGATGTGATTACGGGCGCAGCCGGGGAGATTGCAGGTCTCGCAGCTATACTCGGAGATCGTGCGGAAGATCTGGCTTCACTTCGCACATTGCACCGCTCCCGCCGCCGCGGGGGAACGCAAGATGACGACTGGGACCAACGGCTGACCGGGTTGCTGCGAAACGCCAGCGCTGATGCACGCGCACTCGCAGCGGTAGCGGGAAGGCTCGGTGGGTCAGCGCGCCGACTCCGGCAGCGTCCATTCTCCGAGCTGACGGAAACTTTTCCGCGGGTAGCGCGCGACGTTGCGCGCGAAAATGGTAAACAGATTCGCCTTACTGTTACGGGCGGCGAAATCGAAGCTGACCGCGCGGTTCTGGAGGCTTTGCGCGAGCCCCTTCTTCACCTGGTGCGAAATGCGGTAGACCATGGAATCGAGCTGCCGGCAGAGCGTGAGGCGAAGGGCAAGGACGCAGAGGGCGAAGTTCGGATAGAGGGATCACTGCGGGGAGATCGTTTGCAGGTCACAGTGTCCGACGACGGCCACGGACTCGATGTAGCAGCGGTCCGCCGCGGACTTCAGCAGCGCGGGCGTCCTCTTCCAACCAGCGAACAAGATCTTTTTCGAACCATCTTCGAAGAAGGCTTTTCGACGAAGGACACGGCTACAACGCTCTCGGGCCGCGGCGTGGGAATGGGAATCGTGCAGGCAGCCGTGGAGCGGATGGGCGGTACAGTCGAAGTCAGCTCAGTTGCAGGCCGAGGGACCCGGATATCAATCGACGTCCCGGTCAGTGTTGCCACTATGCGTGTAGTGCTTGCGGAGGTCGACGGCATCGTTCTAGGTGTGCCCAGCTCATTTGTAATGCGAGTCGCTCGCACAAATCCGCGCTCTCTCAAACGAGTTGATGGACGGACGATGCTGGTCACCGGCGATCGCCCCATTCCGGTGATGACATTGGCTTCCCTTCTCGGACCGCCCTTCAAGGAAGTCACGTCGCCAGCAATGCTGCAGCTCGTTGTGCTTGAAACTGGTGATCGGCGCCTCGCCGTCGTCGTGGACGACCTCATTGACGAACGCGAGTTGGTGTTGCGCCCGCTCGAGTACGCCGGTCCCGCAGCGACGAATGCAATTGTGGGTACAGCCCTGCTTGGAACTGGTGTTGTTTTACTCGTCCTGAGTGTGCCCGCTCTTCTGGCGCGTATCGAGGGAGGAGTGTCATCGACATCACGCGCGTTATCCGGCGTGAGTGAAGAGTCACTCGCACCTTCGCGGGTTCTCGTCGTCGACGATTCGATTACCTCCAGGACTCTCGAGCAAAGCGTGCTGTCCGCCGCAGGGTATGACGTTACAACAGCAGTTGATGGTAGCGAAGCATGGCGCACCATCGAGCGCCAGGATTTTGCACTGGTCGTCAGTGACGTAGAGATGCCCCACCTGGATGGATTCGGACTCTGCGAACGAATTCGCGCAAACGCCCGCACCGCATTGATGCCGGTAATTCTCGTTACATCGCTCGACGAACCGGCGCAGCGCTCTCGGGGGCTCGAAGCGGGTGCCGATGCCTACATAACCAAGTCGAGCTTCGATCAGGACACACTAATTGAAACGGTACGCATGTTGATCGGCAGAAATACCCGGAGCGTCGAGTGATTCGCGTTCTCGTCGCCGACGACTCCGCTACTTCCCGCGCGCTTCTCTCCGCACTTTTCTCGGGCGAGGCCGATTTCACAGTTGTGGGTGAGGCAACCAATGGAAAGGAAGC
This sequence comes from Gemmatimonadaceae bacterium, assembly GCA_013816855.1. Classification (GTDB taxonomy): domain Bacteria; phylum Gemmatimonadota; class Gemmatimonadetes; order Gemmatimonadales; family Gemmatimonadaceae; genus UBA4720. The sequence continues at coordinate 17,205 of JACDDT010000032.1, forward strand.
CGTGGCATTGGCGGAGCAGCTCAAGCCGGACCTGGTTACGATGGACCTGCAAATGCCCGTCATGGACGGACTCGAAGCGACCAAGCAGATCATGGTCCGGTCGCCGCGGCCGATAATCATTGTCTCGTACAGTGCGCGCCAGAGGGAGGTCGAGCTTTCGCTGGAGGCAACGAGGGCGGGCGCGCTCATGGCCCTCCCCAAGCCTGACGGGCCTGGATCACCGCGCTTTGCCTCGGATCAGAAACAGCTTGTGAGCATGGCCCGCGCAATGGCACAGGTGAAAGTCGTGCGGCGCCATGGCAGTCCGCTTGCGCCTGCTTCGGCTCCGCGGGATTCATATTCCGGAACCTTTTCTACGGCGGCACCACGGGGCCGCGTACGGCTCGTAGCAATCGCAGCGTCAACGGGAGGCCCGCCCGCCATCCGCGACATCCTCGCGGCCCTGCCTCGATCTTTTCCAGTACCCATCCTCATCGTGCAGCACATTGCAGTCGGGTTTACCAGCGGCCTCGCACACTGGTTATCGGGCGACTCCCAGATGCCTGTGAAGGTTGCGGAAACAGGAGAGTTGGCGGCCGTAGGCTGCGTGTACATTGCGCCCGACGACCGCCATATCGGTTGTCGGCTCGATGCGGAAGGAAAGATTCGCATTTTGCTCGACAACTCCCCTGCTTCCGGTGCTTTTCGCCCGTCAGCATCGTTTCTCTTTCGCTCCGTCGCCGAATCGCTGGGCGAAAATGCGCTATCGGTGATTCTGACGGGGATGGGAGACGACGGAATTGCAGGATTGCGAGCCGTGAAATCCGCGGGAGGTCGAGTGATCGCGCAGGATGAAGCCACGTCGGTGATTTTTGGAATGCCGCGGGAAGCGATTCGCGCGGGCGTGGTTGACATGGTGGTCCCCCTCGGCGAGATCGCTCAGCGGCTCACGGAGATCGTTAGGTGACCGAGCGGGAACCTTCACCTCTGCTTCTCGTAGTCGAGGACAGCGCCACGCAGGCGGCCGCACTCGCGGAATTGCTGGAGAGATCGGGCTTCAGAACAGTGACCGTCAGAAATGGAGAAATGGCACTCGAGCTTCTTGCCAAGCAAAGTGTCGATCTCGTTCTCAGCGATGTTGTGATGCCAGGGATGGACGGCTACGAGCTTGCGAAACGCATTCGAAGCATGCCGGCCCTAAGGGACCAACCTATTGTGCTGCTCACGAGTCTTACCGATCCGTTGGCCATTGTGAGAGGCCTCGAATCGGGAGCGGATCACTATGTAACCAAACCCTACGAGCCATCGGGGCTGCTCGCGCGCGTCCGCACCGTGCTCGAGCGGAGGAACGATGTTCGGCTGCGTCCGAAGCCGGTGACAATCGAGCTGCTTGGCACAACCTTCGAGATTAGCGCAACCAAGGAGCAGATACTCGAGCTTCTCGTCTCGAGTTACTCCGACCTTATGCGGACAAGTGAGGCCGTGCGCGACGCCGAGCGACGCGCGCGCTTCCTCGCGGAAGCTACTGAGCTGTTGTCATCCACCCTCGACGTGCAAAGTGTGCTTGGCGATCTGGCACGGCTCGTTGTCCCACGCATAACCGACCTATGCACGGCCGATCTCATCGGGCCAGGCAATACGACTCGCCGGATTGAGCTCGCGCACAATTTTTCAATCTCGGCGACTGTCGAGACGGTTGAACCGCGCACAATGCAGCAAGATCTCTCAGGAATTGCAAAGCGAGCGATTGACGATGGGTCTATCCAGCTCGTGCCGATCGCCACTGACGAAATACTTGCCGACGTGTCTCGCAACCCCGGCCTGCTCGCGGAATTGCGGCAGAAAGGCCCCTTCGGGCTACTCGTGGCGCCTCTCATCACGCGGCGCGGAGCGATTGGATTTCTCCAGTTCCTCAGCGCAGACTTCAATCGACTTACTGCGCCCGAGTCAATGTTGCTGATCGAAGACTTGACTCGCCGCGCTGCGCTCGCCGTAGACAATGCCCTGCTGTACAGCGAAGCTCAGCGCGCAACCACTGCGCGAGACGACATGCTTGCAATAGTCTCACACGATCTGCGGAATCCGCTCAATACAATTCATATGAGCACCGCATTCCTGCTAGACATTCTCGCGACCCCTGGTGATACCACTCCGCTCGTGCCGCAATTGAAGATGATTGGGAGAGCGACAGCCCGCGGAAACGCGCTCATCCAGGACCTATTGGATGTTTCGCGGATCGAATCGGGCACCCTGGCAGTAGAAGCATCGTTCACCAGTGCATCGGCGCTTCTGGCTGACGCGGTCGTAGAGCTCGAACCGCTGGTAGTATCGAAAGGCTTGCGCTTCGAGCATAGTTGGGTCGGGCCCGATTCCGAAGTTCCCGCGGATCGCGGGAGAGTATCGCAGATATTTTCCAACTTGGTTGGTAACGCAACGAAATTCACGCCGAAATCAGGCGTCGTGTCTCTCATGGGTACCCGCCGAGGCACCAATGTCGAATACACTGTTACCGACTCCGGAATCGGAATCGCTCCCGACCACTTGCCACATCTTTTCAACCGCTTCTGGAAAGCCAGCAAAGGATCGCGATCCGGAGCCGGCCTTGGCCTTTTCATTGTGAAGGGAATCGTGGAAAGTCACGGAGGCAACTTGAGCGTGGAGAGTGTCCCTGGCTCCGGAACTACGTTTCGGTTTACCCTTCCACGAGCGTCAGACGCCGCATGGCGACCCGACAACCCCGCGCTGCTTGAAGCGTAGAAAATCCCGTTCGTATGAGAGCGATTGTTTTTGCGAGCTAACGCCATAGCTCAGTTTCGGGGAAATCAAAGCCAATGCGCCCTCCTCCCCGAGTGAATCCAGGCAGCCGGAGTAGGCAGACTATCCCCTCAGGCATAAGTTTGGGGCGCGATGTCATCCACCACGCCCTCTCTCCGCCAACAGCTTCAGGAAGCACTCGGTAGCGCCTATACCATAGAAAGGGAGCTCGCCGGCGGCGGCATGAGTCGGGTGTTCGTCGCCGAGGAAATGCGATTTGGCCGGCGAGTCGTGGTCAAGGTCCTGACGCCCGAACTGGTTGTCGGTCTTTCAGCGGAAAGATTCGAACGTGAAATCAGACTCGCCGCGCAACTGCAGCAGGCCAACATCGTTCCGCTTTTCGGCGCAGGTGAAGTGGATGCAGGAATTCCGTATTACACCATGCCGTTTGTGGAAGGAGAATCCCTTCGGCATCGGCTCGACGGACGCCCCTTTCATCCAGCCGACGCAGTCGCAATCCTCCGCGACGTCGCGCGCGCGCTTGAATACGCACACGCTCATGGAGTAGTTCACCGCGACATCAAGCCTGAAAACGTTTTGCTGTCCGGCGGGACTGCCGTCGTCACCGATTTCGGAATTGCAAAAGCGCTTTCCGCGTCCAAAACGCAGGCGCCTGGCGGAACCCTCACGGTGGTCGGCACATCACTCGGCACTCCCGCATACATGGCGCCCGAGCAGGCCGTGGGTGACGAAGTTGACGCGCGCGCCGACATCTACGCATGGGGCATCATGGCGTACGAGATGCTGACCGGGGCACATCCGTTCGCTGGAAAGCAGACCGCGCAGCAGTACATCACTGCACATCTGGCCGAAGCGCCGAAGCCGCTCGGAGAAATGCGCACTGACATGCATCCGGATTTCTCGGCTCTTGTCATGAAGACGCTGGAGAAGGATCCCTCAAAGCGATTCACCGGCGCGACGGATCTGCTCGCGTCGTTAAACCGCATTGTGATGACCGGGACAACAACACCAAATCAGATTGTCTCGCAGCCACGCAGGGAGAAAAGCGCACTCATTCCGGGGAAAGCCCAGCGCATCATCGCAGTTGCTGCACTTGTCACCCTCGTACTTGGCGGAGTCGGCGCATTCGCGGCCCGTCAGCGGGCAGATTCAGGTTCGGAGTCTTCGGCTACTCCGAGGCGCGTTTTTGTGGGCGAATTTCGAAACCGCACCAGTGATCCGTCGCTTAACAACGTTGCGGCGCTCCTGCAGGACGGAATCTCCCGCCGGCTCACTGAAACAAGCGTTGCTGAAATCCTGGCATCTGATGATTCGGTAACGAAAGGCGCGGCAGCGATTGCGAAGGCAAAAGCTATCGGCGCCGGAATTTTTGTCGGAGGCTCTCTTCTTCGAGATGGGGAAACCGTTCAGCTTTCTGCCGACCTGATTGACCCGGCTTCCGGGCGGATCCTGCGAAGTGTCGGTCCTGTTTCTGGTCCGGCCAGTGACCCATCCCGCGCTGCAGGTGAGCTGCGCGAACGTGTGCTGGGCACCATTGCCTTGATGCTCGACACTGCAATGAATGATGCAATTCCCGCTGTTGCCGTTCAAACTCCCACCTATGCTGCTTTCCGCCAGTTTGCTGCGGGGGAGACGAAGGCGAGCCAGGCCCAGTACCAGCAAGCGCTTCCTGATTACCTGGCCGCTTACAAACTGGATTCGACCTTTACTTTCGCTGCCGTCAGGGCCGCGCGCGCCTACTACAACAGGGGTCAGTGCGACCTTGCTGATTCACTGGCCGATGCCTTGATCGCCCTTGGCGATCGGCTATCGCAATACGAACATGCGACCCTCGGTCGCAATATTGCGCGGTGTCGCCGTGATTGGGTCGCCTCGTATGAATACGCGAAAAGAATGCGTGATATCGCCCCGCAGTCTGCGGATGCGCAGATGATTGCGGCCGTATCCGCGCTTTACCTGTCCCGGGCGCGTGAGGGCTTGGATGTGTTACTAAGGCGAAGTCACGCGGGTGTGGCGCAGGATACTTACATCGCGACCGCGTATCACATGTTAGGTTTGCACGCCGAAGAGAAGGGGTTTGCGCTGGAAATGGACAAGAAGTTTTCCGGCAATGCGGCAACGAATTACACCAAAGCCGCTGCATTCGCTTCGGCCGGAGACACGGTCGCCCTGAACCAATTGATCGAGGAGCTGCGCGCGCTTCCGGCGGGGACCGGCAGCGGTGTAGTGAACACTCTGGACATAGCCGCAGCTGAGACCAAACGCCACAACCTTCCAATCCACGCGCGCCGGATTCGAGCCGTTGAGCTTGAAATCTTTAATTCTGCTCCGGCTGCGCAGCGAACTGCCGAGTATTGGTGGTCTCGCGGGGAAGTGGAGTATGTCTTGGGACGATACTCCGATGCATCAGCTTCGGTTGATAGTTCCACGGTGATGGGAATGAAGGTCCCGAAAAGTCCGTCCTCGACCCGCGTAACCATTGGTCTTGCTGGGCTGCGCGGCCGTATTGCTGCGCGAACAGGAAAAACCCGGGAAGCAGAGGCTGCCCTCAGGTTTCTTGCCGAACAATCGAGTTCGGCGTTTCCTTCCGAGGCGAAGCGTGCGGCTGCCCAAATCCTGGTCGGGCTCGGCCGAAAAGACGAAGCCGTGCGAATGATGCGTGAAGCGATGGCGGCTGGATTGAGTCCCGTGGACTCGTATCTGGATGCGATCGTTGACATGGTCGATCTCACCGGCTACCCCCCCTACGAAGAACTCTTCAAACCTCGGGGATAGGCCCGTGCGGTTCAATACCAATCGGTGACGCCGAGGGTTCGCCTTCTCGCGGCGTCGGCACGCGAGGCGAACAGAGCAACGCGCAAACTAGCTGTCAAGGCACTCTCCGGCACTGACGCAGTCCGCGAGAAGCTTGGAAAAGTCGCCGCCAACGGGCATGGGGGTTGCCCTCTTCTATCTCCTATTCAACGAGGACGGGTCAATGGCTAACGAGAAGAGCGGATACAGACACGATGCAAGCGACAGGAAGCTCGACCAGGTCGCCGAGGCCGAGAATCAGGCTGATCAGGGGAAAGAAAAGCACACTTCCGCGGGTCCGAGCCACGATCCCGGGGAGATTCGAAAGCACGATGATCTAGGGAAGGATCGCCTCTTCGAGGGCCGGCAGCAGCACGACGCGGCCGAGAAGAATAGCGAGAAGGCTCGTCTGGCACGCGATGTAGACCGTCACGATCACTCGGTGGATGACGAGGTTGCCGACTCCGGATCGGCCGCCACCGCAGAGAGGAAAAGCTGACGCACTAGCGTCCCACCCGCACCGGCAGAGTTCAGCTTCGCAGTTTAATGCTGATGTCGGTTGTGGGAATGGCACCGCTTGTTCGCTGCTGCGAATTTGGTACAAGCTCAGAATAGCGAGGACGATCACTCACTATGATTACC
>JACDDT010000033.1:0-5433 GCA_013816855.1 Gemmatimonadaceae bacterium
AGTGTCGCGGTGAACGCACCGGTGAGCATGAACCCTTCGAGCGTCAGGCTGATGATTCCAGCACGCTCGGCAACGACGCCGCCGCTCGCGGCGAAGAGGTAGGGCACCGAGATGCGGAGGACCTGGGTGATGAGCAGTCCGATGTTCATGCCGTCACCCTCTTTCTGCTGGCGAGGAGAAGTCTGCGTACTTCAGGAACGGCTGCGCTGATGGCGATGATGACGATCGCCTGAAGAACGTCTGCGATCTGCTTCGGCACAAATGCGTGAATGGCGAGTCCGCCCTGCGAGAGGGTCGCGAAGAGAAGCGCCGCTACCAGCACACCAAACGGATTGTTCCGGCCGACGAGAGCGACTGCGATGCCGAGGAAACCGGCGCCCGTAGCGAAGCCGTCTTCGTAATAATGCTCGTAGCCGAGCACGAAGTTGATGCCGCCGATTCCCGCGATGGCGCCGGAAAGAATCATTGCCTTCATCCAGACATTGTGCACGCTGATGCCGCTGTACTCGGCGGCTTCAGGCTGAAGTCCCGCTGCGCGGAGCTCGTAACCGCTGCGCGATTTGAAGAGGAAGTACCAGAGGGCGATTGCCACGAGAATGGCGACGAGAATCGAGAGATTCGCCGCGGCGCCGTGAAACGCGGGAAAGAATTCCTGCAGTCGGGGAAGAAAGCCGGCGTGGATCGTGGCCGTGTGAACGGATTCCGGCTGATGCAGGTGCGCAGTGATGAGCCAGTTGATGAAAGCAAGCACGATGAAGTTGAGCATGATCGTCACGATCACTTCGTGCGCACCGAATTTCGTTTTGAGCACCGCGGGAATCGCGGCGACACCGCCGCCCATCACGCCAGCGGCGATGATGCAGACAAGAATCGCGATAATTCCCGGCGTCGCAGCCGGCAGCCAGATGCCGACCATCGCGGCAGCAAGTCCGCCCGCAGCGATCTGGCTTTCCGCTCCGATGTTGAACAATCCTGCACGGAGGCCGACGGCGATCGCCATGCCCGTGAATGCGAGCGTCGTCGCCTTGTAGAGAACCTGACCGAAACCGTACCAGTTGCCCCAGGTTCCCTCGAGCAGCATGCGGTAAACCGGACCGGGTGCCTGACCGTAACTGATGATGAGAAGGTCGCCGCAGATGATCGCGATGAGAAGCGCGATGACCGTCGGGATGATCGCTTCCTCGAGCTGGGCGCGAAATTGTGCGCTCACGCGACACTCTCCTTCTTCGCGCCAATCATGTATTCGCCGAGTTGTTCGGTAGTTGCTGTTGCGGCATCGACGACGGCAGCGAACTGCCCGCGGTACATCACCGCGATGCGGTCGCTCAGCGCCATCACTTCATTGAGCTCGGCGCTGACCAGTAGAATTGCTTTCCCCTCGCCGCGCGCCGCGAGAAGCTGCGCGTGAATGAACTCGATAGCGCCGACGTCGACTCCGCGCGTCGGCTGTGACGCAAGGAGCACGGTGAAGCCGTGACCCATCTCCCTGGCGAGAACGATCTTCTGCTGATTCCCGCCGGAGAAACCGCGTGCATACGCTGCGGAAATCGGCGGCCGAATGTCGTAGGCGGCCACCTGCTTTGCAGAGTAGTCTCCGATCTTCCGCTCATTCAGAACGCCACCCGAGCTAAACCTGTTCTGAACGCCCAGCACGAGGTTATTCGCAACCGAGTAATCGAGAACGAGTCCCCGGCGGTGGCGGTCTTCGGGGATGTGCGTCAGACCGACTTCGCGGCGATGCGCGACATCAAAGTAGCTGACATCCTTTCCGTCGATGGAGATCGTACCGCTGACGAGCTTGCGAAGACCGGCGATTGCTTCGATGAGCTCCGTCTGCCCGTTTCCTTCGACGCCGGCGATGCCAAGGATCTCCCCGGGCGCAACCATGAAGCTGACGTTGTCCACGACGCGTCCGCGAAGCGGATCAGTCACGACGACGTTGCGGAGCTCTAGGCCCGCGCTTGCGCGCGCAGCCGTTTTTACGGGGGCCGACACGCCACTCTTCATTTTGTCACGAGCGCTCAGCACGACTTCGCGGCCGACCATCTCTTTCGCGATCTCAGCGGGCGTCGTGTTCCTGGTCACCAGCTTGCCGACGGTTTTTCCCGCTCGCATCACGGTGATGACGTCGGTGAGATCCATTACTTCGTCGAGCCGGTGCGTGATGAGGACGATCGTCCCGCCGTTGTCACGCATCCTGCGCATTACCGCCCACAGCTCTTTGACTTCCGGCGGAGAAAGCACCGCAGTCGGCTCGTCGAGTATGAGAATCTTCGCGCCGCGAAAAAGAACCTTGAGGATCTCGACACGCTGCGCCTCACCGACGGAGAGATCGGCGACTTTGCGCTTCGGGGCGATGATAAGGCCGGTGTCTCTTCCAAGCTTTTCCACGGCGGCGTTGGCTGCATCGCCATCGAACAAGCCGCTCTTTGTCGGCTCCATTCCCAGCACGATATTCTCGGCAACGGTAAGCGTAGGCACGAGCATGAAGTGCTGGTGGACGATTCCGATTCCCGCCTTGATCGCATCAGGTGTGGTCCAGCCCGTAACGTCGCGGCCGTTCACTTCCATCTTTCCGGAGTCGGGCGCTTGTAAGCCGCCGAGGATTTTCATCAGCGTCGATTTCCCAGCGCCATTCTCGCCGACGAGCGCGTGGATCTCGCCCGGCATCACTTCCAGCGACGCTCCGGAGTTCGCGTGCACGGGTCCATAGGATTTCTCGATGCCGGTCATCCGGATCGCTGGCGTTACCGATGGACTCGTCATCTCATGCTCGGCACTTTGATGCGCCCGTCGATTATGTCCTGCCGGAGCTGCTCGAGCTTGGTGTGCACACTGTCGGGGATCATCGCTTTGTTATTCGCGTCGTACACGTAATCCACGCCCTTTTCCTTGAGGCCTAGAGAGTACACGCCGCCCTTGAAACTGTGGTTCGTGACGTCGGAGATGGCGTTAAAGGTCGCGTTGTCCACGTGCTTCACCATCGAGGTGAGAACGTGTCCGGGTGCCTCCGCGTATTGATCCACGTCGACGCCGATCGCCCACTTGCCCGTAATGCGCGCGGCTTCGAAGACGCCTTGGCCGGTTCCACCCGAAACGTGATAGATGACGTTCGCGCCCTGCTGGTACTGGCTTAGCGCGAGCTCTTTTCCCTTGCTTGGATTCTTGAACGCTTCCGGTGTCACACCCGCGTACTGCGCGATGACGGTGCAGTCGGAGCAGACCGCTTTCACGCCGGCGCGAAACCCCGCCTCGAACTTGTAGATGAGGGGAATCTCCATACCGCCGACAAATCCGATCTTCTTCGACTTGCCGACGAGGGCGGCAAGCGCGCCGACGAGGAACGATCCCTCTTCTTCGCGGAATTTGAGCGCGGCCAAATTCGGCGGTGGCGCGATCGTATTTCCGGCGGCGTCGGTCGCGAGAGAGAAATCGATTCCCGCAAAACTGTTCTGCGGATATTCCTTCGCCAGACGGGTAAGGTCGTCGCTGAATGCGAAGCCGACCCCCATCACCAAAGCCATTTTTTCGGCGGCAAACAACCTGAGACCGGATTCGCGGTCGGCGCCTTCGCCGGGCTCGATGAGGCTGACGTTCGTGCCGAGCAGCTTGATGGCGCTGTCCGCACCGCGCCAGGCGCCGTCGTTGAAAGACTTGTCACCGAGCCCACCGATGTCGAGAACGATGCCAACGTGCGCAGCGTTGGGCTTGCCGTTACCGGCAATTCCCTTGGGGTGGGCAAAAAGAAGGGCAACGTGGACCAGGAGGAGGACGCCGGTCACGATTAAAAGCTTCCGCATTAGACGGAAACAATCGTAAAGGCACACCCCGTATGCAAGGACTTTCGCGGGATGGAATTGGCCCAAATTTCTCCACTCGCGCAGAGGCGGCGCGCAGCATTGATTTGAGAGGATGGCGGAGCGGGTCCGAACGAGATTTCTGGTGGTCGGAAGCGGGGTGGCGGGGCTTCACACGGCGTGGCGGAGCTCGGGCCACGGCGACGTGACAGTCCTTACGAAGCGATCGCTTTTCGACAGTGCGACGGCGTATGCGCAGGGCGGAATCGCCGCCGCGCTGGGCGCGGGAGACTCGCCCGAGCTCCATAGAAAGGACACTCTCGCCGCCGGCGCAGCGCTTTGTGATGCGGCCGCGGTGCAAGTCCTCGTCGAGGAGGGTCCCGCGCGCGTCCGGGAGCTCATGACTGCCGGCGCCGATTTCGACCTCGAGCCGGGCGGAAAGCTCAAGCTGGGCAAGGAAGCGGCTCACTCGCGAAGGCGAATCGTTCACGCCCACGGAGATCAAACCGGCGCCGAGGTCGCACGCACGTTGATCGAGCGCGTCCGCGAGACCGATTCGATCGAAGTGATGGAGAAGGCGCGCGTCCTCGATCTGATTGTCGTTAACGGGGTTTGTCACGGGGTGCGTGCCGCGGTCGCAGGAAGAGCGATCGAGATCATCGCCGACGCGACGGTCCTCGCGACGGGAGGCTGCGGACAGGTGTACCGGTACACGACGAATCCCCAGGTGGCGACGGGCGACGGCTACGCGATCGCGCACCGTGCTGGAGCGAAATTGGCCGACATGGAGTTCGTGCAGTTCCATCCGACAGCGCTGGACACTCCGGAAAATCCACTCGCCTTGATCTCGGAGGCGGTTCGTGGAGAGGGCGCGGTACTCCTTAACGAGGAGAAGGTTCGTTTTATGACGCGCCGCCACAAGGATGCGGAGCTGGCGCCTCGTGACATCGTGGCGCGCGAGATTTTTCGAGAGAGAAAGGATGGACGCACAGTTTGGCTCGATGCGCGAAAGCTCGGGCGCTCGTTTGAGAATCGATTTCCGGGGATTTTTGCGCTCTGCCGCGCACGGGGCATTAACCCCGGGAAAGACCTCATCCCAGTGACGCCAGCCGCACACTATATGATGGGCGGAATCGTGACCGATCTTCGCGGCCGCGCGAACTTGTCAGGACTTTACGCGTGCGGCGAGGTCTCGCGGACGGGCGTGCACGGCGCGAACCGCCTGGCATCGAATTCACTTCTCGAAGGGCTGGTGTTCGCAGAGCGCGTCGCGCGCGACCTCATCGACAACGTGAAAAAAGTGTCGGCGCCAAGGAAGGTGAAGTGGGAAGTGCCGCGCTTCAGGGATCGCGGAGCGGCGCAGGTCGCAGCGGATGATGTACGACGCGTGATGTGGGACTACTGCGGCATCGACAGAAGCGCGAAGGGGCTGCGCCTCGGGCTGGCGTCGCTCGCCGAAATCGAGACGCGCCTCCCCGAAGGCGCCACGGAAGAAGCGAACATGATCGAGACCGCACGGCTCATCGCCGAGGCGGCGCTGTTGAGAAAGGAGTCTCGCGGCGGACATTATAGAAGTGATTTTCCCCGCACAAAACGAAAATGGAAGGGACGGCACATCGAATGGTGAGCACGCACG
>JACDDT010000033.1:5533-23062 GCA_013816855.1 Gemmatimonadaceae bacterium
CTCAGCGCGGGGGATGTCGATCCACGCGGCGTGCAGATCCTCTCGACCGAGGGAATGATCAGGCGTCCCCACGTTTCCGGCTCAAACGAATTCATCGTGGCGACGGAAGTCGGAATTCTCCATCGGCTGCGCCGCGAGAACCCGACAAAGACGTTCTATGCGGCGAACGAGTTGGCGGTATGCGCGTTCATGAAGGTTACGACGCTGCCGAAAGTGCTGCACTCGCTCAAGGCGATGGAGCACCGTATCACTGTGCCGCCGGACATCGCGGCGAGGGCGCGCCTCGCCATCGAGCGAATGATTTCCATCGGCGGGAGCGCGCCGCTTTCGCCCGCACCTGAAGCGGCGGACGATCCGGGCGAATGACGCGCACGACCGCCGATCTCGCCGAACACGGTTTTTCGCCGGAGACGGAAGAAGGGCTATGGTTCCCGCTCACGAAAACTGAGCTGACCGCGCTCGTCGCCGCGGCACTCGAGGAAGACGACACCAAGCACGATCTCACCAGCGTCGCGACGGTTCTGTCCGACCGCACAGCACGCTGCAGAATGGTGGCGCGGCGAGCAGGTGTCATCGCGGGTCTCCCGCTCGCGCGCGAGGCGTTTGAACAGCTCGACGCTGACGTGAATGTTCGGCTGGATGTGGAAGACGGCGCTCGCGTCCAACCGGCAACGTCGGTGATGTTCCTAAGCGGCCACGCGAGGTGTCTTCTCTCCGCGGAGAGAGTTGCGCTCAACTTCGTGCAGAAATTGTCCGGCGTGGCGACGCTCACTGCGCGCTACGTGGAGGCGGTGAAGGGGACGAAGGCAAAGATTCTCGATACGCGAAAAACCACTCCGGGTTGGAGAAAGCTCGAGCGCTACGCGGTGCGCGCCGGCGGCGGAATGAACCACCGCTTCAATCTCGGATCGGCGGTGCTGATCAAGGACAACCATCTCGCCGCGGTTGACGGGGACATCAACCTGGCGGTGACTCGCGCGCGCGCGATTGCCCCCGAAGGAGCCGGCGTCGAAGTCGAATGCGAGACACTTCAGCAGGTAGAGGCGGCGCTCGGCGCAGGCGCTGACGTGATAATGCTCGACAACATGAAGGTGAAACAGCTGGTTGAGGCGGTGAAGCTCATTGGCGGCCGGGCGGTGACTGAGGCGTCGGGCGGGATCACCCTCGAAACCGTTCGCCCGATCGCCGAGGCCGGTGTGGATTGGATTTCGGTAGGCGCCCTCACGCATTCTGCGCCTGCGCTGGACATCGGACTGGATTTCGATTGACCAACAGAGCGAGGTAAAAAATGGATCGCCGGAATTTCGTTCGGAATGCGGCGCTGACGGCGGCGGTAGTGGCTGGCGTGAAGCCCGCAGCAGCGAAGGCCGCAGCAGCAAAGTCCGCACCGAGGGACCCGAAAGCGGAAGCGATAATGCCGCTTCCTGCTTTCGCTCTCGAGGAGAAAACGATTGACGATCTCCAGCGGATGATGGCGACGGGGGCGATGTCGTCGAAGCAGATCACGCAGGCCTATTTGAGCCGCATCGAGGCGCTTAACAAACGCGGCCCGGCACTCCATGCGGTGATCGAGACCAACCCCGATGCGATCGCGATCGCGTCCGCGCTCGACGCGGAAAGAAATTCGAAAGGCGCGCGCGGGCCTTTGCACGGCATTCCGATTCTCCTCAAGGACAACATCGACACGCACGACCGGATGACGACCACGGCAGGATCGTACGCGCTCGAGGGATCGATACCGCTCCAGGATGCATTCATCGCGGCGAAGCTGCGTGCGGCCGGGGCAGTTCTGCTTGGGAAGACGAACCTCAGCGAGTGGGCGAATTTTCGCTCCTCCCACGCCTCGAGCGGATGGAGCGGTCGCGGAGGTCAAACTAAGAACCCATATGTGCTGGATAGAAATCCCTGCGGCTCGAGCTCGGGCTCCGGCGCGGGAGTCGCGGCGAACTTGTGCGCGGGAGCGGTCGGGTCGGAGACGGATGGCTCGATTGTGTGCCCATCTTCGGCGAATGGAATTGTCGGCATCAAGCCGACGCTCGGTTTGCTTAGCAGATCCGGAATCATCCCCATCGCGCACAGTCAGGATACAGCGGGCCCGATGACACGCACCGTTCGGGACGCCGCGATCATGCTCGGCGTAATGGCCGGTGAAGATGCCACCGACTCTGCTACTGCTGGATCGTCAGCTCACGCCGCCACAGACTACACGAAGTTTCTGGATCCGAAAGGGCTGAGAGGTGCGCGCATCGGGGTCGTGCGAGCTAAGTACTCCGGCTTCAACGACGATGTTGATAGGCTGGTGTCAGGCGCCATCGATGCGATGAAGCGCGGCGGCGCCGTGATCGTAGATCCCGCGGACATTCCGACAGCGGGAAAATTCGACGACTCCGAGTTCGACGTTCTGCTCTACGAGTTCAAGGCTGACCTCAACAAGTATCTCTCGTCGCTCGGCCCCAAAGCTCCCGTGAAGATGCTCAAGGACATCATCGCGTTCAACGAGAAGCACCGCGACAAGGAGATGCCGTGGTTCGGTCAGGACATCATGATAAAGGCTGAGGCGAAGGGCCCGCTTACGGAAAAGAAATACCTGGAAGCCTTGGCGCAGGATGTCGAGATGTCACGCGCAAAAGGAATCGACGCTGTCATGAACGAGCACAAGCTAGACGCGCTCATCGCGCCGACGGGCGGCCCCGCGTGGCCGATCGATCTCCTCAACGGCGACCACTACACCGGTGGGTATTCGACGCCGTCGGCCGTCGCCGGCTATCCAAATATCAACGTGCCGATCGGGTTCGTCTCTGGACTGCCAATCGGCATGTCGATTTTCGGGCGGCGGTGGAGCGAGCCGACGCTTCTCAGAATTGCCTACTCGTACGAGCAGGCGACGAAGATGCGTCGCGTCCCAAAGTTCATTCCGACCCTGGGCGTGTGAGCGAGACGACCGGGACCAGCCGAGTGGAGGCTCCGCCGACGCTGTGTGACATTTGCGGCTCCACGGATGTCCGGGAGATCAAATGCAAAGTCATCTGCGGGAACTGCGGTACGATCTTGAAAAGCTGCGCGGATCTGTGACTGCCCCGGGTTTGACAGCAAGAAGCGGATGGGTCGCAGGTGGCCAGCGCCTCAACTTTCTCTTCGAACACAAACGGAGAGAACGATGGGCGCATATACAGCCGGGATAGCAGTGCCGAAAAAGATCGACGACGTACTTTCTGCGGAAACTGCATGGGGAGCGGTCTCGAGCCGCGATCGCACATCGGATGGCTCGTTCGTCTTCGCGGTCCGCACGACGGGAATCTTCTGCCGCCCGTCTTGCCCGGCAAAAAGGCCAAATCGTGACAACGTAGAATTTTTCCTTTCTGCCGAGGAAGCGAGCGCAGCGGGGTTCCGTGCGTGTAAGCGGTGCAATCCCGAGGAAGCAGTACGGACGTTGGGCGAGAAACGGGTGCGTGAGGCAGCGCAATACATCGAGCAGCACCCGGACGAATCGCTCTCACTCGATGCGCTCGCCTCCCGCGTGACATTGAGTCCGTTTCATCTGCAACGCGAATTCAAGAAGATCTTCGGCCTCACGCCGCGGGCGTATCAGGCGGCGCTTCGTGTCGGGCGCCTTAAATCAAATCTCGCCGCAGGCGAGTCAGTGAGCCGGGCAACCTACAGCGCGGGCTTCGGGTCGAGCCGTGCCGCGTACGAAACGGCGTCGAAGACGATGGGAATGACGCCCGGAGAATTTCGCCGCGGCGCGGAAGGTAAGCGGATCCGGTATGAGATCGGCAAAAGCTACCTCGGCAAGATTCTCGTCGCCGCGACGGACAAAGGCCTGTGCAGCGTCGCCCTCGGCGACCATGCATCGGAGCTGGAGCGCGATTTGGAGAAAACGTTTTCGGGCGCGGTTATTACCAACACCAAAGGCAACGACAAGCAGATGTCGAAGTGGCTGGAGCTCGTCGTCGCGATTGCGTCGGGGAAAAAGACGCAAAGTCCGCCGCTCGATATTTCGGGAACCGCATTTCAGCTCAAGGTGTGGGACGCGTTGAGACAAATTCCGGCAGGGACGACGCGCAGCTACTCACAGGTGGCGAGCGAGCTCGGGCTCAAGGGAGCGTCGAGAGCTGTGGGCTCAGCGTGCGGAAAGAATCCTGTCGCGCTCGTCATCCCGTGCCATCGGGTGCTTCGGACTGACGGGGAGCCCGGTGGCTACCGGTGGGGAGTCGAGCGAAAGAGACAAATTCTCACAGCGGAGAAGGCGCTCTAACGGCTGTGCCTTTCTAATCGGAACTCCAGCGCCTTCTTCGCATCCGGCCACTCGCTCGATAGCAGGCTGTACATGTGCGAGTCTCGCACGCTTCCGTCGCGGCGGGGCCAGTGGTGCCGAATCACTCCGTCCTTTTTCGCGCCGAGCGCTTCGATCGCCCGTTGGGATGCGAAGTTGAAGTTGTCGGTGCGTAGGCCAACGACCTCGCAGCCCAGTGTCTCGAAGGCGTGAGTGAAGAGGAGCAGCTTGCAGGTCGTGTTCATGTTTGACCGCTGAGCGCGCTTCGCGTACCAAGTCCAACCGATCTCGACGCGGTCCGCAGCGGGGATGATATCGTGATAGCGCGTCGTGCCCACGATCCCGCCACTGTTCAGATCCCGCACCGCCCACGGCAGCATGGTTCCAGCCGCCTGCCCGTCTAGTGCGTCGGCGATGTATTTCTCTGTCTTCGCCGGCTCGGGAACGGTGGTGAACCAGAGCTCCCACAGCTTTCCATCGGTCGCGGCTGCGACTAAGCCATCACGATGCTCGGGGCTGAGCGGCTCGAGCCTTACGCCTCGGCCTTCGAGAGTTATGGGCTGTGGATTAATCAAGGCTGAAAAGTAGCAGATCGCTGATTAGGACACGGCTAACGGCCCGCACACGTTTGTTTTCAAGGAGGATTTTCAGGGTTCAAGAAATTGTGTGCACCGAATTTGCATCTGGTCATCTCGTCCGAGTGGAAGCGCAGGACTCGTCTCTGGGAGGGGGCGAGCTTTGGGTGAGGGCAGATCCGATTTCTCGAAGTGTGGTCTGCCGGACCCCGAAAAAAAGAAGGCGACTCGAAAGAGCCGTCTTCTTTTTTAGCTGCAGCCACTAACTGTATGAGCGGCAGTGAGAGTTACTCGTCGAGTATTGCGTCGCTCACGAAGTACCCGCCGGTCTCTCTTACCGTCGCGGCGATTTCGCGCCGCCGATCATCGACTTCCTCGTCCTTTGCGTCGAGCGCATTGCGATTGGAGCGGAAGCGACGACCTGCTTCGACGCAGAAGAGATCGCACAGCGCCAGCTCGTGCTGGACATTTGCGATACCGCGCTGATCAATAAGGCTTTGAGTGCGCGAGATAACGGACGCGGTGGCGAAAAGCTCGATCGCCATGTTCGCGAGGCGCTCAAGGATGAGCTGGCGCTCTACAATCTTTCCGCGATTGCGCATGACCGCACGGTCCGTAGCGGATCGCAGTTCAGAGACATGGCGCTCAAAAAAATCCTTGTGCTTCGCAAGGCGCTCGTCGAGAGGACAGTCGAGCGTCGCCGTCCCCAGCATGAGCTTCACGCGCGCGGTCGCGTAGCCGCCGAGCAGGCCGAGGTTTCGCAGCGGTCTCCGAAGCGCGCTGCCAAGCTCCTGGAGGGAAGTTGCCGGGCCTTGAATTCCGTTGAGCGCGATGAAGAGACGAAGAACTTCGTTCGCACCCTCGAAGATCCGGTTGATGCGGGAATCCCGCAGCATGCGCTCATAAGGATATGGCTTCACGAAGCCCCGCCCGCCGGCTACCTGGACCATGTCGTCGCAGATTCTCCAGATGAGCTCGCTGGCGACGACTTTTGCGGCAGCGGCTTCCAGCGAATGATCCGCGTCGTGTCGGTCGACAAGAGATGCGAGAATCCCCAGCATTGCTTCGGATGCGTAGATCTCCGACGCGTAGCGCGAGAGCTTGCGCTGAGTGATCTCGAAATTGGCGAGCGGCTGGTCGAACTGTATCCGCTCGTTGGCGTACTTCGTCATCATTCCGAGAACTTTCTTCGCGCCGCCGGTGCATCCTGCTGCCAGCGTGAGACGCCCGCCATTTAGAACGTGGACGGCGACTCCAAACCCTTTGCCATGCGCACCTAGCATATGGTCGGAGGGGACTTCCAGGTTTTCGTAAGCCAGCTCAGCCTGCGTTGAGCCGCGAATGCCCAGCTTTCTCACCGTCCCGGCGATCTTGAAGCCGGGCATATCGGGGCGAATAATGAAAGCGCTCATTCGCTGAACGTTCTCGCCTCTGCGAACTACGCTCGTCTGGGCGAATGTCGCGATGACTCCCGCGCGGTGGGCGTTGCCGATCCAGATCTTCCGGCCGTTGAGGATCCACTTGGATCCGTCGCCGCTCGGCGTCGCGGTCGTCTTGATGTTTTGCGCGTCGGAGCCGATGTCGGGCTCGGTTAGGGCGTACGCGGCGAGGGTTTCTCCCCTCGCAAGTCGTGGCAGGTACATCTCCTTCTGCGCATCGGTGCCGCTCAGAACAATCGCTTTCGATCCGAGGCCGCAATGGACACCGACGAGAACGCCGAGAGATGCGTCGATAGAGGAGAGTGTCGCGAAAATTCTTGCGTAGGCCGCCCCGGAGAGCTCGAGCCCGCCGTATTTTCGCGGGATGGTGAGACCGAGGAGCCCGGCACCCGCGAGTGCGCTAATCACATCTTCGGGCACCGTCTCTTCTTCGTCAAATCTCGCGGAGTCGATGAGCCCGCTCGCCTCGATCTCGCGAATCGCCTTGAGAAGGCGCCGAACGGTCCGCGCTTCTTCGGGATTGCTTTCTTCCAGCGTATTTGGAAAGGGAAAAAGCAGGGAGTCGAGTACTACTCCTGAGAACAGCGCGCGCGTGAATGATGAGGGCGAGTCGCTCAAGCGGCGAGAGGCTCTCTGTTTGCGCGGCGAATCCATCGCCAGTGGAGTAGAAACATGGCCGTGGCGAGCGCAAGGAAGACGATGCTCGACACGAGTGACCGCAACGCCCGGAACCGCGCCGAGTCGAGCTGCTCGGCTCGCTGGGATTCATAAAGCCGTCTCAAGTCTTTTTCCGTCATCGACGAATCGCGCGGAGAATTAGGACGCGCACCCCGCCGCGCGTCGAATTCCACTCGCCACACTTCGTAGGAAGAGAGCGGTCCGGCGGCGCCGTACCCGGTTGCGCCAGCCGGATTGGAATAATCGAACGCCGCATCGATTACAGAATGCGTCGAAACGAGAATGATGATCACGCAGATGAAGCAAACGGCGTAACCGTAAACCTGGGCGATTCTGCTGTTGATCTTGTCCATTCTTCCCCCTTTTTACAGTTGGTGCAGCTGCAACTTTAGCTCTTCAGCGCTCGTTACCGGTGCGGCGCAAACGTAGCCGTGACAGACATACGCAGCTGCCTTCCCCCCGATTGGCGCTCTCTCTTTCAGCAGTGCCACGGCGGACACATCGGCGCCACGCCCTCCCGCTAACACGAGTGACGGAACGTATTCGGCAGCGAGTACGCTCTCCAGTACGTCAAACGACGTATCATCGAGCGCGGAGACTAGGGCGACCTCATTGGCCCCGTAAACTTCCATGTCGATAACGCCCAGGAGGTGGCCGAACGCCGAAGGCCACTTCGTGATGCTTGCAGCGTTGGATGCAGTGACGGTACGCGCTATCTCACGGTAGGCAGCGACGTCGAATAGGTCGCCGAGGTGAAGAAGGAGATCCGCAGCTAGAGAATTACCGGAAGGCATCGCGTTATCCGTAACATCGCGCGGGCGGAGAATGAGCTGCTCCGCGTCAATGGCTGTGTCATACATTTTTTTCTCGCCGGGATCCCAGAACGCGGCGATCATCGCGTCGGCGATCTCTCTCGCGAGGTCGAGCCATCGTTCGTCGAATGTGAGCTCGTAAACGGCGATGAATCCGAGCCCCACTGCGGCATGATCTTCGAGAAACCCCGGAATGCGCGTTTCGCCGTCCTTGAAGGAGCGAGTAAGCCGGCCGTCTCGCACCATCTTGTCGCGCAGAAACGTGGCATTCTGCAGCGCGAGTTCCTTCCACCCGGAGACGCCAAAGACTCTCGCAGCGATGGCAATGGCTCGCAGCATGAGTCCGTTCCATCCCGCGAGAATCTTCTCGTCGCGGCCGGGCCAGACGCGCTTGGCGCGGGCGCTATAGAGAATTTCTTGCGCGCGGCCTATGCGCCCGTTCATCTCATCGACGGAAATCGAAGCGCGCGACGCAGTGACCGTTGGCTCGTCGCCAACGAAGAGAATATTCTTCCCCTCGAAGTTTCCCGCCGGCGTAACGCCGTAGTACGACTTGCAGAGCGTCGCGTTTTCTCCGAGAAGGGAATCGATCTCCGCTTCCGTCCACACGTAGAAAAGACCTTCGTGCCCTTCGCTGTCAGCGTCGAGGGAAGAGTAAAATCCGCCTTCCGGCGAAGTCATCTCACGTTTTACCCACTCGACGGTGCGCGAAGTTGCGAGCCGAATCTCGCCGCTCTTCGTCGCCTGCCAGAGATTCGCCCCGAGACGCACGAGAAGCGCGTTGTCGTACAACATCTTTTCGAAATGCGGAACGAGCCACTCGGCGTCCACCGAGTAGCGCGCCATTCCACCGCCCACCTGATCGTAGATGCCGCCGCGAACCATGGCGATGAAGGTGTCCCGCGACATCTCCAAGGCGTACGCGTTCGCCGTGCGTTTCCAGAATCGAAGAAGAAAATCGAGCGCCATCGTTGGTGGGAATTTCGGCGCCGTGCCGAAGCCCGAATTGTGAACGTCGTAGTGCTGGGCGAGACCACGATAGGCGAGCTCGAGCGTTCTCTTGTCCGGTGCCGCCGATTTGCCGCCCGCGCTTGCCGCGGTGCGGAGCGCCTCTGCGATGTGCGCCGCCGTTTGCGAAAGACTCTCCCGCTTTTCCCGATACGCTTCCGCCACACTCGTCAGCACACGTCGGAAAGAAGGCAGCCCGTGACGATCTTCCGGCGGAAAGTAGGTCCCGCCGTAAAACGGCGTGCGGTCGGGGAGAAGAAACATCGTCATCGGCCAGCCGCCGTGTCCCGACATCGCTTGCACCGCTTGCATATATATGCTGTCGATGTCTGGGCGCTCCTCCCGGTCCACTTTGATGTTGATGAAGTGCTCGTTCATCAACTTCGCCGTCTCTTCGCTCTCGAACGACTCGTGCGCCATCACGTGGCACCAATGACAGGCCGCGTAGCCGATACTGAGGAGAATCGGCTTGTCCTCCGTACGGGCGCGCTCGAGCGCTTCCGGTCCCCAGGGGTGCCAATCCACGGGATTGGACGCGTGCTGGAGGAGGTAAGGGCTACTTTCGGCCCCTAGCCGATTGCGGTGGGGGTCTGGATGTTCGGGGCTCGCTATGTGCATTATAAGAATTCTTCTTTAATGTATGCGCGTGCCGGCAGTCAGGCCGTCGAGGGCGTAGCAGCAAGGGGCAAATAGTGAGAACTGCGACAAAGAGATTGGTGACAACGGCCGGAGTGATCGGCCTGTTTACGGCGGCATTGGGGGCCGAGTCCGGTGCTTCCCAAGAGCGCGACAACGGGGGTCTCACAGGGCAGGTCGTTGACGCCGTTACGCACGATGTGTTGGACAGCGTGCAGGTAAAAGTGAAGGGCAGCGACGTTCGCGCGAACAGTTCCAGTGACGGCTCCTTCGCGCTCGACAAGCTCGTCGGTAACAAAGTCGCGTTAGTCATCTCTCGCCCCGGATATAAGACTAGGGAAGTGAGTGTGTTCGTAACGACGCCGCCGCTCAAGTGGACCGTCGCACTCTGGCCGGCGCGCTAGCCGAAGCAGCGTCGGCGCATCAGCGGTAACTTTTCCGGAATGGTTCTTCTCTACGTCGCGCTCGGCGGCGCGGTAGGATCGGTGCTCAGATACATCATTGGAGGAGCGGTGCAGCGCGCGACGCACGCCGGATTCCCCTACGGAACGCTCGCCGTGAACGTCCTCGGCTGCTTCCTCATCGGCTTTCTCATCAAGACGTACATGAATGCGGAGCCGTCCAGCCCGACGCGTGCATTGCTGGTAGTCGGGTTTTGCGGCGGGTTCACCACGTTCTCCGCGTTCTCCAGCGAAACGCTCGGCCTCTTCGAAGGGGGCGCCTATGCGAGAGCGGCGCTTTATGTGGGCGCGAGTCTCCTGCTCTGTCTGGGCGCGACGGCGGGGGGGTTAATGGTGGCGGGTTCGGCGGGGCAGTTGGTAGGTGGCCGGTGATCCTCCTTGCTGGTCGCACCTCTTCAATGATTTTGACACGGACGATTCAATGAGCGAAGGCAAGAACAACACGAGCGATCTCGAGCAGTTCTTTTCCGCGAACGAAAAACGGATGGAAGACGAGCTCTTCGAGCTTTTGCGCATTCCCAGCGTGAGCGCGAAGTCCGAGCACAACGCGGACACCAAGAGATGCGCGGAGTGGATGAAGCAGTCTCTCGACAAGATCGGAGTTCCGGCGAAGATCTACTCCACGAAAGGGCATCCCATCGTAGTCGGTGAATGGAGGAAAGCGCCGGGCGCACCGACCGTTCTCATCTACGGTCACTATGACGTGCAGCCCGCCGAGCCACTGGACCTGTGGACCACACCTGCGTTCGAGCCGGCCGTGAGGGACGGAAAGATTTTCGCGCGCGGATCGGTTGATGATAAAGGGCAGATATTTTTGCACGTGAAGGCGCTCGAAGCACATCTGACCACGCGCGGGAAGCTGCCTGTGAACGTGATCGTGCTCGTCGAAGGCGAGGAAGAGATCGGCAGCGACAATCTCGCCGAGTTCGTCGAGAGCAATAAGGAAATGCTTAAGGCGGACGCGGTCGTGATCTCCGATTCGGCGATGTTCGCCGAGGGCCAGCCGTCGATTCTTTCTTCATTGCGCGGCCTCGCGTATTTCGAGATCAACGTGCAGGGGCCAGCGGGCGATTTGCATTCGGGCAGTTACGGCGGCGCGGTTCAGAATCCGGCGACGGCGCTGGCGAGAATCATCTCGACCTTCCACGACGGGAACGGCCACATTGCCATCGAAGGCTTCTACGACAAAGTCCGCGACTGGGATGCGAAGATTCGGGAGGGAATGCGGAATCTTCCGTTCGACGATGCCGGAATGATGAAGGAGGTTTCCGTAGACGCGCTCGGCGGAGAGAAAGGATACACCACACTCGAGAAGCTTTGGATCCGCCCTACATGTGAAGTGAACGGCCTGCTAAGCGGTTACACGGGTGAAGGCGCGAAGACGGTGCTGCCGGCGAAGGCGATGGCGAAGGTGAGCTGCCGCCTCGTGCCTGACCAGAATCCGAAAGAGATCGAAAAGCTGATGGCCGCGCACGTGGCGAAGGTTGCACCTCCCGGAGTGAAGGCAACGGTGACGGCGTTGCACGGAGGATCGCCGTGGAGAGCTGACCTCGACGGACCGATTTTCGAAGCGGCCAAGCGCGCACTTGCGAAGTCGTACAGCAAGGAGCCTGTCGTCGTCGGTGAAGGTGGGTCGATCCCGGTGGTGAGCGATTTCCAGCGCGTCCTCAACGCGCCCGTGCTGCTCGTCGGCTTCGGTCTGCCTGGCGAGAACGCGCACGCACCGAATGAGTGGATGAGCGAAGAAAATTTCCGCATTGGAATGCGCGCGATGGCCGCGCTTTGGGATGAATACGCCGCCGGCACTGGCTGATCGGGGTTAGATGAGCATGCGCGTCACCGTTGACCGTCTCTCGAAGCGGCACGGAAAGGTAGACGCGCTGCGCGATGTCAGCCTCGACATCGCGCCGGGAGAGTGTCTCGCTCTCGTCGGCGAGAGCGGATCGGGAAAGACGACACTGCTCCGCTGCATAAACCGCCTCACCGAGCCCGACTCCGGGTCGGTACTCCTGAACGGCGAGGCTGTTGCGAAACGCGATGCCGTTTCGCTACGCCGATCGATTGGCTACGTGCCGCAGGAGGGAGGACTTCTCCCGCATTGGAATGTGGCGCGGAACGTCGGGCTCGTACCCTGGCTGGATGGACGCGAAACCGCAGACACAGTAGACACAGTCGCGCGCGCGATGGAGCTCGCCGGCCTCGACTCTTCCACGTTTTCACATCGTTGGCCGCACGAGCTGTCGGGCGGGCAGAGACAGCGTGTTGCGATCGCGCGCGCTCTGGCAGGCGGGCAATCACTTCTTCTTCTCGACGAGCCGTTCAGCGCGCTCGATGCTATCACGCGGAGCGAGCTGCACTTGGCGTTCAAATTGCTTCGGAAAGAGGCGGCGTTTACGTCGATCCTGGTGACACATGATCTGCGCGAAGCCGTGACGATTGCCGACCGTGTCGCGGTTCTGCGCGCGGGAGTCGTCGAGCAACTATCGGACGTAAAGGATCTTAAGGCGCACCCGGCTACGGACTATGTGCGCCGTCTTGTGGACCACGCGGGGCTCGTCACGTGAGACGGGTGAACTCACGCGTGATGCGACGCCGCTGGGCGATGGCCATCCTGGCACTGCTCGCGTTCGCACTTTTTGCCGCAAGAGTGTTGAGAGCGCAGGAGAAGAGCGATGCACCAATCGTCGTCGCCTCAAAACCATTCGGCGAATCCTTCCTTCTCGCCGAGATGTTCGCGCAGGTGCTGGAGAATCGCGGAATCAAAGTCGAGCGGCGTCCCGGGCTCGGCGCGACCGAAGTCGCATTCGCCGCTCTTCGCTCCGGAGCGATCGACGTTTATCCCGAATACACCGGAACGGGTCTCATCGCGATTCTGCACGATACCGCCGCTTCCGATGCACAGTCCGCGTTCGGTAAAGTGTCGCGCGAGTTCGCCGGGAGATATTCGGTGCACTGGCTGGCGCCACTTGGTTTTGAGAACACCTACGCCGTCGCGGTCACGAAGAAGACAGCGGAGAAGTACCACCTACGCACCTTGACGGATCTCGCCCGCGCCGCGCCGTCGCTCGTCGCCGGCCTGACTCCGGATTTCATCGGGCGGGCCGATGGGTTGCCCGCTCTGAAGCGGAAATACGAAATGAGATTCCGCGAAGTGAAGCCGCTTTCACAGGCGCTCAAGTACCAGGCGCTTTCAGCGGGATCGGTCACCGTGATCGACGGATACTCCACTGACGGACTCATCAAGAAGTACGATCTCGTCGTTCTCATCGACGATGCGCACGTGTTCCCGCCATACGAAGCAGCCGCGATGATTGGCGCGCGCATGTGGAAGACCCGTCCCGACGCAATCGCAGCGCTGGGGCAATTGAGCGGACGCCTCGACGCAGTAACGATGCGTGCGCTGAATGCACGAGTCGAAGTGGATCACGAATCCATCACCGCAGTCGCGCGCTCGGCGTTGGCGGCGCTTGGGTTGGCTGGGGATTCATCGCCCACGCCGCGAGTGGTGGGCTCGAAAGCTGGCTTCTGGGCATATATGGCGGATCACCGGGCGGAGCTGCTGTCACAGTTTCTACGGCACGTGATGCTCGTGCTCGTCGCGCTGATCGCCGGCATCCTCGTCGCCGTTCCGCTAGGGCTGATGCTGGAGCGCGCCCGCGGCTCGGCAGAGACAGTGATCCGAGGCGTCGGCGTGCTTCAGACAATTCCGAGCATAGCACTGCTCGCGTTCATGATTCCTCTATTCGGAATTGGAGTGTGGCCGGCGCTCGTCGCACTCTGGCTGTATTCGCTGTATCCGATTCTGCGAGCAACGTACACCGGCGTGCGTGATGCCGATCCGCCAGCGGTGCACGCAGCCCACGCTCTTGGGATGACCGGATGGCAGCTGCTTCGCTATGTTCGCCTTCCGCTGGCGACGCCGGTGATAATGTCGGGAATTAGAACCGCAGCGGTGATCACCGTTGGAACAGCGACGCTCGCGGCATTCGTGGGAGCCGGCGGGCTCGGCGAGCCGATCGCGACGGGCCTCGCGTTGGCGGACAACAGAATGATTCTATCGGGAGCGCTTCCGGCGGCCGCTCTAGCGCTCGTTGCGGATGGATTGCTTGCCCTGGTAGAGCGGGCGGTTACGCCAGTTCACATCAAACAGCGTTAGCTGTTTCACGCAGCGCTCCGCTAGAATCTCCAGTTACGCACGAGGAAAATTCCCAGTGCGCTCGTCGTTCCCACCGTCTGCGGAGCGAGCGTCGGCTCGCGCAGGAGATACCTCGTCTCGAGGCTCGCCTCCAAACTGTAGCCGCGGTTCCCGCCGAAGCGATGCTGAATCTGGAATCCCGGGCGATTCAGCGACCCCGGATCGAGGCGCGTCTTCGTCGCCACGAACGTGTGAGACTTGATGTATTTCCCGAATTCTACTTCCGTCGCTTTGAGGAAGCTTCCCACGTCCGTCTGCACGTCGGCCGGTGTGATGTTGAAGACATCGGCGCCGAGCGATCTCGCCGCTTCACCGGCGAGCTGGTCGGCGAAGACACCGAGAGCGACACCGGCGAGCTGCCTGCTGGCGAGCGATGCGCCGGCGCCGACCACGTTGCCAGGTCCGCTCGTTCCATTCGTCAGCCCCGATCCCTCGAGCTGCACCAGCGACGACGACGACCTTCCGAACGCCAGATAGCTGAGCAGGTCGCTCTGCGCGATTGGCGGCTGCGCGTCGCTTTGCAGCGAGATGTGAGGGTTGTTGAGCGTGCCGCCGATCACAATCTGAATGTTGATCGCTTCGCGCGCCGGCAATCTCACTTCGTACTCGGCCGTCACCTGCAGCGTCGGATTGAGCTCCGCCGAGTTGATGAACGTCGCCGAGCCGCGCTTGATGCTGAAACGGCGCGTCATGAAAGTGTACTCGCCGCGCTCGCTGAGGAGCACGCCGTCGAGAACGAATGCCTGTTTCGCGCGGTTCACGTGAATGCCGAGGTCGCCGTCGCTGTACACCTCGACGTTCGCCTCACGCGAACGGACGAAGACGTCGCGGTCCACTCGCAGCGATACGTCAGCCATCAAGTTTGCGAGCAGCGGTGATTGCGCGGGGAACAGCTCTTTGTTGGTGACGACCGCTGTATCCATCACGCTGAAGAGGGCAGGGTCGCCGGCGCCGATGATGTTCTTGTCGTCGGACTGCGGGATGTAAACGACGCCCTCCCGGATGCGGACGCTTCCGGTGACATGTGCCTGCTTGAACGGCCCGTTCATCGCGAGCTGCGCGTCCGCCTTGAGATTGCCCTTGTCGTTGTGGAGAACGAGTGCGTTCTGAGCGTCGAAGCGAAGCGCGAAAGACGGCTCTCTCAGCGATCCGATTCCGACACCGCCGTAGAGCGCTACACGTCCCTTGCTCTGGCCGACGATCGAATCGATAACGACGGTGTCGCTGAGCATCCGGATGGATGCGTAGATGTCGCGCACTGTGACACCGACGGGAACGAGCTTCGCCGACCCGCGGGCGAGAGCGAAACGGCCGGCGAGCGTCGGATGGTTGAGCGTGCCGGTGAGTTTGAAGTTACCGCTCGCGTCTCCCTTCACATTTGCAACGACGTCGCTGATTTGCGGAATCAAATCGAGAGGCAGACTGTCGGCGTTAATGTTGAGCGCGATCTGTCTATCGCTCGGGAACCGCGAGCCGGTGACGCCTGTCAAAGCGAGATTGATGGGAATCGTTCCTTCGGCGATGACGAACGGCTGCTTGCCCTCGCGCATCGCTTCAGCCCGGCCTGTGAGCGTCTGGTTCGCGTAGTCGACGGTTCCGTGTACTTCGGGGACGGTGGTGCCATTGTAGACAAGACTCGTCGCACCAAATGCGCCCTTGAAGCGGGGATCGTCTGTCGTACCTGTGGCGTGAACGTCGAGCGAGATCAGCCCCTTCGCGTCGATGTCGCTTTGCGTAATCGCGATGATGTCCTGCACGTCGAAATTGTCGACTGCAAGCTGGAGGTCGGCGCTTCCGGTTTTCGGGAGCCGGCCATTCACATACACGCGTCCGGTCGTTCCATTCCGGAGCTCCAGATTCTGTACGTCGATTCCTGCCTGTCCCCAATGCAGCGCGGCCACGCGTGTGCTCGACCATGTCGTGGTGTCGAACTTCAGCTTGAGATCGTTCAACTGCAGCGTGTTGCGGAGTTTGTCGAGCGTATACTGCGCGGATCCCGAGTAGGTGCGGTTGTTGTCCTGGTTGACAACTATCTGCGCTGTGCCGTTTGGCTTCTGGTAGCCGACCTTACCGCTCACACTGTCGAGGTCGAACCCCATCGCGCGAACGGCGAGAGCTCGCGCGTTGACGATGACTTGCGACTGAGCGGTTCGCGCGTTGTTCCAAACGTAGTTCGCGGTGAATGCGCCTACGCTATTGCCACGGGCCAGGATGTTCTGCCCGGAGGCGGTGCCCTTGAGATTGAAGTTGCGAATGTTGCCGGTTGCCACGCCGTCGGCTTTGACAGAACCTGCAAGCGCGTTCGTGCGGACGACTGCCGGGGTATCGACCGCGAATTTCGGCAACGTCTTTCCAGTCGCGGCGCGCTCTACTTCGGTCGCCTTGTCTGTGCGAATGGAGTCGGCGCGCGCTTTCGCAATTCTACGTGCAAGGATGCCTGGACGCGGCCTCACCGGGGTTGTGTCGTGAGAGACGAGCGCCGCGATCTTCGAGAGGGAATCGATGGCGACATGGTAGGTGAGGTCGCCGCTCCGTCCGGGAACGAGACCAAAGCTGCCGCGTGCCTCGAGAATTCCCTGCGGAACTTCGACCGCGAGCGTGTCGAATCTAGCCAGCCCATTGGCTAGGGCGACGCGAACATTTGCCTTGTCGATTGCCAATGTGTCGAACGATGAAGCGGCGACGTTCGCGGTGATCGTCGCATTCATCGTCGCGAGATCGGTCCCGCGCCCCTTCGCCTGCGCGACCGCGGTGATGGATGTCCGGGGTGCCTTGCCGATGATCGCGTTGGCGTTGAAGAGTCGCGAGCGCATGTTGAGATCGTACGCCTTCGCGCGTCCCGCGAGATCGAGCGTGCCCGCGAGATTGAGATATCCACCGTCTGAGAAATTCAGGTCCGTATTGACACGGAAATCCTTGAGAGTGCCGACGAGCTTGATGGGCCCGCTCGCGTAACCACGGAGGCCGAGCGAGGGAGCGAATCTGCCGGCAGTCGCCAAAGCGAGCGGGTGAACGTGTGCATTGATGTTGAAGAACTTCGTGCCGTGTGTTTTGAAACCGGCGCTTCCCGTTGCGCGCGACACCGCGCCGCCTTCGACGTGAGTGACGTCGCCTTGCGCGGTCATCAGCGTCGCGGTGGATCCGTTGAGCGTCGCCCTTCCGCTTAGCGTTCCGCCCAGAGGAGTTGGAACCGCAACGATCGCCTCGAAGAGATCCATCGTCATCGGCATCATGCGGAGCTTGAGACTCTTCGCTGAAAAAATGCCGTTGGCGTAACCAAGCTGCCCGCCGCCGATGACGTGGCTTTTGCCCGATTTGGGACTGTAGAACGCAACGTCGCCGTCGATTTTCACCCAGCGAATTCCACCGTCGAAAGCGGCATGCCCAGTGGCGACGCCCTCTCTCGGGAATTTCACACTCGGGAAAATGCGCGTGACCAACCGCGTGTCGAG
>JACDDT010000108.1 GCA_013816855.1 Gemmatimonadaceae bacterium
TCTCCACAGGTGTCGCGATCGACCACGCGCGGGCGTCGTAGCCGGCGCTCAAAGGAACCCAGTACCGGGCGCGCGTACCGTTCACGAGGCTGACGCCTTCCCGCCAGCGCCACCGGTGGGTGGCCATCACGTCGTCGTAACCGCTGCCGTTTCCGTGATGCAAATATTCAGTGACCGCCTCGAATCCCCACGAGATCATCTTGCGGTAGGTGTCAGGGGGAGTCTGGGTGGCGACAAGGTACAGGCCGTCGCGCGACGAGCTCCTGAGTTTTCGGAGCACCGACGGCATGTCGAGACCGAAACGCTTCGCAGTTCTCTCCCAGTGCTCCGGCGTTCCGAGCACAAGCACCGGCCGGCCGTCGATGCGCAGATAACCCGGCGCGGAAAAAAATTCCTTTTCGAGCCGCTTGATGAAAGCGGTGACATCGTTCAGGTAATCGGTTGCCTTCCAGCCGTCGCGGCCAATGCGAGTTTTCCAGTAATCCGCCGCAACTTGATCCTCGGCGCTCATCACATCGAAAAACGAAATGCAGAAGCCGAGACGCGGCGCGAGTGCGGCGTGATTCCGCGCGGCGTGGGCCATGGTCAGAGGGTCACAGCGTTTCGACTGCGTGAGCGGAAGCTTTTGCGGGAGAGCCATCTCGTGCGACCAGTGGACCTGATAGACGGCGAAATCGAATCCGGCGCGCTCCATGTCGGCGATCTGGGCCTTTGCAATGGCGCTCGAGCGCTCGTCATAAAACCCTTTGCGCGGAACGCGGTTGACTAATGGGTAGCCGGGTTTGGTGGTTCGAATCGGCTGCCACGGAAACTCCGCCGGGGATTCGCGGCCGGCGAGGCAGCCGAACTCCGGACGGGGAGTGGCCCAACCCGAGAAGTAGTAAACGCCTCGCTTGAGCGGCGCCGCGCCCAGCGTCTTCAAGCCGAAGAACCCCGCGCCGAGCGCGAACATCCGCTGAAGCATCTCACGGCGCGCGATGGGACCGTCGAAAAAGGAAGTCGTCACGGTTCGCATTTACCTATGAAGGAAGCGATGAGTTAGTGAAGTACGAATCCCGGATCGAGCGCGGGCCGCACCGGTGCGTTCGCAGCAAGCCATCCCGTCATATAGATCCACTTCGCCATATGAGTGAGCTTGGCGTAGTCAATCCGGCTCGCCTCGTCGCGCGGTGTGTGATAGTCGCTGTGCAGCTCAGTGGTGAAGTAGATCGTTGGAATTTTCAGCGAAGCATACCAAAGGTGGTCGCTCCGGAAGTAGAAACCTTCGGGATGCGTCGGCCGGTCCCAGGTTGAATCGATGGCGAATTTCCCGGTGGCGTTGTTCGCGTCGAACGCCATTTGCACTAACTGCATCGAGTTGCGGTGCGGCGGCTGAGATCCGAGCAGTCCGGCAGTGTCGCGGTTATTGCGTCCGATCATATCGCCGTTGAGCACGGCGGCGATACTCGTGATCGGGACCACCGGATGCGCGGCGTGGTAACGTGAGCCGAGCAGTCCCCGCTCTTCGGCGCCGTTGATGATGAAGAGCGCCGAGCGCTTGGCCGGGTGCTGGACGAACGCGCGCGCAATCGCCAGAACGGCGGCGCTCGTGGACGCGTTGTCATCGGCGCCGTTCCAGATGGAATCGCCGGCGAGAGGGTAGCGCACACCGTCGTGATCGGTGTGCGCGCTGAACAGCACATACTCGTCCCGCAGCTTCGGGTCGGTGCCGCGCACCACTCCTATGACATTGTTGGAGGGATAGTCGAAGCTCTCGGAACGAATGCTGACGGTCACGGCCTGTCCGTCCTTGCGCCAGTCGGCGAGCGCGCTCCCATGAACGATGAAAAGAGGAATCTGCGTCGTCGGCTGCCTCAAAGTCGTGAGCGCGTTCGGATTCGGAGTGCGCCCGGTGACCAGAGGCGCACCATCGACAACGGTGTATGCGCCGCGCGATTGAATGACTCCAAGGCCGTTGAACGCAATCTCGGCGATCGAGTCGGCCACGAAGATTACGCCGGCGGCTCCGCGCGAGATAAGCTTGTTGCCCTGGTCGACAATTGCGGCGCGAGTGTAGTTGTATTCGTAAGTATTCGTCGTCGAGCGCACCTGGGCCGCGGGGGGAGCGACGATCTGCACGATCGCGACCTTGCCGCGAATATCCAAAGTCGTGTCGCTCGCGCTCCCGAAAACCGTAGGCGCACTCAGTTCTGCGTTGACGTTCGTGACCGGGGTTACGTCGGACCAAAGCGTGAGCGGCTTTCCGGCGAGAGTGACCGAGCTGTTGGGCGTGGAGATACGGGTGCGGCGCATGTTCCACCATTGGAACCAGCTTCCGAAATCGCCGAGTGGCTTGAGCCCGATCTTCTGCATCTGCTCCGAAACCCAGACGGAGGCGCGCAGCTCGTCCAGCGTTCCGGCCTCGCGCCCGCGCATGGCGTCGCTAGCCAGTTGATACAGATCCCGCTTGATGTCGGCTTCGCGAATGGCGCTGATGGCGGCCGGCACCGCAACGGAGTGCGTGGCTGTCTGCGCACTTCCAACGACGGCGCAACAGACCAGAGCAGGGACGATAAAGTGTGAAGGCTTCATAGCAGAACCCGGTTGAGGGAGTCGTCGGACTTGATCGACTCGACCGATTGAGTATGCACGCGCTTCAATCGCACTCCCATACCCACAACTCCCGTGCCCTATTACGAATCCGGCGAAACGGGTGGCGCTGGAGCACGCGGGATACGGATTGAAAACAATGTCCCCGCTGCCTCGGAAGATCGCACGTCGATTGAGCCACCGTGGGCTGCTACAATCCTTTCGACGATGTACAGCCCCAGACCAACACTGGAATCGGCCGAAGTTCGTGCTGTCGTGAGCCGCTTGAAGGGACTGAAAATTCCTCCTATCTCCGACGCTGGTATTGGTACGCCGGAGTTATGCACGCGTATCACCACATCCTGCGCTTCACCTGATGCAGAAACTCCGATCACATCCTTCGCCGTTCCAAATTGGATCGCGTTGTTTATGAGATTTGTCAGAACCTGGGATATCCGCCCGGTATCGACCATCGCATTCAAATCCCCTGAATGACTGAACTGCACCTGGCTGTCGGGGTTCGCTACAGATACTTCCTCGACGACGTCGCTCACCAGAGCCCGCAGGTCAGTCAACGTCAGATTCATCGAGAGCCCGGGTCCCATTCTACCGACAGCAAAATCGAGCAGTGCTGACACCATGTCTTTCATGCGCCGCGCACTTCGAAGCGTCGTTGCGGTCATCGCCAAATGCTTTTCGGTCGAGTTCGGTGTCTCTAGGATGAACTCTGAGGCAGTGATCACTGCATTCAGTGGTGTGCCGAGATCATGGCCAAGAATTCCAACGAAGATCTCCCGGGAGCTATCGACATCTTTGGTGAACCGTTCGGTGGACTCGGCAAGCGCCTGATCTATGGTTTCATTGAAGCGCATCAGGTCCTCGAGATCCTCGCCCGTCAACGAGCCTGAATCCAATGTCCACAGGCGGATGACACTCGCACGCAGGGCGCGATATTCCGACACCATCTCGCCCACCGTGAATCCCGATTCCGCCCTGCCGGCCCCATGCACCTCGGCGGCTGTATCCGCAGCACCGGCTTCAGGAGCTGACTCGCCCTTGGACTTCGCTACCTGCTCGGCGTCCGTTTGCGGCGTGCGAAGATCCTTCACGATCGCCTTCAGCATTTCGACTGCGTGATCCCGCAGCGCCGCCAAGTCCATCTTGGAGCCGGCGGCGCAGCTCTTTTCGGCGAACTCCACCCACTCTTTCAGGATGCGCTGGTTGTTCTGTTCAATGAAATCGGCTAGGCGCATTCACGGCACGGAAAGATTTTGACTGCAATGTTCGGCGTACTAAATAGTACACTGCCAAGTGACAATCGGGCATTCGAACGGAGGGGGCGGAGGTTTACGCACGCCGTTCTAGCATCCCGCCCTATCCTTGCGGCTCCAATAATTTTTCAAAGGGAGGGTAGCCCCAAAGCCCCGAGAGGTCGTTGAACCATTGCAGGCGCCAGCGGATGCCAAAGCCCGTCCCTTGAGCAAAAGCCTCCTGCAGCAGGTGGACCGCTTTTTCTTTTTCGCCGAGGCTCGCGGCG
>JACDDT010000109.1 GCA_013816855.1 Gemmatimonadaceae bacterium
CGGCGAGGTCGCCGACACGAATGCGCGGACCCTGCAAGTCGCCGAGCAGCGCGAGCGGCTTTCCCGCTTTTTCCGAGAGGCCCCGCATCATCGTGATCGTCGCGGCGTGCTGCTCGTGGGTCCCGTGGGAAAAGTTGAGACGTGCCACGTTCATGCCCGCCTCGATCAATCCCCTTGCCGTCGCCTCGGTCGCTGTAGCCGGACCGAGGGTGCAAACGATTTTCGTTCTTGGAATGTACTGAGCGGTCACTTCCTTCCCGGAGCGAGCGCGCCAACCTTCGTCTGAATTCCGCCAAGCAACTCGTCAAAGGACTTTTGAAAGCTCGCGATCCCCTCGCCGAGGAGCTTGTCGGTGACTTCGCGCATCGAGATCCCGACCGCTTCGATCTCCTTCAGCAACCCCTCGGCGGCACCGACACGCGCGTTGACAGTACGCTTCACTTCCCCGTGATCGCGGAAGGCGTCGATTGTCGCCGGCGGCATGGTATCCACGGTGTCGGGGCCGATCAGCTCCTCGACGTACATGACGTCGCGGTACTTCGGATTCTTGGTGCTCGTGCTCGCCCAAAGAGGACGCTGCACTCGCGCGCCCTGTGCCTTGAGCTTCTCCCAGCGCGGACCGCTGAATTTTTCGGTGAAGAGCTTGTACGCGAGCTTTGCATTAGCGATGGCAGCTCTTCCTTTCAGCATTTCAAGTCTTTCCCTCTCGCTGCCGATCGCGTTCGCGGCCAGCGCGTCGAGCCGCTTGTCGATCTCGGAGTCCACGCGGCTCACGAAGAAGCTCGCGACCGACGAGATGCCGTCGACGGGCTGACCGGCGCGAACGCGATCTTCCAGGCCAGCGAGATACGCTTCGATCACACGAGCGTGTGCTTCGATCGCAAAGAGCAGCGTGATGTTCACATTTACGCCTTCGGCGATGAGACGCCGGACGGCGATGGCACCTTCTTCCGTGCCGGGCACTTTCACCATCACGTTCGGACGATTGACCGCTTTCCACAGCCTGCGCGCTTCCTCGACTGTGGCGTCGGCGCTGTTCGAGACCCCTGGTGAAACCTCGATCGACACAAATCCGTCCGCACCTCGTGTCGAAGCGAAGACTCCGGCGAAGAGATCGCATGCGTCGCGAACGTCCTGCGTCTCGACGAGCTCGAAAAGCTGCGATGGATTCTGTCCGGCTTCAGCACCGAGAAGCTGCTCGTCGTATGCGGTGCCGCTGGCGAGCGCTTTCTGGAAGATGGTCGGATTCGAAGTCATTCCGGTGAGGGAATCTTCGCGGATGCGGCGCTCGAGGTCGCCGTTGTGGAGCATCGTTCTGTCGATGCTGTCGAGCCAAATCGATTGGCCCATGTCGTTAAGCTCTTTCAGTCTGTCTGCCATCGTTCCTCCGTGCCTGAATCTAGCCGGAATGGCGGCGAGATGAACCGCCGCGCCTCCGCTAATCGCGAAAGCCGAGGCGAAGAAAGATTGGCCAAACAACGAGATGTTTCGAGTGATCGCGGAACGTCACGGAGCTAGAACTCGCGCTTTCTCATTTCCTTGAAGAATCGCTCGTGCTCGCCGTTCTCCTTGAGCGTCGCCTCGTCCTGAGGAATGTCGGGCCGGGTGCTGTCATAACGCTTCCCGAAATTTTTCTTTGGGGAGCTTCCTCCCGTTTTCGCCGCATTCTTTTTCGCAAGCGCGATGATGGCCTTGTCATCCATTCCGATCTTCTCCGGTGAGAGGCGCGTCAGCGCCCGTATCTGGCGACGAAGCTCGCCTTGGCGATGGTATGTGCGTTCACATTGAAGCCGACGTTCGCCGCGGTGGCTGTGGCAGGTACGTCGATCTGCGGAACGTTGAGTGCAAAAACCGTGAAGTAGTAGCGGTGCGGTTTGTCGCCCTTCGGGGGGCAGGCTCCGCCGTATCCGCCTTTCCCGAAATCGGTCATCCCCTGCACCGCGCCTACGGGAAGCCCGGCTCCCGAGCCGGCGTTTCTCGGAAGACTCGCAATCACAGCCGGGATGTTGTACACCGTCCAGTGCCACCAGCCGCTTCCGGTCGGCGCGTCCGGATCGTACACCGTCACTGCAAAGCTCTTCGTCGCCGAGGGGGCGCCGCTCCAGCGAAGGGCCGGAGAAATATTCTTGCCCGTGCATCCCATTCCATCGAAGACCTGGTCGAGACCCAGCTTCGGACCCTGAACGTCGGGGCTCCAGAAGCGGAAGCCGGAAGGCTTTGCGGCGAGAGGGAACGCGAACAGGAGAGAGACAAGCGCGGCGGCGGAACGCGAAGCGATTTTCATGATGCACCTTGGCAGATTCGGCATCGGACGCCAATGCGGCGTACGTCCTCAAGAAGTAGCTTAGTGCAAGCGCAGCAAGTCTTCAATCCGTGCCCATGGCTCTGTCGAGCGATCCGCAATCCGTACTCGCGGCGATGATTACCCCCGCTGTCCTTATCTCGGCGTGCGGATCGCTTATTCTCGCGACCTCGGAGAGACTCAACCGCTCGGTGAGCCGCGCGAGGGAGATCGCCGTGGAGCTCGCTGAAATCGCGAAGCTTTCCGATGGCTCGCAGGAGCGCGAAGCGGAGCGGCGAATGCTGTTCACCCAGCTCGACTTCGTAACGACCCGCTCACGCCTGCTTCAACGCGCCCTCTCGAGACTCTATGGAGCGCTCGGCGTCTTCATCGGGACGAGCGTGGCGATCGGAATCGTCGCGGTAACGGGGGCGATCTTCGCCGTCGTCCCGATCGTGCTCGGCTTGCTCGGCGGAGCGCTGCTGTTGTATGCGAGCAGCGTTCTGATTCGCGAATCGCGTTTTGCGCTCGCTGCGCTGAACGCGGAAATGGACTTCGTGTGGACGCGGGGAAAAGAGCTCGGTCCGGAAGATCTAGTAAAAAAAGGTCCGGCGAGAAGCCGGATCTTTGGCAGACCCCGGTAGCCGAGGTCTGCCGGCGACGCGTACCTACGCGCTCGCTTTTTCCTTTGCGGCAGGAGCCGCTGCCGGAGCAGCACCCGCAGGCCCACCGGCAACTTCTACCGGCTTCGGCTTTCCATTCCAACGCGGAGTCGGCGGCGCTGCGCGCGCGGCGAGCATGTTGTCATAATAGGCGACGATCCGCTTTTTCACGTTCGTCTCGTTGTCCTTGGCTTCGGCGCGAAACGGGGCGTAGCGGGTACGCGAGTCGGTGGAAACCGTAAACCACCACCACTTTTCGCTCGGGGTCTTTTCCTGGGCTTCCAGCGAGCACTTGAACGTGCGGCCGGCATCAACGAACTCGAAACTTTTGGTCACTCGGGGGTCCGGATTGGGAGGTCTCCTCGGAATCTAACCGGTGGACCACCTAAAATGGGGGCTAATACGCCCCGATTGTACAGCGCCGGGTTGACTCACCAAGATTTTTTGATATGTTGCGGTCATGACTCAAACCCACGCTTCAGTGGCCGCTCGTGCCGCCGAGGTCTTCCACGCACTCTCGGACGAGACGCGTATCGAGCTGATTCACATTTTGCGGAAGGGTGAGAAGTGCGTGTGTGATCTCACGAGCGCCCTCGACGCTGCGCAGTCACGCCTCTCCTTTCATCTCAAGGTTTTGAAGGACGCCGGCCTGGTGACCGATCGGAAGCAAGGCCGCTGGGTGCACTACGAACTGAACGATCACGCGTTCGCAGAAGCGCACCGCCTGCTCACAGGGTTGGAGCCGCACGCAGTACTGCATCTGAAAAAGGCCGAGGGCTGCTGCTGACCTCTTTTTTTGTTAGATACATCAACTTTTTTT
Organism: Gemmatimonadaceae bacterium; assembly: GCA_013816855.1. GTDB lineage: Bacteria > Gemmatimonadota > Gemmatimonadetes > Gemmatimonadales > Gemmatimonadaceae > UBA4720. Next base: position 3,764 of record JACDDT010000109.1, read on the forward strand.
GTTGGGAGACAAGATGAACAGACCTACTGATGAAATGCTGACGGATCTTCGCACCAGTGTCTCGAAGAAGTACGGAGAGGCAGCGACGCGTGTGATTGGCGGCGATACCGCGTCGTGCTCAACGGGGTCGAGCGCGTGCTGCGGAGCGACGACAGAAGCCTGGGATCCTATCACCTCCGACCTCTATGACGAAAAACAGGCGGCGGGTATTCCCGCCGAAGCAATGCTCGCCTCGCTCGGATGCGGCAACCCAACGGCACTCGCGGAGCTCAATCCCGGAGAGACTGTTCTCGACCTCGGATCGGGCGGAGGCATCGACGTGCTCCTC
>JACDDT010000034.1 GCA_013816855.1 Gemmatimonadaceae bacterium
ATCGTTCGAATCGTCATCTCAATCCCGCGGTTATGGCTCGACATCAATTTGCTCCGCCTTGTACTGAAATCTCATGGCGAGCTCCATTCGACTCCATGAGAACCACGTGATCCGGCTCAATTGCTATTACCCGAGCACCACCGGGAAGTACCGTTCCGACATTTGCGAGCACACTGTTGATGACCGCCACGCGCCTATTCTCGGTGAGCATGATCGTGCTCACCACCCATCGAGGTCCTACGGGCCCGGAAAATCCACCCGATGCCGACGGAACCGACCTCGCCTCGGTTCGCGTCACTTTTGCGAATGGGTCTGATCCGCCGAGCGTGTAATCCGGCTGCTGAGAAGACGGCCGTTCTGCCACCGGCGGAGTCCGCGAGACGTACGCTCGAAGCGATTCGAGCTCCTCCGCGCTTGGGAGTGGTGCCGCCGAGCCCATCTTTGTTCTTGTTGCATCGACCGCCCACTTTCCGCCGGCGGCTGCCAGGATTATGGGGATTACGAGTGCCCCTACCTGGAGCAGCCGCGTGCCGTCACTTGCCATTGCTACCTGCCGGTTCGAAGACGGAAAGCGTTACTGCTGTCGACGCCCCAGCGTCGCCTGCGCCCGTGAGGCTAATTGATTGGAGCGCAACAGCAGGTGGAATGGCGCCCACGAAACTGCTCAACATCGCGAGGCTGCCCGTACCTGTGACCTGAAGTGCGTAACTGGCTGGGTTGAAGCTAACACCGCCCGCCTGCCTCGGGGGCGAATTCGCTGCTGCCCCCGCCGGAATGAATTTGATGTGCGCACCTGCATATCCCGCATCTTCCGCCCGTCGCAATACGATTTGCCCTAACGTCAGTCGCTCTGCGGGTTTGACACCGAGAGCGGAGATTTCGGAAGCCGTTGTTTGCCAAATCGCGGATTCTTCCGTGGACGCAGGCTGAAACTGCGTCACCCAGAGGTTGCTGCTCTTGATGAGCGCCTCGAGCTTTGCTTCTTCCGCGCTTAACGCCTCGCGCTCCTTCCGCGCCGGCTTCGCAACCCACAGCGACGCGAGCACCGCGACGAGGGTCACCGCGCCCACAACGAGGTAATAACGGTTAGCAATGACGAACGCACGCACCTTGGCGACAAGATCGTTCATCAGGGCACCTTCGGCTGAGAGGACACGACGAAAGTGAGACTGAATTTCATTCCAGCGCTGAACTGATCGGACGGCAAGTCACTTAGCTCAACGAGCGCGAGGTCATGTACGTTCATCTCACGCGGAATCGCATGGAAGAACCTGTCGACCGCGAGCAGCACGTCCGCTCCCGTTTCACCGAACGCGCTTCCGGCCATGCTCACGCTCCATTCCTCGCCGGACTTGTCCAGCGACAAGCTGCTGAGCTGAACTCCGGGCGGGGTAGCGCGGACTAAAGCGCGAAGAAAATCCTGAAGATGGGAGTCGCTCCCACGGACGCTCTCCAGATACGCGTGAGATTGCGCATTTTTCTGCCGTTCCGCGGCGACAACGCGAAGCGGTGCAAGCGTGGACATCCGCGCGGCTGCAATCTTCCGGTTAGCGTCGACTTTGGCACTCAAACTGAGTGTGCTGGAGACAGTGAAGACGGCCCACATGATCGCCAACGCGCCGATGAGTGACGCCGCGACGGTAATCGTTGTCCGACGCTTGCGCTCCGTCCTGTCTTCGGCGGATTCGGCGATCGGCGACAGATTAAGTCCCTTCTCGGCTTCTCCGTCGAGAACGGCACCAAGGCAAACAAGCGCCCGAGGGTCTAAAACCGGCCCTGGAAAATTCTCTACAGGAAACTGAAGCTGTTCGCGAAGGGCGACGAGAAGCTCAGGCCCCTCGCTTTCCTTAACGCAAATCAGCAGACGGCTCAGCTCGACGCCGCGGAATTGCTGGCGAAGGAAGAGGTTTCCGCGGTCCATTAGCTCGGAAAGTGTCTGAACGCGAGTCGCGACGTCTTCGTCGCCAGCAACCGGGGGCTCCACCACGAGCCGAAGTTCCGACTCATGGAAAAACGCTATGACTGGCCCGCCCGGTAAATCAACGAAGCACGCGGTTGGGCTCCGAGACGCATCCGCCCGCTCGTAAAGCCGCTGCATCACCTGTGGCAGTACGGTCAGGTGAGTGAGTTCCGCTCCAGCTTGCGCGAGTTCTTCGGCAAACGCGGAAAGCGCGAGTTCCGGCGCAGCGCCGACCAGAACCTCGCGCTGAGGCGTGCCTCCCTCCGGCCGCTTGCGTTGGCGGCGATCCACCTGTCCGCCAAGGACGTAGTCGACGCGGGGCGCTTCCATGTCGGGATTGATCCGCGCAAGCTCGCGACGAACGACGGCGCCGAGGACGGCGGGCTCGGCGGGCGGAAGCATCATGATCTGATAGGTGGATCCAAATCCACGCACCGCGACTGTAAGCCGGCTCTCACCCGCGTGCGCGTTCTTGATGAGAGTGGCAACGCGCTCGCCGGCTTCGGCGAGGCCAATCACACGCCGATCGTCAGACTGATGCCGAGCGACAGCTATCCCATCGCGATCGCGAAGATATTCGACTAGGTATAGACCTGTTGGCTCGACGAAAGCGGCGAAAGTGGCTCCAGCTTTTTTCGCTCGCATCAATGCTTGCCGATCTGGTTGTAGATGCTGAGAATCGGCAGGATCATCGCAAGGGCTACAAGCAGAACGACCGATCCCATCGTCAGGATCAGCGCAGGCTGGAGCGCCGTGATGAGGCGCCGGACAGCCGCGGGAACTTCGCGCGCGTAATACGCCGTGGCGCGAGCAAGTGATTCGTCAAGCTGACCGGTCGTCTCACCGAGTGCGACGCTGCGGATTACAACCGACGGGAACATCGAGCCCTGGCTAAACGCCGCTGCCATTGTCGCTCCGCCCTCAATCGCGTCGCGGGCCGCCCGCACGGCATTGCCGACGATCCGGTTGGTCAGCATTCGTTCCACCAGTGAGAGCGCCAGGATTACTTCAACGCCGGACCGGTAGAACAAGCCGAGATACGTGACCACACGTGCCATGTTCACTTCGCGGAGCAGGTGGCCGAAGATCGGCATATTGAGAAGCATCTGATCGATGGCCAACGACCCCTTGTCGGTCTTTCGAGCCCAGCGATATGCGAACACGACGCTGCCGATAAAAAACAGAAGGACCCACCAGTAAGTGCGGAGCGCGCTAGACGCCCCCATCACGATCCTCGTAGGCAGAGGAAGCTCGGCGGAACGCGCGAGAAGCACCGGAAGGATTCGCGGAAACACGAAGGCGACGAGGACGATAATCAGTCCGCCCACGGCTCCAAGGACGATCAGCGGATACATGGTCGCCTGTTTCACCTGGCCGGAAATCGTCTCCTGCCAATCGAGATATTCGACGAGCTGGTTGAGAACAAAGTCGAGGCGTCCGCTGGCTTCTCCCGCTTCTATCGTCGCGATGTATACGGTCGGAAACGCGATCGGATGATCCATCATTGCGTCGGAGAGACTTTTTCCTTCTTCGGACAGCGCGTGATGAAGCTCGCCGACGATCTTCCGGAGCAGCTTCGATTCGAGCCTCGTCTGAACGTCATTGAGCGTGGTGAGAATCGGCATGCCGACCTGAGCGGAGCCGGCCAGGTACTCGACGAAAGCAAGAAGCTGTTTGCGATGAACTTTTCCATCGGTATGCTTCGGCCCACTCTTCGCCTTGGCGCGCTCTTCCGCGGAAACCAGAAAGCTTCCCGCACTGCGCAACCGCTCTTCGACGTCGAGCTCGTCGGGCGCTGTCATCCACCCTGTCTGCACCTGCCCTGCGCTCGTGAGCGCTTTGTAGAAAAATTCCGGCATAAAAAGCTAAGCCGTCAGATCGAAGTGACGCGAAGCAACTCGTCGAGCGTCGTCACACCGGCGCGAACTTTCTTTAGACCATCTTCGAAAAGGTTGGGGCGGCCGGATATGCGCTGGATTTCCTCCGCCGGCATGCGTTGATAAACTGCCGCGTTGAGCTCAGGCGTCATCGGAAGCAACTCATAGATTCCGATTCGTCCCTTATACCCCGAACCCCTACATGCGCTGCAGCCGTGCGCCCCGTAAACCGCCGCGTCGCCTAGCGCGAAGCGCTCGCGAACTACGTCGGTGACCTCAGTCACGGTTTTGCATTCCTTACAGAGCGTGCGTATGAGCCGCTGCGAGATAACGAGCAATACAGATGATGTGAGAACGAACGGCTCCGCACCCATGTCCAGCAGTCGCGGAATCGCTCCCGCGGCCGTGTTGGTGTGAAGCGTCGTCAGCACGAGATGCCCAGTCAGTGCCGCGGTGAGCCCAATCTGCACCGTCTCCGCATCGCGCATCTCACCGACGAGAATCGTGTCTGGGTCGTGTCGCAGCATCGACCGCAGCCCGGAAGCAAACGTCAGACCCGCGCGCACATTGATCTGCGATTGACGAATCTGCGCGAGCTCGTACTCCACCGGATCCTCGAGTGTAATGATGCAGCGCTCGCGATTGTTCAGCTCGACGATCGCCGAATACAGCGTCGTTGTTTTTCCGGAGCCGGTGGGTCCGGTTACCGGGATCAAGCCGTGCGGCCGCAGGAAGGCCGCGCGTAGAATTTTCAAATCCTCCGGCTCGATTCCCAGCCGCTCAAGATTGAGCGCGGTTCGTGAGCGATCGAGAATTCTGCAGACGATGTCCTCGCCGTGCAGCGTTGGAAACGTTGAAACGCGAAGGTCGATATGCTTCGCGTCCGCCCGAATTCTTACCCGTCCGTCTTGCGGCAGTCTCGTTTCCGCGATGTCCAACCCGGCGAGAATCTTTATTCTGCTCGTAAGGGCCGCCTGCATCGTGCGTGGATACGCGCCCCCGTCCTGCAGTAACCCGTCGAGACGATAGCGAACCTTCGTCACTTCTTCGAGCGGCTCGATGTGGATATCGGTCGCGCCAAGCGTCGTTCCCCGGCGGATGATTTCCTCGACCAGCTTTGCTGCAGTCGCATTCTCCTCGACCGGGGCATCCCCGACGCGTGCGGATACACCCGTCGGGATGAATCCGTGAAGCTGATCGCTGACGGCGCGCTCGATCGGCGGGGGGCTTGTCGCGACTTGCCCGACATTCTGATAAGCACGACGCAAAAGGCCAGCGATATCATCGCGCGGACCAGAGGCCTGCTTGATCGGTTTGGCCGCGGTGCGCTCAAGGCTCGTCAGCGCGTCCATGTCGAACGGATCCGCCATCGCAATCAGCAGGCGCCCATTCTCGATGCGGAGAGGAACCGAGTTGTATCTACGGGCGACGTTTTCGGGAATCGTCGCGAGCGCTGCAGGGGCGGGGGTCATGTCGCCAAGCGGCATGTAGGGGATGCCTGCATCCTCGCACAGCGTTTTCATGAGCTGGTCGGGATGCAAGTAGCCGAGGTCGACGAGAGTCTTCCCCAGTTTTTGGCCGGTGCTGACGTGCTTCTCAAGCGCCTTGTCGAGTTGGTGTCGCGTGATCAGCCCGGATTCCAGAAGCCGATCGCCGAGGCGCGTCTTTACCGCCATTAACTACTCCTCCGAAGCTCCGACTGTCTCCCTGAGAGCCAGTTGGTAGGGAACGCGGATCAGGGTTTTTGGATGCTCAATACGGTGCCCGCCTCTATAGAAGGCGAATGCACAAAGAAAGCGTTCGCCTACCCATTACGCAATAACATATTTGGCAGCGTGTTACGCCTCTTTCACTCCGGAATTTCCGGGGTCTCCCGGGTGCAGCGAGTCGAGCTTCGCCAATGCCGGCCATTTCTGCATGATAAGGACGACCGAAAGGAGCGTTCCGATACCGCCCGCGACAACCGACGCGACCGGTCCGATGAGCGCTGCCACGGCGCCGGATTCAAATCCGCCGAGTTCGTTAGACGTGTCCACGAACATTCCATTCACCGCCGAGACGCGCCCGCGCATTTCGTCGGGCGTTCTTACCTGAACGAGAGTCGAACGGATCACCATGCTCACCGCGTCGAGCGCGCCAAGGGTGAAGAGCATCGCAAGCGACAGTGCAAACGACTTCGAAAGCCCGAATACGATGGTGGTGAGGCCGAACCCCGCGACCGCGACATAAAGCTTCCTCCCCGAGCGGCGCATCGGCGGCAGGTGAGCAATGATAACCGCCATGAGCAGCGCACCCATCGATGGTGCTGCGCGGAGCCAGCCTAAACCGTCAGCTCCTACGTGAAGGATATCCTTTGCGAAAACCGGTAGCAGGGTTGTTGCGCCTCCGAGCAGCACGGCGAAGAGGTCGAGTGTGATTGCGGCGAGAATCACCTCCGTTTTGCGCACGTATTCGAACCCTGCTGCAAGCGAACGAAGTGTCATCTTTTCGCACGACGGCTCCGGCTGATCGCCCCGGATGTTCGCTACAAGCAGCGCATATAAAAGCGTGAGCGCTGCGTCTGCGGCAAACACGCCGGTCGTGCTGTGCGTCCTGGCGATAAGGATTCCGGCGAATGCCGGTCCGATTGCGGCGGATGCGAGAAATGCGGTGCTGCTCCAAGTCGTGGCGTTAGCAAAGTGCTCACGGGGTACGATCTGTGGCAGCAGCGCGGAACGCGCGGGATAATTGAACGCCACCACGATTCCACCGAGAAGTAGAGTCAGGTAGATGAAAGGCACGGGCGCTTGCCAGTAGGAGAGGGAAGCGAGCACTGCGGCGGAAATTGCGATCAGTACGCCCGTGACCGCCGAGACCCGGCGGCGGTCAAAGTTGTCCGCGATATGACCGCCGGGAAGCGCGAGAAGAATGACGGGCAGTCCGGCGACGAGGCCGATGAGTCCGAGCGCGAACGCCGAATGTGTGCGCTCATAGAGCAGCCATCCTACTGCGACATTGGTAGCTTCTCCTGCGAGAACGAGGAGAATTCGCGCAGAGAAGTACAGTCGGAAATCGCGGTGACGCAGCGCCGCGTAAGGATCGTGACGCGACTCAGCTGCGTCAGTCACGCTTCAAACGGCAGCAGCAGTTCGTTTCTGTTGTAAAGAAGCGCGGTGGATCCGCAGCGCCGCGATGCGGCGTCCGTCCATCGCCACCACTTCCATCTCTCCGCCTGGAATCGTGATCCTGTCGCCCATTTGGGGAAGGCGGCCGAGCTTTGCGAATGCGAACCCGCCGAGCGTCGTCCAGTCGCCTTCGGGAATCTGCACCCTGTGATCCGACCGCACGTCGATCAACGAAAGTGAGCCGGCGAGCTCCAGCACGCCATCGGTTTCAACTGACGTTCGCGACGCGAAGTCGTACTCGTCGGCGATGTCACCGACTACTTCTTCGATGAGATCTTCCATCGTGAGAATGCCCGCCGTTCCGCCGTACTCGTCCAGCACGACCGCCATATGCGCGCGCGTCTTTCGCAGGTCGTCGAGTACTCGCTCCGCAGGGCGGCTGTCCGGCACGTAAAGCGGGGCGCGAATGAAATCGCGCAGCGAGAACGCTTTGTCGCCGGCGTGAAGCCACAGATCTTTGGCGAGAAAAACTCCGATCACGTCGTCGAGCGATTCCTCGTAAACCGGGTAGCGCGAGTAACGTTCTTCCCGAAGAATCGCCCACACCTCGGCCTCAGTCGCTTCCACGTCGAGCGCGACGATGTCGGTGCGCGGGCGCATCACGTCGCGTGCTTTCTTCGCGTGAAAATCGAGCACTCCCGCGAGCATTGCGCTGTCGGACTCATCGAGCGTACCGCGCGCCTGCGCCTGCATTACGAGAAGCCGGAACTCTTCGGGGGAATACCCTTCGACCCGATGTGTCGCCTCGACCCCAACCGCTTTGAGCACGCCTGCGGCCGCTCCTTTAAAAAGCCACACGAACGGACGCATAACGCTCGAAAAAACTACGAGCGGTGCGGCGATGACCGCGCTCGTCCTGTCCGGAGTCGCGAGCGCGAACGATTTGGGGACGAGCTCGCCGAGTACAACGTGAACGAACGTCAGAACGGCGAATGCGATGGTGAGAGCGGCGGTGCTGTATGTGAGTACGTTGGGCGCTTTCAGACCGACGGAGCCCACGCCCGCATCGAACACTGACGCGAGTGCGGGCACCCCGATCCAGCCGATCGCGAGCGAGGCCAATGTGATCCCGAGCTGGGTGGCAGCCAAATAGCGATCCATATGCTGAAGGATCTGCTGCACCTGTTTCGCCGACCGCGATCCCGATGCGGCAAGCTCGTCCACCTTTGTCTTTCTTGAGGCTACGAGGGAGAATTCCGCCGCGACGAAAAGGGCGTTTATCGCCACCAGTATCGCGACAGTCAGTAAGCGGCCACCGCCACTGAGGGGAACAGCCGTCTGAGCCGTCATCTGCGCGGCCAAGGTGAGTACCATAGCGCGATAAATCTATATAGTAGGGCCTCGACAGTGGCGGGCTCAGCCGCATTGACGCATCCGATGAACCGCACTCAAGTTCACTGAACCGTGACGACTTCCCGCCGCATCACCCCACGCCTTTCACTCGCCTTTACAGAGGTCTCCTCGTCGGCTGCCCGGGACCGCGTGCTTCGGTTCGTCTACCTCGGCCGCGCCAGTCTGGCGACAGCGATTTTTGTAGCGGCAATCGCGGCGTGGCAGGCCGCCGATCAAACGGCGACCCTAATCGCCACCCTCACCTTTGTCGCTGCGCTCACTTTTATCGCGGCGTCGATCGCCTACACGAGCGGCCAATCCGAGCCGAAGAGCACGAATTTTTTCTATCTCCAGGTAATCTTCGATCTGCTCGTGGTTACCGCCGTAGTACACGTGACCCAGGTTACCGGCCCGTCGCCGCTCGCGCCGCTCTACATTCTCGTCATCGCCGTCAGCGCACTGCTGCTGCCCTCCGGCGGTGTCCTCCTCATTGCAGCGCTCGGCGATGCGCTATACCTCGCCGACTCTCTCATCGCACGACATTCCGGATACAACTCCTCCGTAATTCTCCAGATCGGCGTCTTCGGGGTAGTCGCGCTAGGGTCGGGAGTAATTGCTGCGCGGTTACGTAAAGCGGAATCGGGCAAAGAGGAAATGGCGGCGGAGCTCGCGGCATTCCGACTTCGCGAGGCGGACATCGAGAGGCTCCATACCCGTGCCGAGCGGCTGGAGGCGGTCGCCGAGCTCAGCGCATCCCTCGCGCACGAGATAAAAAATCCGCTGGCGTCAATTCGGAGCGCCGCCGAGCTGCTGGCAGGGAAGCCGAATGCGGAGGACACGAAGACGCTGACGCATTTGGTGCAGAGGGAATCCGACAGGCTTTCACGGCTCCTCTCCGAGTTTTTGGATTTTGCCCGCACCGGCATAACCCGCGCGAAGCGAATAGACCTCCGCGAGATCGCGGCGCAGGCTGCAGCTCTCGTCGACGCGAATCCGGGGAAACCCGAAGGCGTTCGGCTCACTTCGGTGTTTCCTTCGTCACCGCTGGTCGTCGTTGGCGATGATGATTTACTCCACCGCGCGATCTTTAATCTTCTTCTCAATGCGGCCCAGGCGTCCCTGCCCGGCGGCGAAGTGAGGATGGAAGGCGGCGAGCTTACACCGCAGCAGCTGCCTGCAGACAAGGCAAGTTTCGGTCGCGGCGCGGTGATGCTGAAGGTGAGCGACTCCGGCCCGGGAATTCCAAGCCAGATTCGCGAACGTCTCTTCGAGCCGTTCGTGACCACAAAAGAGCACGGAAGCGGTTTGGGACTCTCCATCGTTCATCGCGCGATCGAATCGCACCACGGGTTCGTTCTTGTCGACAGCAGTGACTCCGGCACCGTTTTCACAATCGTGCTTCCCCGTTTGGCGGGTAGTGAGTTTCCGGCGTCGAGAGTGACAAATGCCTGAGCTGAATAGGCCGTCAGTTTTAGTCATTGACGACGAAGCAGGCATTCTCGAGACGATGCAGATCCTGCTTCGAAGCGAGGGATTTACGCCGCATACCGCACTCGGCGGCAAGCGCGGCCTGGAGCAGATTGCGGAGCTGAAACCCGGGATCGTCCTCAGCGACGTGCGCATGCCGGACGTGGACGGCCTGGACGTGCTTTCCGCCGCGCGGAGTCAGGATCCCGACGCAGCGGTGATTCTCATGACGGCACAAGCGAGTTTGCAATCCGCCATTCAAGCCGTGAACAACGGTGCCTTCTATTACATCCAGAAGCCATTTCGCAACGACGAGCTCGTCGCCATACTGCGGCGCGCGGTTGAGAATCGCACGCTGAAGGTTGAGAACAAATCGCTCAAGCAGGAAGCCCGCAAGCGCAATCGTGTCGGCCGGCCAATCGGTGGAGGCAAGCTTTGGCTTGACGCGCTCCACGTCGCCGAATCCGTTGCGGGAACAGAGTCCACCGTCCTGTTACAGGGCGAATCCGGAACGGGTAAGGAGATCGTCGCCCGATATATCCACGAGCTTTCCGAGCGCTCCTCGGGACCGTTCCTTTCCATTAACTGCGGAGCACTCCCCGAGGGATTGCTCGAGAGCGAGCTCTTCGGGCACGTCAAAGGTTCCTTTACAGGCGCCGTCAAAGACAAAGCGGGACTATTTACCGCTGCGACGCACGGAACGTTTTTCCTCGACGAGATCGGCGAGACCACACCGGCGACACAGGTGAAGCTTCTCCGCGTGCTTCAGCAGAGGGAAGTGATTCCCGTCGGAGCGACCGAGACCATTCCTGTAAACGCCAGAGTCATCGCCGCGACGAACCGCGATCTGGAAGATGAGATCCGCCGAGGAGAATTCCGAACCGATTTGTACTACCGGCTAAACGTCATCTCCATTTCTTTGCCGCCCCTTCGGCACCGGAAGGACGACATTCCACTTCTCGCGGATTTCTTTCTCAAGCGGACCGCTGAGCAGACCGGCCAGCCACAAAAAACCCTCGCTGATGAGACCGTGGACGCGCTTGCAGAATACTCGTGGCCTGGAAACGTGCGCGAGCTAGAGCATGCCTTGGAGCGCGCGGCGATACTTACGAAAGGAAGTGCAATTACGCGTGAGACGCTTCCCGAGCGAATCCTCGACCGGGCAGCAAAGCCTTTCGTGAACGACGAGCCGCAGACAAATCCGACGCTCGACACAATCGAGCGTGCTTATATCAAATGGGTTCTCGAGAGCGAGGGCGGCAACAAATCGCGGACGGCTGAAGTGCTGGGAATCGACCCGTCGACCCTATATCGGAAGCTTGCCCGGTTTGGCATAGGCAGTTGAAAAACGCTTCGGAACCGACGCGTTTTGCAAGAAAATTTGCAAGATGCGGCAGTTCACCGGCGTGTGCGGGTCTTCGCTTTTTTGCAAGCGTCAGTGCCGCAGCATCTTAGCCGGCGTGCGGGAGATGGCCTTCGCGTTGCGTTTCCTGAAACCGCTCGTCTTTCCGTCGCTTTACCACGAACAGGTCATTTCGACCCACGTACCTAAGGAGCGGAGCATGCTGCGCAGCAGAAAGGGTTTTACCCTTATCGAGCTTCTGATCGTCGTTGTGATCATCGGCATCCTGGCCGCGATTGCGATTCCGAAGTTCGCCAACACCAAGGACAAGGCGTACCTGGCCGCGATGAAGTCCGACCTTCGCAACCTTGCCACTCATGAGGAGAGCTACGCTGCAGACAGCGGCGGCCGTTACTTCTCAGGCGACGGATCCGCGGTTGGATTTACGCCCTCTCAGAACGTTACCGTAACCGCCACAGCAACGACCAACCCGAACGGCTGGTCAGCCGCTGCGACGCACGCGCTCACGACCAAGACCTGCGCTATGTCCTCTGCCGGTGTGATCACCTGCACCTGACCTAGCGGCCGGACGAGCAAAAAGGGGGGCGCCGACGCGCCCCCCTTTTTTGCGTTTAATGGATTCGACGCGGGAGGATGCGGATTCCTGCCACGCGCACAGTTGTGCGTTAGTTGGCGAATGAGGTCACGCCGCGCCTTCACTCTCATCGAAACCATTTTCGCGATTTTCATCTTCTCCGTCGGCGCGCTTGGCTTCGCGGCAACGACGGCTATAATCGTTCGTTCACTTGCGGTCGCGGCAGCGCGTGAGCGCGCGGCGCGCGCAGCTTCGGCACGGCTCGAGACACTCCGCACCCTTTCATGCACTGCGCAAAGCGGCAGTGATACGCGCGACGGATTCCAGTCGTCTTGGTCCGTTTCACCCGCGCCAAGTGGAGTGTCCGTCGTTGACAGGGTGACTTACACTGCCGCTGGAGGCATGAGAACCGATACCTACTCGGCGGTTTTCCCATGCGGACAATGATTCAACGGCCCGGGTTTACGCTCATCGAGATTATCTGCGTCCTCGGAATCATGGCGATCAGCACGTGGCTCGTCTCGGCGACGCTGACCCGGCATCAGCAGCTTTATCGAGCGGTTAGCGAGCGTGTGGACGTTCAGCGCGGCGTGCGCGACGGGGTAACCATCCTCGCGGAGGAATTTCGAGGCGCATCCTCCGCCGACACCATTCGTTTGCTCTCGGATTCCGCCGTCGAGCTCTTCACCAATCTCGGGAACTCGGTGGTTTGCGGTACGCCGACGTCAATCGATGTCGGTCTCGCACCGCTCGCCTCCGCGTCGTCGATGACATCATGGCTCGCAGTTCCGGACACAGGCGACCTTTTGCTCATTTATCGCGGCGAGTCGAGCACTCCCGCCACTTGGGAGCGCTACCGCATTCGCGCCGTCGCTTCGCGCGCAGTTTCGACCGCGTGCCCGATCCCATCCGCATTCAGAAATGGTGGCAGCTCATCATACGTGGTGACGCTTTCGACGCCGCCCGCCGCGCTCACCGCCGGCCAACCGGTTCGTTTCATCCGGCGCGGTCGTTACAGTCTTTATAAATCATCCGACGCGAAGTGGTACCTCGGATATCGCCGGTGCAACGCTATAGGTCCTTCAGCATGCGGTTCGATTCAGCCCGTTAGCGGCTACTACCAGCCATACAACGCCGACACTTCGCGCACCGGTCTGTTACTTCGATACTTCGACAAGTCGGGGCAGGTGGTGGCTGGAACCGGCGCAGTCAGCCTCGCCCGCGTTCAGATCACGGCGAGGGCGCTGAGTCCCATTGCCGTCTCGATCGATGGCGCACCAAAGTCTGCCAGGGATTCCGCCAGCACCTCGGTCTCTCTTCGGAATCGACCCTGAAAAGGCGCGGCTTTGCCCTCGTTGGCGCCCTCATCGCGGTCGTTCTGCTCGGCGCACTGATTGTAGGAGCATTCGCCGCCACGACCGAAGAGACGCGCACCTCCGGAAACATTCGATTCGGTGAGCTAGCGCTCTACGCAGCGGAATCGGCGATAGAAACTGATCTGAGTGGATGGGCCGCCGGGGAAGTTGATTCGCTCGAGACAGCGCAGAGCGTGTCCCACATCTCCGGGAGCGGTGACATGACAGTGGCGACCACCTTGATTCGGCTCGATTCCGCCGTTTACTGGGTCATCGCAGACGCAACGCAGGGAGGGCAAATGCCGAATCAGGCGCCCGTGGTCCGCCGGCGGGTCGGCCTGCTTGTACGTCGTGTTTCTGATTCCGCCGGTAAAGTGTCACTTTTGCGCTTGGTGGAGCGGTCGTGGTCGGAGCTATTTTGAGACGCCTCAAGGCGTTACCTCGCCACCGCTCAATCGTGTCTTAGGGCGGCCTGGTAAGGATCGGCCGCCTTCTTTTGCCCATTGTCCATGGCATTGTTCGGCCGCAATAGAACAACTGTCGGTCTCGATATCGGATCCGGCCTCGTAAAGGTCGCAGTCGTCGACCACTCGCGCGGGGCTCCGGAGCTCGCCAAGGTGGCGATCGCGCCGCTGCCTCCCGACGCAATCGTCGAGGGCGAGGTTATGGATCCGGGTATCGTCGCGGAAACAATTCGCACCGCGCTTCAGTCCGCGGGGACGAACGTGAAAAGCGTAGTCACCGCGGTCGGCGGCAGAGATGTCATCATTAAGCGGATTCAAACCGAGCGTGTGAAGGAGCAGCAGGCGCGCGAGCTGATGCAGTGGGAAGCGGAGCAGCATGTCCCCGACGTCGAGTCGGTCGAGCTCGATTTTCAAATTCTCGATCCTGACGGTCCGCCCAGTGAAGAGATGAGCGTCCTGCTCGTGGCGGCGAAGCGTGATCTCGTCGAGGCAAAGCTTCGCATTCTGGCAGAAGCGGGAGTTACGGCGAGCATCGTCGACGTGGACGCGTTCGCGCTTCACAATGCGTTCGAGCTCAATTATCCCGCCGCCATGCGCGGCCTCGTCGGCCTCGTCAACATCGGCCACGAAGTAACGAACATCAACATTCTCGACGCCGGTGTACCGGTGCTCACCCGCGATCTTCCTTTCGGCACGCGCCGGCTGCGCGAGGATTTGCAGCGCGAGCATGGTCTCACTGCGTCGGATGCCGAAGATTTAATCCGCGGCTTCGATCGCTCACCGCAACTCGATTCCGTCATCGAGCGACGCACCGACGAAATCGCGACCGGACTGGATCGGGCGATGGCGTTTCTCGCGCCGACCCTCAAGAAGGGCGACACCGACGTGCGGTCAATCTATTTGTGCGGTGGGGGCGCCCGCGCTCCGGGACTTGGGGAATCGCTGGGTGTGCGTGCACGAAAGCCCGTCGAGCTGGCGAATCCTCTCGCGAACATTCAAGTGCGGCAGGATGCGCTCGAATCGCTCGTTACAGATGAAGTCGCGCCGCTCTTGATGCTCTCGATCGGCCTCGCTCTCCGCCAGAATTAGAGCGACGCGATGATTCAAATCAATCTTCTTCCCGGCGCGGGGCGACGCAGCAAGGCTGCCGGAGGCATGCGCGCGTCCGACATGCTCGCCAGTGCGAGCGAGTGGGGCGGCGACAAATATTTGATGAGCGCGATCGGCGCTGTAGTAGCGTCGCTCGGGCTGCTCTCCTTCCTGTATCTGCATCAGAACCGCGTTGCCGGTGATCTCGAAGAGCGCCGCATAAAGGCGGTCGATGATTCCTCGCGGTATAGCGCCGTGCTTGCCGCAAAAGTGAAAGCGGAATCGACGCGAGATTCACTCTTTGCGCAGCTCGCGATCATCAAGTCAATCGACGACACACGTTATATCTGGTCGCACGTGATGCAGGAAATCAGTGCGGCAATGCCCCCGTACACCTGGCTGACGGCAATTGCGCAGACGAGTATTCCGCCGAGCGCCGCTGCGGCAGATACGACCCAGAAGTCGTCGAGTGGCGACGATAAGTCGAAGTCGAAAGCCGCGAGGGAAAAGGAGAAAAGGCTGAGGGCAGATTCGCTCCTCGCGCAGGCGCAGTCGGTGAAGTTCAAACTCACCGGCAATACCGTCGACATTCAGGCACTCACGCGCTTCATCCGCGCGCTCGAGGCATCTCCGTTCGTTCAAAACGTTCAGCTAACGCGGTCTGATCTTGTCGTGAATGAAGGAAAGGAAGTCACCGAGTTCACGCTCGAGGCGGAGACGCAGAAGCCCCCGCCATACATGATCAAGACAATTCCACTCGTGGTTTCGGCGGGGGGAACCTAATGGCGATCGGTGCAAACATGACGAAGCGCGAGCAGTCGCTCGTCGCGCTCGCGGTTGTCGCCGCCGCGCTCCTCGCGGCATATGTGTATTTCATTTACACTCCGAAAAACGAAGAGCTCGGCGCTACCGCTCTGCACGTCGACTCGCTCGAAGTAGCGAACAAGCAAGCGAGCCGTGACGTTGCGCAGGGAAGTCTTGATCGGTTGAGAAACGAGGCGAATGAGTACGCCGGGAGTCTCAAGGTCATGCGGCAGCTCGTCCCAACAGGGAACGAAGTGCCTGCGCTGCTAGACGACATTTCGACTTCGGCGCGGCGCGTAGGTTTGGAACTCGCAGGCGTCGAGCCGCTTCCCGTTCTTCCGGGAGAGCAGTTCGATACCTACCGCTACAAGATGTCAGTCATCGGCGGGTTCCACGAGGTTGGCCAGTTCCTGAGCAATGTCGGAAGTCTGAGCCGGATCGTCGCGCCGGTGACCCTCGAAATGAAAGCGCACAATGCGGCAGATAAGACCAAGAAAGCGAAGAAAGACAAGTCGCTTCTCGACACGAACTTCCAAGTACAGACATACGTCGCACGCACAACGCCTTACGTACGATCGGAGCCGAAACGATGAAGCAACTGAAGCGGATCCCGCTTATTCTGGCGGCCCTCCTCGTAGTGCCCACCGCATCTCTCCTCACTCAGAGCGCTTCCGCACCGAAAAGCGCGGTGGCGGACTCCGCGAGAACTCTAGGCGCGGCGTCGGATACCACGCATCAGGTTCTGATAAACCGCGAAGTCTTCAATTATGACGCGGGGGGCCGGCGCGATCCGTTCGCCTCGCTCATGAACACTTCGGAGCTGCGCCCGCTTCTCACCGAGCTCAAGCTCGTTGCCGTGGCTTTCGACCCCCTTGGGCACAATTCTGTTGCGGTTTTACGTGATCTCACGTCTAAGGAGCAGTACCGCGTCCGAGTCGGCCAGACTTTAGGCCGGATGCGGGTCGCTTCCATTCGCGAAAAAGAAGTCGTTTTCACCATAGAAGAATTCGGATACAGCCGTCAGGAAACCCTGAACATGGTTGACACCACCAAGACAAGGCCGCCTCAATGATGCTCTCTCGGCCGGTTGCCGCTATCGTTTCACTTCTCCTCTTTCCGTCCGCCGCCACAAGCGTCCGGTCGGTCAGCGTCGTTCCGGCGAGCGGACGCGCTGAGGTCATCATCGGAGTGGATGCCGCTGTCGACGTGCAGGATTTCACACTCGATAGTCCAGCGCGAGTCGTCGTGGACCTCAAGGGCGCGACGCTCGACATGCCCGGCAGCGCTTACGATCGAGTCTCGCGCGGCGGCGTGACCAACGTCCGCTACTCGCAATTTCGCGCGAACGTCGTTCGCGTCGTAATCGAGCTGGACGGTGTCCATCCCTATCAGGTTAAGCGCAGCGCGAACGAGGTCCGAGTGGCGATCTCCGGAGCGGGCGCAGACTTCGCAGCTTGGAAATCGGGAACGACCGCCGCGCGAGACGCAGCGATCGCAACATCCGAGTCGGATAACTCGCCTCTCGGAAGCACGTCCGATCCCGCGCCCTCGAGACTGTCGCTCCAGCAGCAGCCGTCCCAGCAGCCGAGCATCACTGTGAATTTCCAGGATACGGATATCCGCGATGTGATCGCATCCTTTGCGACTTTCGCCGGACGGACCATCGTCGTCGGCAAGGATGTTACCGGAACGGTCACCGCCGAGATCAGGAATCAGCCTTGGGACATCGCGCTTCGCGCAATCCTCCAGGGTCAGGGACTCGCGGCGTCGGAGGATCCATCCTCGGGGATCATCACGGTCGACTCTTATAAGAACATCGCTGCCCGGCAGTCGTCGGAGCCGCTCGTTACCCAGATGGTCTCGATCAACTACGCAAACGCGGCGTCGCTCATGCCTACAGTCAAGGCGCTGCTTCAGAAGGATTGCCTCCAGAATACGTCGGTACCTGAATCGGGCCCCACGGCGAATCAGAGCACGAGCTGTGTCGCACGCGGCGCCGTTGCCGCGGATAGCGCGACGAACACGCTCATCATCACCGAAACCGCCACTCGCCTCGCCGATGTTCTCGGCTACGTGCGAAACCTCGACGTGCGTCCGCCACAGGTCGCCATCAAGGCGAAGATCATATTCGTCAACCGCACCAACATCGAAGACATCGGACTCTCCTACGATCTCGGAACTGGCGCAGACCAGTTCTTCAGCCAGCTCGTGAAGAGAACGGATCCAAGCACGCTGGGACCGGTGGACACCAACGGCGACGGGGTTCCGGACGCGCTTGGCGGCGGACAGCCTTTCAACGGCGACCGTATCCTGCTGGGCGGCAACGCGCTCTCCGCGATTGCGAACGCGAATTCCCGGGTGACGAATCCGGCCCTGAGCGTAGTCTTCTCGACGACGCTCGGAAAGTTCCAGCTCACGAGCTTCCTCGACGCATTGCAGGAAGTACGTCTCGCAGATCTTCAGGCTGAGCCGAGTGTGGTCACACTCGATAACCGCGCGGCGTCGATTCTCGTAGGCCAGGAAATTCCCATTCGCGTTCTCGACGCCAGTACTGCCAACACCGGCGGCGGGACGGCGAATCAGAACCAGATTCCGCGTGCGACCGTCCAGCTCAAGGAAGTTGGAATCATCCTTACGGTCACGCCGCACATTACTAACAACCGCATGATCCGCCTCGAGATTCACGCCGAGAACTCCGACGCACAGCTCGCGGCGTCGGATGTCGGCTTCATCTTCGGCAAGCAGCGCGGCGACACTCAGCTCCTCGTCGCCGACGGCGAAACCGCCGTTATCGGCGGGCTCACTGTCACTCAGACTTCCTCGTCGAAATCTGGAATTCCGATTC
Source organism: Gemmatimonadaceae bacterium (assembly GCA_013816855.1). Classification (GTDB taxonomy): domain Bacteria; phylum Gemmatimonadota; class Gemmatimonadetes; order Gemmatimonadales; family Gemmatimonadaceae; genus UBA4720. Next base: position 18,295 of record JACDDT010000034.1, read on the forward strand.
TCGTGGATCTTCCGCTGATTGGAAGGTTATTCGGAGAGACCCGGACCGCCGACGAAAAACGCGATCTGCTTATTCTCGTCACCCCGCACATCATCGACAACGGTGACAGGCAGACCGTCACTCTGTCACCTCCGCCATCTCCGTGATTTTGTGAATCGTCAAATCTCTTCAGTTCAGGCGTCCCGGCTCGTAACCGGACTAGCGGCCGCGATTGCGATCGCCGCGGCCTTCGCGTGCAGTGATTCAACCGCGTCGAGCGTAACGGGCGACAAGAACCCGCCGACCGTTTCACTCACCAAGGGCGTTAATTCCGACTCCGTCGTCGCGTTCACCGTAGGGGTCAAAGACAACCTCGGCATCAAGTCCATTCACGTAGCAGTGAGCGGCGGATTGACGAAAATTTTCGACACTACCTTCACGAGCGCGAATACGGATGTCAGCATTCCCTTTTCGCTTCTCGCACCGGCATCCGTGCCGCGCGGATCTGCGGTATTCGTAACCGCCTCCGCTGTGGACGGGGCAGGCAACGTCTCGCGCGTCGATACGCTCTCATTGACAGTCGGAAATCTCGCGCCGCCTGACGTGAAGATCACCAGCCCTGCGTCCGGAACATTCGCAGTCGTAGGGAAGTCGATCATCGTTTCGGTCAGCGGCAAGTCCGGCGTGCGCATCAAATCGATCGGGCTCACCACCACGGGCGCGGTGACACGTGCGGATTCTCTGCTCTTCAATACACCGCTGCGCGACTCGCTCGCTTTTCAGGACACCGTAACCATTCCCGCGAACGCGACTCCGGGAGCCCTGCTCATCACGCCGTTTATCATTGACTCGCTGGGTACGAAAACCAACGGCCCGGCAATTACCATTACGGTTCAGACCGCCGCACAGTCGAACTCGGTCCCCACCGTCAATTTCGGATTGACGCGAAGGGTGGAAGTCACGGACACGATTCACGTCGAGGCCAGCGATCAGGCCGGCATTACTGCGCTCGGCTATGAGATTCGCGACACAACGAAAACCCTTCGCGTAATCGACTCAATTACGTCCAGTGGGCAGATCACGTCGGCAATTAAGACGTTCACGATGAAGCTGCCGTTCACGACGTTCCCGACCACGATTTACGTGCAGGGTTTTGCGCGGAACTCCAACGGCACCCGCTCCTACGCCAAGCTGGCGAATGGCGCCGACAGGACGGATACGGTGATCGTCGTTGCAGGTGTGACGCGGCCGCTTCCCCTTGGCGGTGTTGTGGCAGACGCCTACTACCACGCTGGCAAGGACAGGCTGTACCTCACGAACATCGTTCGCAACCAGGTTGAAGTGTTCAATCTCGCTGACAGTTCGTTCAGGAAGGCGGTTGATGTCGGCTCGCGGCCATGGGGAATAACGGTGAGACCTGCGGCTCGCAACGGAAGTGTGACCGACACCTTGCTCATCGCGAATTCCGGCGGCACCGACATCAGCTACGTCAACCTTAACGGGGGCGCCACAGGGCTTGAAGTCAAACGCTATGCGCTGCCCAATATCATCGTGTACGGCATCACAACGGTGAAGTCGACGACCGCTAACGGGTTGGACTTCCAGCAGCGCACCAAATTCGATTTCAGTGATCGTCCACAGTACATAGGAACTACCTGCAAAGATGGCGGAGCGGGTGCTTGCGGCGATGTCATTCTCACGTACACGACGACTCCGACTCCCGGCCAGACCTCTCCGTTCGACAAGCGGAACGGCACGATACGCTGGGAAAATCTCTCGCGGCCCACCATAGACTACCAGAAATCCCACTTCTTCTACGAGCAGGCGGTGGGGCAAGCGGCAGGAAGAGCCGACACGCTCGAGATTGTTCGGTATGATGCCAATACGGGCGACTCTGTGACTCTCGTGCCGTACTCGCAGACGGTAGGCACCGGACTCGCGGCGCGGAAATTCTCCCTCGTTGTCCGGCTTCCCGAGATCGCTTTCCGTGACACCACTTTCCTTCGGAACTCAGGCAACTTTCAGCGCGCGATAATGGGAGAGGGCGGCGCGCTCCTGGGCAGCCGGGCAATGGGCTTCGATGTGAATCCCGGATTTCAGACGACTGCGTTGGACGGCAATGGCGTCGCCGTCGCTCTCCAGACTCCCGTTATCGACAAGGGGGTCACCGGGGCAGCGGCGGTCTCCGACCAGGTAGCAAATACTTTCCAGCAGGTCAGCGGTGTCGGAATCAACTTCGACGGATCACTCGGCGGTGTACGCGGCGATTCTACTTACATCTTCAATCCCAATCTCAGGCTTCAGGGATTGCTCCAAACGACTCTTTCGAATTCCGGATTCGATTTCCATCCCCTCAACACGGGCCCGAATTCGTTTCCCCTCACGAGCCGTCTCGCCTTCGCAGCTTCGGCGCAGCCGAACATCGAGATCTACGATACGCGCTGCTACCAGCTCGTCGGGAGCATTCCAATCCGTGATCCAATCATCGGACCGATCAAGGCGGCGCTGCGTCCGACCACGGGCGAGCTTATGCTCATCGGGGTAACTGCTCGCGGGGTTGTCGTCGCGCGACTTCCGAATACGTTTACGACCAGTTGTCCCTGATACTTTCCTCGCGCATTACGATGTTCTTCGCCGAGCCCGGTCAACAGCCGGGCTTGTGCATTGAGGGGTAGAGAATCACCGAAATGCTTCGTTTCACAACCGCCGGCGAATCGCACGGCCAGGCTTTGATGTGCATTCTCGAGGGAATCCCCGCGGGCGTGCCGCTCGTCGCGTCTGACGTTGACCGTGAGCTCGCCCGACGCCAGCAGGGCTACGGACGCGGCAGGCGCATGAAGATCGAGTCCGACGCGGTGGAACTGATCTCGGGCGTGCGAGCGGGTGAGACAATCGGCTCCCCGATCGGAATGCTTACCCGGAACGCGGACTGGAAGAACTGGCAGGAGATAATGGATCCCGCTCCGCGTCACGGCGATCCCGGGCGCAAGCGATCGGTGACGCGTCCTCGGCCCGGACACGCCGACCTTTCGGGAATGCTCAAGTACGACAGGAGCGACGCGCGCGATATTCTTGAGCGCGCCTCCGCCCGCGAGACGACCGCGCGCACCGCGGCGGGCGCCATCTGCAAAAAGTTTCTCACGGAATTCGGAATCACTTTCGGGAGTCACGTAATCCACCTTGGCGGAGTAGATGCGAATCGCCCAAAGGAAATGCCGCGGGACATAAATGCTGCCGCTGACGCGTCGCAGCTTCGTACTCTCGATCCCGTCGCCGAGGCGGAAATGATTCGCCGCATCGACGACGCCAAAGCTGCGGGCAACACACTCGGCGGGATCTGCGAGGTTGTTTGCGAAGGAGCTCCGGTCGGGCTCGGTTCGCACGTATCGTGGGAGAGAAAGCTCGATGGCCGGCTCGCCCGCGCGCTGATGTCCATCCATGCCGTGAAGGGGGTCGAGTTCGGCCTCGGCTTCGAAGCGGCACGGCTCAAAGGGTCGGAAGCGCACGATGAAATCGACGCAGATGCGAGGCGTGCGAGCGGGGTCCGGCGGAGGAGCAATCGGGCCGGTGGCCTCGAAGGCGGAATCACCAATGGCGAGCCTATCGTAGCCAAGGTTGCGATGAAGCCAATCAGCACGCTGATGAGCCCCCTCGCGACAGTTGAGATGACAACGAGGGAAGGCGCGACCGCAGTCGCTGAAAGAAGCGATGTCACCGCAGTGCCCGCGATGGGAGTGATCTCGGAGGCGATGATGGCGTTCGTTATCGCCGATGCGTTTTTGGAGAAGTTCGGCGGCGACTCACTCGCCGAGTCGAAGCGAAATTACGATGGTTACGTCGAATACCTCGGAAAGCGGCGCGACCGGTGATCGGCGCGTTCCACACGCGATCCTTGTCGGTTTACCCGGCGCCGGGAAATCGACGGTGGGGCGCCGCGTCGCGAAATCTCTTGGCCGCGACTTTCTGGACTTCGACAATGAGATCGTGCGCCGCGAAGGAAAGACGATCGCCGCCATCTTTTCAGAGCTTGGCGAGAGCTATTTCCGAAAGCTCGAGATAGGCCTAACCCGTTCCCTCAAAGCGTCGAGCGGAATGATCGTGGCACCCGGCGGAGGCTGGATTTGCCAACCGGGGATGCCCGAACTTTTGGGGGGGACTGGACGTACCATATACCTTAGAGTTACTCCTGAGGCCGTTTTCCATAGGCTGCGCCGTATTTCCGAGAGGCCGCTGTTGGCCGCCGGAGATCCGCTGGAGAAGCTCAGGGAGCTGTATTCGGCGCGGCGGGATAAGTACGAGAAGGCCGATTACGTTGTGGACGCAGAAACGCTCTCAAAAGAAGAATTGATAACCGAGGTCGCCCGCATCGCGGCGGCTTTTTAAAGGAATAAACAGGACTAATGGACGAACGACTTAACGCTCCGACGACATTCCGGGTGATGGGCCCGCACGAGAAGGGACGCTTTGCGCCCGATGCGTGGGGACATCTGCTGTCCCTGAACGGATCCGGTGCGATAAACGGACC
>JACDDT010000110.1 GCA_013816855.1 Gemmatimonadaceae bacterium
CGTTGGCGATGCAAATCAGCGTGACTCGAAGCGCCACCAGGTGAAGCCATTCCGAACCGTCCCCTGCATGGGTGTGACTACGCCGAACGACCCATCGCGCAGGAATACAGGCGGGAGGTACTCGCCCGCCGTTGCGCGGCGCACGCCGTCGTGTCGTAAGCCATCAGGTTCGAAAGCGTCTAGCTCCAACGGTGACGACACCATGACACGCGGCGGCGCGCCGCCGTGGCCCATTGTTATTTGCGCTGCCTGCCAGCGAAGCGCGTCGCCCTCCCCGCAGTGCCAGCTCGCGGCAAGTTCTCCGTCACCGTGGGCGACGACGTACGGGTAGTAGCAGCGCGCGCTGCTCTGAACAATTTGCCACTTGTCCCATGTCGTGCCGCGATCGGCGGACTGCGCGAGCCACATGCCGGTCGGCTCGGCCCACAACGCGTACAGGCGGCCCTCGCCATCCCACGCCAGCGGCTCGACCCAGCGCGGTATCCCCGTTCCGGAGGAGCGCCTCGTCGCCCTGTCGCCTGTAAACATTTCAGCGCCATCGTCGAGGCGTGAATGCACGGCGCCCACGCGCCACGTTCCCCAGTTTCGCTGACCCGGTGCGGGAGACAATTTCCAGTGAACTCCCGCGTCGGTGCTGACGGCGATAGCATCCACTGCAGGATTACGGAAGTTGTGACTGGCCGCCCAGGGAATCAGACGTACTGCCACTTCGCCATTCGGTCCTACGGCGAGATGACTCGAGCCCGCGTGACGGTATACGAGCGCGGGCTGGCTCCATGTCGCCCCCGCATCGCGGCTGACGACGTGTTGAACGCCTTCGCCGTCATTCCAGACGACGTGCACCGTCCCGTCCCGCGCCACGTCAACCCAGGGCCGGTCGTCGTAACGATGCTTGGAGAGCACGTTCCACCTCCACGTTTCACCGATGTCGCGACTCACCCCGATGGCGATCTGCTGCCCCTCGCCGATGGTTTCGACCCAGGTCATCGAGACGTAGTACAGCGTGCCATCGGGCGCTACGGCCAGGTCCATGTCCGAATTTCCGATCACCCCCTCTGCACTCGGACCCAGGTCGACGCGTGACCACGTCGCACCATTGTCGTGGCTTTTCCAGAGGCGATCGCGCCGGAACGAGTCCCAGTAGCTGGGTCTAGCGTAATACTCACTGTCGCTGACAAACGGTTCTCCGGCGCCGGAGACGAAGAGATCTCCGCCCGGATGCTGGACCACCATCGGCTCGTATGCCTGCTGTATGTCGAGGTGCGCAACCTGCTGCGAGGGTATCAGGGACTGAGCCGCACTGAGTACTTTCGACTGCAAGCGCGGAAGGGCTTGTCGCTTTGTGCACGCAGCAGCGATGGCGACGGTCGCGAGGACGACAATTAACCGCGTCAGGTGATACGTCTTCATGTAGCGGCTCTCTCGGGGAGGGTCTCGTTCGTACTCATTGACCGGAAAGGTACGGGAGATTCCAGAACACGCCAATGAACGGTTGGTCCTTGCGGTTCAGTGCACCCAGGGCACCTGCGATGACCTGTAAAAGTTGAGTCCCAGCGCCGCCTGACGCTTCGCATGCGCCCCCAGCCGGATTCGAAAATCCTCCCACTTCCGCAGCGCACTCTGTGACCAGCCCACTTCCGCGAGCGCAATCAGCCGAGGGAACGCGAGGAGCTCGTAGTCTTCCCGCGTCATCGTTGTCTCGGACCAGAGCGGTCCCTCCACTCCCAGGATCGAAGCTTCCGGAACGCCGGGAATGAATGTCGCCGGGTCCCAGTCGTAGGCGTCCTTAACCTCGATGTACGCCGCCCAGTTCTGGCCGAGGATCGTCGTGCTGTCGTATTTCATGTCGAGGTAGGCACGCGTGGATGGCGAAATGATGATCTTGCCTCCGCGCGCGGCGTGCACGAACGAGGAGTCCCTGATCCAGTTCTGCACGATCGTGCCCGGCACCAGTGCAGCAGGGGAGATCTCGGCCCATCCAATCATCCGCTTCTCGTTTGCATTCACCACCTGCTGCACGCTCTCGATGAACCTGATGTACTGCGCGTGCGTGAGTTTCTTCACTTCATCGCCGCCGACGTGAAAATAATTTCCCGGTGTCATCGCCGAGATTTCGCGCACCACATCCTTAACGAAGCGGAGCACTGCCGCACTGTCTACGCACAGCGCACTGAAGCCGACACTGATACCTGTGTAGAGTGGCGGCGCGATCTTGTCGCAATTCAGCTCCGGATATGACGCCAACGCTGCATTCGTGTGGGCGGGCATGTCAATTTCGGGAACGACGGTGATGAACCGGCTGGCCGCGTATGCGACGAGGTTCCTGTACTCTTCCTGCGTGTAGAACCCACCCGGCCCGCCCCCGACCTTGGTGCTTCCGCCGATAGCAGTGAGCTTCGGCCGCGACTTGATCTCGATCCGCCAGCCCTGGTCATCGGAGAGATGCAGGTGCAGCCGGTTCAGCTTGTACAAAGCCATCGCGTCCACAAACTTCTTTACGTCCGCCGGCGGAAGGAAATGACGGGAAACGTCCAGCATCATTCCACGCCATTCGAAGCGCGGAGTATCGGTGATGTTACCCGTTGGGAGCCAGAGTTTGCGGTCCACCATAGCGGGATGCTCGACCGAATGCGGGAGCAGCTGCCGGATCGTCTGCACACCGTGAAAAAGTCCCGCAGGTGTACGGGCCCTGAGTGTTACCCCGTCGGACCGAATCCCAAGGTCGTACCCTTCATCCCCTAGCTCGAGGCGACCGGTCTCCACGATAAGCCTGATATGTTTTCCAACCCTCGCGGGTTGATCCCCTGACCAGTTTACCAGGTTTGGACTTGCCGACGGCCAGAGCATCTGCACGAGATATTGCCCAACTGCTTTTACTTCCGGTGAAACACCCCTGTCCACGACGACGAAGGTTCCGCTGTCGATCACAAGTTGTTCCGTGACACTGAGCGCGATCGCCGCGGGCACTGGAATTATGGAGTGGAGTGGGGGTGCGGGTGCCGGCTCTATGACAAGAGGAGGCGGCTGCGTCGCACCGCCGATCACGAGTGCAATTCCGAATAGTGTTTTATTCATGCGGAAACATTCTTTCCAAACGACCCTTCCACAAGCACCATCGGTATCGGGAAAGAGACCAATCAACTGGAAGCCGTGGAGCAGGGACTAATTCACAACTGGAACGAGGTCTATTCTATCTACCGGAATCCGGCACTAGATCCTTGGCGAACGGAAATCATTCCTCGCCTTAAGAAGATCCCAGCTCATGAATTGGCGACTGCGGCGCAAGTGAGTGAGCGAACAATTCGCTCAATACGCAACCAACACAGCATTCCATCCACTAAAACACGGACTTTACTCCTAAAAGCCGCTTCACGCACGGACAGCTGTCGCTCGCGATCCATTTTCGCACGGAGGCTCTCGCCCTGCACGTACGGCATCACGTACCAGAGCTGAACGTCGCTCTCACCAGAGTCGAACAGCGGCAGGAGATTCGGATGCTGCAGCTTGGCGGTGACTCTTATCTCGGAAAGGAACCGCTCAGGGCCGAGCACGGCGCCGAGCTCGGGCTTGAGGAGCTTGAGCGCGACTTCGCGGTCGTGTCTCAGGTCTCTCGCGAGATAGACTGTCGCCATTCCACCCGCGCCAATCTCTCTTTCGATTGTGTAGCGGTCTGCGAGCGCGGCTTGAAGCATCTCGATTGTCCTCATTGACTGGAAAAGTACGGGAGATTCTAGTTTACGCCAATCAATGGTCGGCACGCGTCTGCCAATACAACAATTAACAAAGCTCGGCGCAAATCCCTACCGGAGCGGTGTCAGAAGTCGGGGGGAGCGGAAGTCATCTATACCCTTCTCTCTATACCCCTGATCACTCTCATTGAACCGGTGTGCGGAGGCTATCGTCGGTTTCCGTGACCGAATAAACGCGGAGGTATCCAAGGGGCTATTTGGTGTCGGTTCCGGTGTCGGTTGGATGCGGACATCACCGGACATCGGGGCAGGGGTGCACAGGACATTTTGCGGTCCGTCATAGGTAAATGAGGACTTCTTGTCCGAATCCCTGCTTATTCTT
>JACDDT010000035.1 GCA_013816855.1 Gemmatimonadaceae bacterium
CCTTCACGCCGAGATCACCCCAATCCTGGCCGTACTCGGCGAGCTTCGCAGGCACGGTGCGAGGCATCGGCCCGAGCGAATTCGAGACGAGATAGTTGGTGCGCTCGAGTATCGGAAATTCCTTCCGATACTCGAGGAGCGGATCGGTCACTTGTTGCGTAATGCCGCTTCGCGAGCCGCGCGGAATTCCGCGTCCTGGTTCCAGGTCGGAATCGATTCGGAATTCGCGATCTGGAATCCGAAACGGTAGACGATCTCCCCCAACTGCGCCGCGTCATCGAGACTGGCGATGTGCGCGTAGTCGTCTGACGGCTGGTGGTAGCGGTGGGCGGTGAAGTCGTCGGCGTGCATTTTCCCGAAACCAGCCGGCTGGTTTTCGATCTCGATTCCGCCCTTCACATCAATGGACGGAATTCCCACTTTCGCGAGCGAAAAATGGTCCGATCGGTAAAACTGACCCTGCTCGGGGTGAGCTTCCGGCGCGACGGTTATTCCGGCCGGTCTCAGCATGGCTGCGAGCGCTGGACCGAGGGAGCTCTTCGACATGCCGAGCACCTCTACAGTCTTGAACCGCCCCGTGAGGCGGAGGTCATCGATATTGAGATCGGCGACGATCTTTGTCGCCGGCACCGGGGGGTGCTGTCCGAAATACTCGGAGCCGAGCAGTCCCGATTCTTCCGCGGTCACGAAAAGGAACATCTGCGAGCGGCGGGGCTTCACGCCTTCGGCAGCCGAGTGCGCGATCGCTAGAACGGTAGCCACCCCCGACGCGTTGTCCGCGGCGCCGTTGTAGATCGAATCGCCGTTCACGGGCAGACCGATTCCAAAGTGATCCCAGTGCGCGCTGTACACGACGTTCTCACCGCGCAGCTTGGGATCGAGCCCGCGGACGACGCCGATAACGTTTTCCGTCTGGAGATGCTGGACCGAATTGCTAAACGAGATGTCCATCATGATTCCCGTCGAGACAGGCCGGAAGCTTCGCGATTCGGCTGCTTTTCTAAGCGTCTCCAGGTCGAGCCCGGCCTGCGCGAGAAGCGCGATAGCAGAGCTGTCCTGAATCCATCCGCGAACGCCAAGAGCGGGCGGAAGCTTGGGATCGCGCGGGAGCAGGCGGTGCGTTCCGACGTTAGACGAGACGACGACCTGCCACGGATACCCCGCGGGAATGGTGCGATGCACGATGAGCATCCCCGCCGCTCCACGACGCTCCGCCTCCTCGTACTTATAGGTCCAACGCCCGTAGTACGTCATCGCGTTTCCGCCGAAGAGCTTTGGCTCGGTCGCGGGAGCGGGCGGATCGTTCACGAGTACGAGGACGATTTTTCCGCGCACGTCAACGTTCTTGAAATCGTCCCATTTATATTCGGGGGCATTCGCGCCGTAGCCGATGAAGACCAGCTCTCCTTTGGCCTCGCTCGCCGCGGCGTCGGAGCCAGCCCATACGACGAGATCATTGGGCGAAACGAGAGTCGCATTGGCTTTTCCCGTGACCCTCACGCTGATCGTGGCCGGATCCGATTTGACGATATTGATCGGCACCTTCTGGAAATACGTGCTGTCTGCGGCGCCGGGCTTCAGTCCGAATGCCTCGAGCTGCGAGGCGATGTATTCGGCGGCGAGTCTTCCGCCGCGTGTTCCTGGCGCGCGGCCCTCCAGCAGATCCGAAGAGAGGAAGCGCAGGTGGGCGTCGATCTCCTGGGTGGTGATCCGCGACGGCGGGGTGGTGAGGGCGTCCTGCGCTGCAAGCGGGGCGGAGAAAGCAAGCAGCGAGAAGGCGGGAATGAGACGGGATAGCTTCATCGTTGTCGTCACGGGTGGGATGGTTTCGCTCCCCGAATTATAGCCAAGAGCGAGGCGGCGAGATGTGCTAGATTAACGGTAGCCTGTCGTTCGGCTGCGTGCCGTCGGCAGTGGCTCCGCGCACCACCGGCCAGCTCCCTGAGCGGCCAGCTCCAGAAAAATACGATGACTCAGCCCCACCCCAATTCGTTCGGCAGTCGCGCAGCGCTCGACGTCGGCGGCAAGTCCTACACAATCTTCAGGCTCGACTCGCTAAGCAAGCCGTCCAACGGCAGCTCCGACCGCTTGCCGTTCAGCCTGAAAATCCTCCTCGAAAATCTTCTCCGCAACGAAGACGGCCGCTTTGTAAAAGCGGACGACATTCGCTCTCTCGCCGGCTGGGACGTCCGTGGGAAAGTCGAGAAGGAAATCGCATTCCGCACCGCGCGTGTCCTGCTCCAGGATTTCACCGGCGTCCCCGCCGTCGTCGATCTCGCCGCCATGCGTGACGCGCTCGCCAAGCTCGGCGGCGACGCGAGGAAGATCAATCCACTTCAGCCCGTCGATCTCGTCATCGATCACTCGGTGCAGGTGGATGAGTATGGATCAGAGGCGTCGCTGCTCATCAACGCCGACTTCGAGTTCCAGAGAAACCAGGAGCGCTACGCATTCCTCCGCTGGGGACAGAAGGCGCTCCGGAATTTTCGCGTCGTTCCACCGGACACCGGAATCGTCCACCAGATAAATCTCGAATATCTCGCGCAGGCGGTATTCGTGCGCGATGACGATGGTGAGCTGGTCGCCTACCCCGACTCGCTCGTCGGCACCGACTCCCACACTACTATGGTGAACGGGCTCGGCGTCCTCGGATGGGGCGTGGGCGGAATCGAGGCCGAGGCCGCCATGCTCGGGCAGCCGGTATCGATGCTCATTCCGGAAGTCGTCGGATTCAAGCTTTTTGGAAAGCTCCCTCCCGGGGCGACGGCGACCGATCTCGTGCTGACAGTCACCGAGCTGCTGCGGAAGAAAAAGGTGGTCGGCAAGTTCGTCGAGTTTTACGGAGCGGGACTCTCTTCTCTCTCGCTCGCAGACCGCGCCACCATCGGCAACATGGCGCCCGAGTACGGCGCAACGATGGGCTTCTTCCCGATCGACGCCGAGACTCTCAACTATCTGAGATTCACGGGACGCGACGAGCAGCAGGTGAAGCTCGTCGAAGCGTACTGCAAGGCGCAGGGAATTTTCCGCACCGACGAAACTCCCGATCCGATCTTCAGCGATAATCTCGAGCTCGACCTGGGAACGATTGAGCCGAGCATCGCCGGCCCGAAGCGCCCCCAGGACCGCGTGCCTCTCGCAAAATCGAAAGCGATGTTTCACGAGGCCCTCGACGCCGATTTGAATCGTACGGCGCCGCCTCGGCCCATTCTCGCTGAGAAGGCGATGGTGAGCGAAGGAGATCCGCAGGCGTCGGCTCAAGCGGTGGTATCTCCGCCAGACCCTCGAGACCTCCATCACGCTCCAACCGTCGAGATGAACGGCGAGACATTCTCTCTGCGTAACGGAGCCGTCGTCATTGCCGCGATTACGAGCTGCACCAATACGTCGAATCCGAGCGTGATGCTCGCCGCAGGGCTGCTCGCCCGCAGCGCAGTCGAGAAAGGACTGAGATCCAAGCCGTGGGTAAAGACGAGCCTCGCGCCGGGATCGAAAGTCGTCACCGACTACTTCAACAAGGCCGGCGTGACGGACGCGCTGAATACGCTTCGCTTCAACCTCGTAGGGTATGGATGCACCACGTGCATCGGTAATTCCGGTCCGCTGCCACAGCCGATCGCTGACGCAATAGACGGGAACAAGCTGGTCGTCGCGTCGGTGCTTTCGGGAAACAGAAACTTCGAAGGGCGCATCAATCCGCACACCCGCTTCAACTATCTCGCTTCTCCGCCGCTCGTGGTCGCGTACGCGCTCGCCGGCCGGATGGACATCGATTTCGAGAGCGAGCCGCTCGGGATCGGCAACGACGGTCCGGTTTTTCTCCGTGACGTCTGGCCGACTTCGAAAGCCGTGGAGGAAGAGGTCCTTCGCTCGGTGAAGGCAGAAATGTTCAAGACGCAGTACGCGAACGTTTTCAGCGGAGACGACAACTGGCGCGGCCTGCCCGTTCCCGAGGGAGATCTCTACGCCTGGGATGAGAAGTCCACTTACGTAAAAAATCCCCCCTTCTTCGACGGGATGACCATTACTCCGCCGGGAGTTCGCCCCATCGCGGGAGCGCGGGCGCTGGCGATGCTGGGTGATTCGATCACCACCGACCATATCTCGCCCGCCGGCTCAATTCCCGCGTCGAGTCCCGCGGGGAAGTGGCTCATCGCGCAGGGCGTTACGGCGGCCGACTTCAATTCCTACGGAGCGCGCCGAGGGAATCACGAAGTGATGATGCGTGGAACGTTCGCCAACATTAGGCTGCGGAACGAGCTGGCGACGGGAACCGAGGGGGGATGGACCAATACTGCGCCCGGCGAAAAACCGGAGACGATTTACGACGCATCGATGGAATACCAGAAGAACGGCGTCCCCCTGATCATCATCGCCGGGAAGGAATATGGTACCGGCTCTTCACGCGACTGGGCTGCGAAAGGAACGCTGCTGCTCGGCGTACGCGCGGTGATCGCCGAGTCGTTCGAGAGAATTCACCGATCGAACTTGGTCGGAATGGGCGTGCTCCCACTCGAGCTGACGAACGGTGACACGCGCCAGTCGCTCGGCCTTACCGGATTCGAGACGTTCGAGATCGTAGGGATGTCAAACGAGATGAAGCCGCGCGAGATGCTCACCGTGAACGCGCGCGGACCGCAGGGCGTGAAGACTTTCAAGGTGCAGTCGCGCATCGACACGCCTGAAGAGCTCTCCTACTACAAGCACGGCGGCATTCTGCCGTACGTCCTGCGGCAGCTCGTTAGCCAATAGTTTCACGCGTGGCGAGCTGCGAGCGGCGATTTAGCCCGCAGCGCGCCGGCTTTGGTCGGGTGACGTCTTTCCGGCGTCACGCTCGCTCGGTCGGAGCCTGCGGCTGAACTACGCCGCGGTCTCCTCCTGTCGCTCGCTTTGCAGACGCCTCCAAGACCCACACCCTCCCGCCAGCGCCCGGGGTCGGGGCTTCGTTGCGCGTGTCAGCCCCCGCGCGAGCGTGGGCGGCGGATGTGCCGCACCACGAACGGCGGGAACTTGTTCGCGAGGGAACTGCGCTGCAGCCACGGCACAGTTGCGTCTTGGCCTGGGTCGGATCGCGCCGAGAGGTCCGTCGAGGCGGAGGCGTGGTTGGGTCTGCGGAATCCGGCCACGTCGCAGCGAGCGTTTAGCGCGCACCACAAGCGCGCGCTGCGAGCGGAGACAGCGCCGGTGAAGCAGACTCCAACCCGCCAACGCCCGCGAATCAGACTCCCACCCGCCGACGCCACCGCGCCGACCTCATTCACCAGCCGCGCTCCGGACTCGACTCCGCGAGAGCGGTCCGAAACTTTCCCTGCAACCGGAGCCGGCGGGAGCATCGTGTTCTATACTTCCGCCGTTCCGTCTTTAATCGAGGATTGATGAAACACGCACCCGAGCTGCTCTACCTTCTCCACGGCGACGCTGAAGAATTGAACGAAGCGGTGTCGCAGATGCGCGCCGAGGATATCGCCGTCGCCCTTCGCGACCTGCCGCCCGATGCATCCGCGAAGCTGATGACCGCGCTCCCCTTCAATCTCGCGGTGAAAGTCTTCGACGAGCCGGAGCTCTCGCACTCCCGCTGCGAGATCGTGAGCAGGATGGACGAAACGAAGGCGGGCAATCTCATCGACGCGATGTCGGCGGACCAGCAGGCCGATCTTTTTCGAGAGATTCCCCAAACTGAACGCGACCGTCTTCTCACGCGCCTCAGTGAGCCGACCAGGGCCTCGCTCAAAAAGCTCCTCGAATACGCACCCGAGACGGCTGCGGGAATAATGACGACCGAGTTTCTCTCGGTGCCGGCAAGCTCCACGGTCGCGGAAACCCTCGATCTCATTGGCAGAGTCGCGAAGGAAAAGGAAACGGTCTATGCCATCTACGTACTCGATCCCGCGACACATTCGCTCTTGCACGTCGTCGCACTTCGCGAGCTGATTTCGGCGTCGCGGGAAGCGAGGATTATCGAAGTGGGCAGCCGGCGGGATCCCGTGACTGTCGTCCCGGGGACCGACAGGGAGGATGTGGCTCGGCTCGTATCACGCTACAACCTCCTCGCCGTTCCCGTCGTGGACGACGCAAAGCGGGTCATCGGCATCGTCACGGTCGATGACATCATCGATACCCTCGTTAAGGAGCAAACTGAGGACGTGCAGCGCTTCGGAGGAATGGAGGCGCTCGATGCGCCCTACATGCGCATCGGGATGGGAGGGATGATCAAGAAGCGCGCGGGTTGGCTCTGCGCGCTTTTTGTCAGCGAGATGCTAACCGCCACCGCCATGCAGCACTTCAACACGGAAATCGCCAAGGCGACTGTGCTCGCCATGTTCATTCCGCTTGTGATGAGCTCGGGCGGAAACTCCGGATCGCAGGCGACGTCGCTCATCATTCGCGCTCTCGCCCTCCGGGAAGTGAAGGTGAGCGACTGGTGGCGGATCGCAATGCGCGAGCTGCCCACCGGACTGATATTGGGCGCCATACTCGGTGTGATCGGCTACACGCGCATCATTCTATGGCAGCACATCCACTTCTACGACTATGGTGTGCATTACCAGCTAGTTGCACTCACCATCGGAACGGCTCTGCTTGGCATCGTCGCCTTCGGATCACTGGCGGGATCGATGCTGCCATTTCTATTGAAGAGAGTGGGAGTCGACCCGGCGAGTGCGTCGGCGCCGTTCGTTGCCACTCTCGTAGACGTTACCGGCTTGGTGATTTACTTCTCGGTCGCCTACGTCATCCTGCGGGGGACGCTGCTCTAGCCCGTCGGTTTTCCGTCACGGAAATATTCTTCGATACACACGGCGACGAGCCGCTCCCTTATCTCGTTGCGCGAGTGAAGTGAGTCCTCTGCGTGCGGTGTCTGATCGAGCACACTCTTAAGGATGACCACAAGCCGGTCCACGGCCATGCCCGACTCTCGCGCTTCATCGCAAATATGTGCGATGACCTGGCGGTGCTGAGTAGTAATCAGCTTTCCGCTGGTCGGCCGTCTTAAAAGCTCGCCCAGCTTCTCACTGGCTCTCTCGGGGAATGTCGACACTTACGGGAGGGTGAAAGTGTTCCGAACGCGCGCAAAATGGGTACGGTCATTCAATCGGGCAAGAAACGTATGCGTGAGCCTTTTTCTCCACAAGACGTTCGATTACAAGGGCTTAACGCCGCCTCCAGTACGATATCGGACAGAGTTCAACTGGCCCTTACCCTATGCGGCTCTTCATCTGTGTCTCGAGCAGTCGCTCGAATTCGGTGCGGACGATTTGATAGCAGTCGCAGGACGCTTCTTCCAATCCTTTACGGTCAAGAACCGTGATATTCCCGCGCTTGTAGGTGATGAGCCCGGCCTTTTGAAGAATTCCGGCCGCGACCGTTACCCCGGCGCGCCTCACTCCCAGCATGAAGGCAAGAAATTCGTGCGTCAGGTTGAAAGTGTCGGACGTGACGCGGTCGTGGGTCATTAACAACCAGCGCGCGCATCTCTCGTCGATGGTGTGTGCGCGGTTACAAGTGGCCGTCTGGGACACCTGGGCCAGAAAAGCGAGCGTGTACCGATTGAGGAATTTGCGGCATCCTGCGCTGCGATCGGCCAACTCACGGAACTTGTCGGCACGGAGCCGAGCCATCTCGCCTGCGACCTGAACGAGGGTGCGGCTGGGAACTGCGTCCGCATCGAGAAATATCTGAAGGCCGGCCATCCCTTCGTTGCCGATTGTTCCAACTTCTACGGTGCTGCCACCCGAAACGGTATTGATGATCGAGACGACGCAGTTATACGGAAAGTACACGTACTCTGTTTTCTGGTGTGGCTCAATGAGAATGCTGCCGGATACGTAGTGGGCTTCTTCAAGATTTGCCCGCAAGAAGCTCAGATCGGTAGCGTCCATGGCCAACAACAGTCGATTGCGCACGTTGGCCTGAATGGCGCTTCCGTTGGACGGCGCCGACTGTACCGACATAAGTTTTGTTCTTGGTGTGTTCCCTGCGCGATCGCGCGAAGCGCAGTATCGGCAAGTGAGGTAGGCTGACACTTGCAAGTACACTGGTACTGTGTACGATAGCAATGCTCTTTCCGCACACACCGAGGTAGGCGCCCGTCGGCGTCATCGCGACGCTCAAACTTTTTCTTCGCGGCGCGTTTGCTAGCTCACCGCTCCAGTTTCGCTCTGGTCGCAACACTAACGTTAGCCAACGTGTGTCCACCGTCGTGAGATGCGCTACGACGACTCCTCATTCTCCGTCCCGCTGTTTACACCCAATTATCTCAGCAGCAGTTCAGTCGGAAAGTTTTTGCGTAAGCACGAGTGTGCGTTCAGGCACTCGCATCCTCCGGAATGCTATGCCTCACTCTCTGAAGAAGGACGCCTGAGGCGGCGGAAGTGCGGAATAGCTTCACGAATCTGCGCAGTAAGCTCTTCCTCGATCTCCGCCGGATTGAGCGGCTCGAGCATCTCCTTCAATTCCGGATCATCGGCCAGAACGAGTCCGAGTCGCGAATACAATCCGGCAACCAAGTGGAGTGTCTTCGTCATCTCCTCCTCGATCTTCAGATTGACTTGAAGCGTAAGCTCCTCGCGCAGCTCGCCGATATGCGACTCGCGGCTCTGCGTCATCAAAACGAAAATGGACAGGAAAATCGCCTCGAGAGACACGATCGTGGTGAGCATTCCAAATGGATATGGATCGAAGCGACGCAGTCCCGACATCGGGATGTTCCAGAAGATCCAGACAATGAAGACGACCGCGTGCACCGTAAGAAAAGGCGTCGAGCTTGCAAAGCCGATCATCCGGTCGGCTAGAATCTCCATCGTCGTGCGATTCGACGAGTGCTGCGCTTTGATCGCACGAAATGCCTTGTTGAGACCGGCGCTTCGTCGAAGCCGCCGATCCTCCGGAACGTTTGGACCGGGGGTCGAAGGATCGAGCGGGAAATTACGCGGCTGTTCTTTGTCCATTGCTGTGTAATTAGGGCGATGCGGCACGGGACGCAATTGGCGGATATCCGCCACTACCAGCGCACGGCCAATCCGTTAAGCTTTCACCTATGAGCAAGTCCTTCACCATCGGCCTCGTTCAGGAGGCAATATCCGACGACGTGGCGAGCAATGTCGATCGCGCCGAGCAGCGCATTCGCGAGGCCGCGAAGCGCGGCGCTCAGATCGTCTGCCTCCAGGAGCTGTTCAACGCGCCGTACTTCTGTAAATCGCAAAAGCACGAGCGCTTCGACCTTGCCGAGTCGATTCCGGGTCCGACAGTAGAGCGGATGCAGGAGATGGCGAAGGAGCTCGAGCTGGTGATTATCGTCCCCATCTTCGAGAGGCAGGCCGCCGGCGTCTATCGAAACTCCGCGGCGGTCATCGACGCCGACGGCTCGCTCATGGGCGTATACCATAAGATGCACATCCCGGACGATCCCCTCTTCAACGAGAAGTTCTACTTCACGCCCGGTGATTCGCATCGCAGTAATTCCGACGAGGCCAACGGCTTCCGCGTGTGGAAGACGCGCTACGCGACGATCGGTGTGCTCATTTGCTGGGACCAGTGGTACCCCGAGGCGGCGCGCATCACGAGCTTGATGGGTGCGCAGATAATTTTTTATCCGACCGCCATCGGCTGGCATCCGTCGGAAAAGGCGGAGCACGGCGAAGCGCAGGTCGAGGCCTGGCGTACGGCGCAGCGCGCGCACGCCATCGCGAACGGCGTGTTCATCGCGTCGCCTAACAGAGTCGGACACGAAGACGAGCCCGGAACGGACGGACTCGAGTTCTTCGGCCACTCTTTCGTGAGCGATCCGTTCGGAAGAGTGATTGCCGAAGCTGGAACGGAGCCAGCTCTCCTCGTCGCGAAGTGCGACCCCGCACTCATCGAGACGACGCGCCGCAATTGGCCGTTTCTGCGCGACCGTCGCATAGACGCGTACGGCCAGATTCTGAATCGCTACATAGGATGACTCCGCCCGCGGGCGCACGGCGCATGCCCGCAGAGTGGGAGCCTCACGAAGCGACCTGGATCTCGTGGCCGCATCACGAGCCTGATTGGCCGGGCAAGCTCGCCGCGATTCCGTGGGTGTACGGCGAAATCGTACGGGCGCTCGCGGCCCGCGAGCGCGTCGAGATTCTTTGTCACAACGAAGAAGTTCGCGATAACGCGCGCAAGGTCCTCACCGCTCACGACGTTCGCGAAGAGTCATATAGGCTGCATCTCGTCCGATCAGACCGGGTCTGGCTTCGCGATTCCTCACCGACGGTCGTTCTCGACGACGGAAAACCGGTCCTCGTGAATTGGGATTTCGATGCCTGGGCGAAATACGACAATTTCGCCGATGACGCCCGCGTCGGACGCGCCATCGAAAGGATTACCGGTCTTCCACGGCTCGAGCCCCGACGACCGGACGGCGGGCGTCTCGTCCTCGAGGGGGGCGGAATCGAAGTGAACGGCGCCGGCAAGCTGCTCGTCACCGAGGAATGGCTGCTTAGTGACGTGCAGGTAAGAAATCCCGGTATGACGCGCGCGGACTATGAGAGCGCGTTCGCGGAATTCCTTGGTGTCAGCGAGACCATTTGGCTCGGCGAAGGGGCTGTCGGCGACGACACGCACGGACACATCGACGACATCGCGCGTTTTTCCTCGGCGGACACAGTCCTTATTGCTCACGAGGAAGATCCTTCCGACGAGAATCACCGGCGATCGCTCGACAACCTCGAGCGGCTGAGGAATCAACCCTCGCTTCGGGTCATCACCCTTCCCTATCCGCGGCCTGTGATGATGAACGGCGAACGGCTGCCGGCGAGCTATGCCAACTTCTACATTGCGAACGGAGTGGTCATCGTCCCGACGTTCAACGATCCGAATGACCGTACCGCGCTGGGAATAATCGGGCGGGAATTTCCAGGGCGAGCCGTCGTCGGGATCCACGCGGTGGATTTGGTGTGGGGGCTCGGGACGCTGCACTGTCTCACCCAGCAGCAGCCCGCCGCAAAGCCGTGACCTGACGCTCGAGCGGCACGGGGGAAACGTGATTTTTCCCTTGTTTGATTACGCGCTTCAGAGCAGGTTAATGCCGTGCGACGACTGCCTTTAATAGCCCCTCTTTTTTTTCTCGCCGGCTGCGCCGACTCGGGCGCCTATACGCTCGCGGCCGCCGGTCCCTGGAAAGAAGGCTACGGGCTTCAAAACAAGCTCGGGGTCGAGCTCGCCGTCCGTGAGATAAATGCGGGGAACGGAATTAACGGTCATAAGCTCGATCTCATCGAGCGTGACGACAGAGCCGATGGCGGGCAGGCAGCGCTCGTCGCGAGTGAATTCGTCGCGAATGAGAAAATCAGCGCCGTCATCGGGCATGTCAATTCGGGTGGAATGCTGTCCGCCGCAAGAGTGTACGACGGTGAGCTACCTGCCGTGGCGACAAGTGCGACGTCGCCGGATCTCAGCGGCATTTCAAAATGGACTTTTCGTGCGATCTCCAGCGATTCGCTCAATGGCGTGGCACTCGCGAATTTCGCCTCCGGTTTTTCTGCGCCCAATGGAGGCCCGCCTCTCGCCGCGGTCCTGTATGAGAACAACACCTACGGCCGCGGACTGGCGGACTCTTTCCGCCGCGCTTTCAAGGGAACCATCATCAGCATCGACCCGATTGCTGGCGACATGAAGGACGCGGAGCCATACATCACCTACCTCAAGGCGCACCAGCCGCAAGTTGTTTTCGTCGCCGGACGCGTGCCATCCGGAACAGTGATTTTGCGCGAAGCGAAGCGCCAGAATTTCCAGCCTGCTTTCGTAGGCGGCGACGGATGGCAAGGCATCGCGCCCGACACCGCACTCTCCGAGGCTGTCTACATCGGAATGTCTTTCACGCCCGAGGACACGACTGCAGCCGCGCGAAAGTTCGTCGAGAGCTTCCAGGCGGCGAACCACCTGGCGCCCGACGCACACGCCGCCCTCGCTTACGATGCAACGATGCTTCTCGCCCAGGCGCTCCGCCAGCGCGGCCCCGGCCGGCGGGCGATTCGCGATTATCTCGCCAATCTCAACGCGCAAACAGCTTACGACGGCCTCACGGGAAAGATGTATTTCGAGAAGACGGGTGACCCCGTCGGCATCCGCTTCAGAGTTCTGCAAGTGCACAACGGACTGCTCACTGTCGGAGCACCGCAATGAACGTGATTGTCCCCGAGCGACTATGGACGATCCGCGTCGCGCTATATCTCGGGTTCTCGTTGCTCGTTGCCCTGCTCATCGTCGCGGGCACGGTAGGTTGGATTTCCATGGACCGGATGGCGAACGAGGTGAACCAAACCCTCGTCGCCGCGGAACAGAACAGCCGTGAGTCATCCGACTTTTCCAACGCGATAACCGCCGAGATCCAGGCGGCGAACACATACCTCAACGATCAGGACCCGCGGTCCGAACAACAATTCCAATCGCTCGGATGGGAAGCGCACCGTTTGCACCGGAGATTCTCCTCGCGGCGCGATGAGATGGCGGACGAGATCGTGCGCACTGTTTCCGTGGATACGACTCTCGCGCGGGTTGAAACGTCCTTTGCGCTGTCACACCGGCTGAAGGACATGGGGCGCACGCAGCAATCGGCTCTGGAAGCCGAGCACGCGAGAAGGCTCGTCGGCGGTCTCCTTGGCAGCTTGCGGGCGCTCGAGCAGACTCGCTCGCGCGGGTTCGCGCAAATGTCAGCGAACCTTCACGACGCGGCGCGGCTGCGCTCGCGGATTCTCGCAGCGGTCATTGCGGTTGCCCTCCTCCTTGCCATTCTCATCGCCATCCGCACCGCACGCGCAGTCGGTGCGCCGCTTCGCTCGCTCGTCCGCCACGCGGTGCAGCTGAGCCGCGGAAATCTGAATCAGCGCACCGGCTCGGATGAAATGCCGGGAGAGTTCAGAACGCTCGCTGACGCGATGAACCACGCATCTGATTCGCTCTCGCGAATTGCATCAGGCGCCGCCCGCACCGCCGACGAAGTCGCGCACTCGGCGAGCGACCTCGCTTCCGCATCGAAACAGATCTCGGCGTCGGCGGGAGAAGTGGCAGACGCGGTGGAGGAAGTCTCACATGGCGCGGAGTCGCAGGTGTCTCAGCTCCGCGAAGTGGACGCCGCACTAGCTGGAATCCGCGCGCGCGGAGAAAACCTCCTCTCGGGTGCGCAGGAAGTGCACGCTCTGGCGGGCGCGATCGAGTCGGAAGCGCAAGCGAAGCGCGCGGAGATGGAGCGCGCGATGGCGATCCTGCTCGACGTGCGAAACATCGTACAGCAAGCCGCTGAAGAAGTGCGCGCGCTCACTCACACCGCGACCGACATCAATCGCTTCGTCGGGTCGGTGAGCAGAATCGCCGAGCAGACGAATCTTCTTTCGCTGAACGCCGCCATCGAGGCGGCGCGCGCGGGAGCCGCAGGCCGCGGCTTCGCCGTCGTTGCCGGAGAGGTGAGAAAGCTCGCCGACCAAACACAGGCCGCGGCCGATGACGTCGTGCGCATGACCGAAACCGTCACCACACGCGTGCTCTCGACATCGAGAACGATGGAGCAGGGCGTTAATTCCGTGAGCGAGATCGAGCGTGTCGGCCGGGACATAGATGGCGCGCTGGCGACTATTCTCGCTGCCGCGGCGCGAACACGTGAAGCGTCGGCGACGGTAACGAGCGCTGCCGGCGAAAATGCACGCGCGGTCGAGTCCGCGGCCGCGAACCTCGGACTCGTCGCGAGGACCGCCGAGAGTCACGCCACCGCAGCGATGCAGGTTAGCGCATCCACCGAAGAGCAGAGCGCGGCCTGCGAGCAGATGAGCATGGCCTCGAATCAGCTCTTCCACGGAAGCCACGCGCTACGGGAGCTGGTCGGCGAGTTGAAGACCACGGACGAGAGACAGATCCCCGCTTAACGACCGGATTGGTCTCGAGCAACCGCCACAAACGACGCGTGGTTCGAGAAGCGGAGAAGCTGAGTCAACTCGAGGCTGCTGAGTCGCCCCAACGCTCTACTTCTCGAACCTCGCAACGTTACTTGTGCTCCCGCCCGCCTTTCTAAACGTCACACTACAAGTAGTTGGCGAACCGCTGTCCGCGTGCAGCGATTCGCTAAAAGGCGTGTCTTATTCTTTCGCCCCGCAGAACTTTTACTGGACGCAGGCCGCCCGTGAATCCGTCGGCTTCGGCCTGTCGAGCGCCACACGGTGATCCAGGTTCGCCACCCGCCCCGCCACATCGTACACGAGCTCTGTCACGTGCGCCATGTGCGTGTAGTCGATGTACTGCGGCTCATCCGTGAGCTGGTGATAATCCATGTGCAATCCCGTCGTGAAGAACGTCACCGGGATGCCGTAGCGGGCATAGTTGGCGTGATCGCTCCGGCAATAAATCCGCTCCGGATGTCCGTTCGCGTCGATCGCATAATCGAACGTCATCGGGTAACGCTCGGTCTTGTTGACCGATTCGATCAGATCGCCGAGCTCGGTTGAGAGCCGGCGCGAGCCGACGAGCTGCAGATACGACTCACTGCCATTCGCGCTCTTCGAGGCATAGTCAAACGCGTCGCCGCGGCCGATCATATCGACGTTGAGCTGTGCTACGATCGAATCGCGCGGAACAGTCGGGTGATCGGTGAACCACTGTGAGCCGAGCAGTCCCGCTTCCTCGCCCGTGTGAAAGACGAAGATGATCGACCGCTTCGGCCTCACCTTCGCCTTCGCGAATGCTTCGGCTATCTCGAGCACGCCAACCGATCCGGAGCCGTCGTCATCGGCGCCGTTGTACACGGAATCCATTCGCGCCGGACGCAGACGATGCAGACTGTCTACATTCACGTGAATCGACGCTCTCTCTTCCACGGTCAGCCCGCCGCCGGGACCGCCGGGAGTCTGATGAGTGCGCGCCTCTACGATCCTGTTGGCAAGGACGTTCCAGGTGCGAAGTGAATCGTGATCCACCGGCGCGCCGAAGCCGAGGTGATCGTTGTGGGCGCCGATAGCGACGTATTCTCGACGAAGCTTCGGATCGGAGCCGCGCAGAATCGCGACAATATTGCGTGCGCGCGCCGGGTCCCGCGTCAAGCCGAAAGACTGGAAGTAGAGTGTCTGTCCGGTGCTGCCAACCGGGGGCGGCGTCATCTGGCCCGCTGGCAGCTTGAAGAGTTGACCGACTACCGCCGGACTCACCGTGATGCTGGCAGGGACCTGCGGCGCATTTGGATCAGTAATCGAATAAGAACGCCGGCTGCGGGGCTGACCAACAGTGATGACAGCGGCTGCGTTGTTGTAGCGTCCCACTAAACGCCGTGTAGTCTGTGTGGACCCGCGCATCATGAGCACGACGGCTTTGCCGCTCGTCGTGGCAGAATTGAGCAGGTTCGTTGTATCGGAGAGGTCGCCGCCATAAACGACTTGGAGACTGTCGAACGAGCGCGGCACTCCCCCACGCGGATTCGATGCGACGAAGTCCTTCCCTGCCACAAGCGCTCTCGATCCGATCATCATCTGCGACGCTGGGTTGAACGAAACGAGAGCCGTCGGCACCCACTGGTAATAACCGTCGTCTCCCGCCGGCTTTAGGCCGAGCCGCTTCATCTCTTTCGCGATGTATGCGGTGGCCTTGAGATTCCCTTCGGTGCCGAACTCCCGGCCCATCATCGAGTCGTCTGCGAAGATGTAAAGGCGGCTCATCAAATCACCGGCGGTAATCGCCGCGCGCGTTGGCTGCGCTTTGTATTTGAGCGGCAGGTTCCCTTCCTGCGCCAGGACTGCTGCCGGAACGAAGGCGAGAGCTATTGCGGCTGCCAATTTCAACGAATGTTTCAACGCTTCTCCTATCCATCACTGTGAGGTCCGACGAATTTCCAACACGCTAGCTTTCAGATAACAACCTAGACCTTGCAAAAGTTGCCCCAACGGAAAAACGCCGTCGTCCTACTCAGCGGCGGCCTCGACTCCACAACCGTACTCGCCATCGCCGAGCGTGACGGCTTCGCGGTGAACGCGCTCAGCTTCAGCTACGGCCAGCGTCACGCCACCGAAGTCGAAGCGGCGAAACTCATTGCGCAGACAGCGGGCGTCACCCGGCACGAGATCGCCCACATCGACCTTCGTGCGTTTGGCGGATCCGCCCTCACCGCCGACATCGACGTTCCAAAAAACCGTGACCTCGCTGTGCAATGTGACGACGAGATCCCCGTCACCTACGTTCCCGCAAGGAATACGATTTTCCTAGCCTATGCGTTGGGTTTCGCAGAAGTCACCGGCTCGAGCGACATCTACATCGGGGTAAACGCACTTGATTACAGCGGCTATCCGGACTGCAGGCCGGAATACATCCGTGCTTTCGAGCAGATGGCCAACCTAGCGACAAGGTCGGCGGTGCAGGATGGAAGCAAGATCACCATCCGCGCTCCGCTCATCGAGCTCTCCAAGGCTGAAATCATCGTCCTCGGAACCTCACTCGGCGTCGACTATTCCATGACGACCAGCTGCTACGACCCTTCGGCCAGCGGCGAAGCGTGCGGCGAATGCGACGCCTGCCAGCTGAGACAGAAAGGATTCGCAGACGCGGGATTGAGCGATCCGATTTCCTATGTGAAGGCGGCGCGCTGATGCCGTACACCGTGAAAGAGATTTTTTACACACTGCAGGGCGAAGGCGCACAAAGCGGGAGAGCGGCGGTGTTCTGTCGTTTTTCCGGGTGCAATCTCTGGAACGGTCGGGAAGAAGATCGCGAGCGTGCGGTCTGCAAGTTTTGCGATACGGATTTCGTCGGCATTGGCCCCGACGGAGGAAAATTCGCCGATGCGGAGTCGCTCGCGGAAGTCGTTGACTCGTGCTGGGCAGGCCGCGCGGGCGATGTTGACCGGAAATACGTCGTGTGCACCGGGGGTGAGCCGCTGCTACAGCTAGATGAGCCCGCAATTGCCGCGCTGAAGCAGCGCGGATTCGAGGTCGCTGTCGAGACGAACGGAACGCAGCCCGCACCCCCCTCGCTAGACTGGATATGCGTGAGCCCAAAAGCTGGAGCCGATCTCGTCCAGCGCTCTGGAGATGAGCTGAAGCTCGTGTTTCCCCAGACGGGTGCGCGGCCCGAAGAGTTCGAGAGCCTCGACTTCGAGCACTTCTTTCTTCAGCCGATGGACGGTTCGAACGTTGAAATGAACGTTAACGAGGCAATGCGGTACTGTATGAGTCACCCGCGCTGGCGATTGAGCCTTCAGACGCACAAGCTTCTAGGAATCCGCTGACCGCGGATAGCGCCCACATTTTTGGAGGCCGAATGAAATCTCCAGCTACAGTCTCCCCTTCGCTCGCCGGAAAGTTTTTCTCATCCGGCAACCGAAGGGACTTTCTCAAAACCGCCGCCGCAGGAAGCGCTGCCGTCGCCATCCCCGCCCTTCTCTCCAGCTGCAAAGTCGGCGACACAGTAATCGGCACGGGCAATTCCGGCCCGACTGGACCGCTGCTCATCATTGATTTTGCAAAGGGTGACACGGCGTACCTCCAGTTCCTGTATTGCCACAAGCAGGTGCAGGCAGATTTCTATGCGAGAACTGTGGCGGCGTTCACCGGGTCCGATCTCACCGCCACCGAGCAGGTCGTTATCACCGACATCAAGAATCACGAGTTCATCCACCGCGATACACTGAAAGCGATCCTCGGCGCCAATGCACTCACCGTAACTCCGAAGTTCGGATCTCTCGCCTTCAAGACAGCGTCGGAGTCCGTCACTTTCGCTGGCAAATACGAGGATCTCACGATCGGACTAATCAACGGAATGCTTCAACATCTAATCTCGTCGGCGAACATTGCGCTGCTGCTTGAAATGCAATCAGTGGAGGCGCGGCACTCCGCCGCCATCCGCGATGAGCTGTTTCCAAAGAGCGGAGCTTCATCCGGATTTTCGCCGGGAGCATCCGATCCCGCATACGCTCTCTCAGGCGTCGCCGGAGTAATTCAGCCGTTCGTCACGGAATCATTCGTGTTCCCCAACGCTCCAGCGGGGCTCTGACAAACAATGACAACTCAAAACGAAGCGGTTGTCGCAAACGACCCCGAAAAGGGTGTCGTCTCGCGCCGCGAAGCGCTCACCTCCGCAGCTGAAAAGAGCTCGAGACTTCTCACTGCTCTCGGCGTCGGCGCGATCCCTGTCGCCCTCGCCGCGCTCTCGCGCAGTGCGTCGGCACAGACGACGACCGACTTAATGGACGGGCTACAGTTCGTGCTCTTCGTCGTGCAGATGCAGAGTGAGCTTCACCTCCGTGCCGCAGGCGTATCGGGATTCATCCCAAGCGCGGATCTCAGCGCGATGACAGCCATGCGCATTCAGGACGCCGCACAGGAGCAGGCCATCGGCTCTCTGATAACTTCGCTCAATGGGATTCCGAACAACAAGCCGGCTTTCGATTGGACTGCGAAGGGAGCGTTCCCGAGCTTTTCATTCGCGCTGGGCCAGTACTCGACCTACCAAGTGATTGCGCAAGGACTCGAAGATCTGGGCGTTCGTGCGTTTAAAGGTCAGATCGCGAGGATGACTGCGAATACGAACGTCATGAGCCAGGTCGCGACCTATGGCTCGATTCAAGGACGTCACGCTGCGGAGATCCGGCGCATTCGCGGAAAGAAAGCCTGGATCACGACCAGCAGCCGGGACGATTTGCCCGCGATCTTCCAGCCGGTTTATGACGGGGAGGAAGTGACCGTGCACGCGGGTTACGACGCCTCGGCACTCTCCGCGAACGGAGGATTGAACGCGGTGACAGAAGCGTTCGACGAGCCGCTTACGAAAGTTCAGGCGAACGTCGTCATCTCCAAGTTCCTGCCCTAACTCCTAAAGCTGTCGAGATATTTGATTCCGCCGCCGGTGTTGAAGAGAACAACCTTCTCATCGGCGCGGATCACCCCCGACTTTAGCAGCTGCTCTACCGCCGGCACGCACGCCCCACCCTCCGGTGAAGCAAACACTCCTTCCGATTCCGCCATCCTTCTGGCGCCTGCGATGAGGTCGCCATCACTGACAGCGATCGCCGTTCCGCCAGATTCTCGAATGGCGTCGAGAATGAGAAAATCGCCGATAGCCTTTGGCACGCGAAGGCCGGACGCAATCGTCGCGGCACCCTGAAACTCGCTCGCGAATCTCTCTCCCGCTGAAAAAGCACGCACGATCGGCGCACATCCGGCCGACTGGACCGTGATCATCTTCGGACGCTGTCTACCGATCCAGCCAAGCCGCTCCATTTCGTCGAACGCCTTCCACATTCCGACGAGCCCCGTTCCTCCTCCCGTCGGATATACGATGGCGTCCGGCAGCTTCCATTCCATCTGCTCCGCGATCTCATAACCCAGCGTCTTCTTCCCTTCCACGCGATAGGGCTCCTTCAGAGTGGACACGTCGAACCATCCCTCCGCTTCCTTCCTGCGTGCGACCTCCGCTCCGCAATCGGTTATGAGCCCGTCGATGAGAGTGACGTGCGCGCCCATCACCTGACATTCGATGATGTTCGCTTCGGGTGTGTCGCGCGGCATGAAGATGAAACACTCCAGTCCCGCGCGCGCCGCATACGCCGCAAGCGCACCACCTGCATTCCCCGCGGATGGCACCGCCAGCTTCCTGGCGCCGAGCTCCTTGGCCATCGAGACGGCCATTGCCATTCCGCGCGCTTTGAAGCTGCCGGTCGGATTCACCGATTCTTCTTTGATGAAGAGCGCACTCATTCCGAGTGAAGCCGCCAGGCGCGGTGCGGGAAGAAGCGGCGTCCAGCCCTCGCCGAGGGTTACGATGTTCTCTTCGCTACGTACCGGGAGAAGCTCGCGGTAGCGCCACAAATCCGCGTTTCGGGAGCGTAATACCGCTTTCGTCAGAATTTTCGAGATGCGCGTGAGATCGTAACGCGCGAAGAGCGGCTTCCCGCATTTGACGCAAAGATTCTGAAGCTTTGCGGCGTCATGCTCGATGTGACAGTTCGCGCACTCGAGGTGTGTGGCGTGCATGGTCAAACGACTCCTTGCGGCTCGCTTCGCGTCGGTTGTTGCCGGATGGTAGCTTTACGCAAAGTTACACAGATCACCTTCGCTCCGGACATGGCCGCCTGCTGACAGAGATTCGCTTTATCGCCGCCCTTCTCCTCGTATCGATAGTTCCTGTGTGGCTCGATAGTAGAATTCGGCGCGGCGACAACCCCGGGTCACACCGGTAGATGTACATAGGTCACGCCGGCGTCGCGCTCGGCGCGAAGCGCTTCGCGCCGTCTGTTACGCTTGCAGCGCTCATTTTTGCTGCATACTTGCCGGATTGGGTTGATGCCGCTCTCTGTGTAACCGGGAAGCATCACAACGCACAGATGCTCTCGCATTCGGTTCCGGCGGCGCTCGTTCTTGCCGTGTTGGCGGGCGCGACCCAGTTACGCCGCGCCGATCGGGGCGCGTTCTTTATTATTGCCGCGACCGTGA
Organism: Gemmatimonadaceae bacterium; assembly: GCA_013816855.1. GTDB lineage: Bacteria > Gemmatimonadota > Gemmatimonadetes > Gemmatimonadales > Gemmatimonadaceae > UBA4720. The sequence goes on from JACDDT010000035.1 coordinate 20,421, forward strand.
TTTCGCATGTGCTCCTCGATTACATCACTGGCATCAAACCGACGTGGCCCGGCGGGCCGCTTGTCGGCTTGCAGATTTACAGTCTGCCAATCGTCGATTTCGCCGTTGAGGCCGCGGTGATCGTCGCGGGCTGGCTTCTTTACAAACAGGCCGTGCCTGCTTCAACCGGTCGATGGAATTCGCCGGCCACGATGCTGGTCGCACTGCTCTTCATGCAGGCGGCAGTTGATGTGCAGCGGCTTCTCGCACCTTCTCTCAACAAATGCTGAAACCAGATCTGCGCGACGTCGCGCGCCAAGCGATGATCGACGAAGGATTCGATCCCGACTTCAGCCCGGAAGTTCGCGATCAGCTGGCGCATCCGCCGGCGCCGCTCGACAAGGGCACTCCGAAGGATTTGCGCGAGCTGCTGTGGTCTTCGATCGACAACGACGATACGCGCGACCTCGACCAAGTCGAGTTCGTACAGGCCGTAGACGGAGGAATGCGGCTGCTCATCGGAATCGCAGATGTGGATCGTAAGGTGCCGAAGGGCTCGCCGATCGACAAACACGCCGAGTCGCAGACGACAACGGTGTATACTGGCGTGCAGATGTTTCCGATGCTGCCGGTCGAGCTGTCAGCCGGCGACACGTCGATGTTTGAAAATCAGGATCGCCACGCCGTAATTGTGGAGATCGTGGTCGCCAGCGACGGTAGCGTGAAATCAGAGGACGTGTATACCGCTCTCATACGAAACAAGGCGCAGCTGGCATACCCGGGCGTCGGCGCATGGCTCGAGCAGCGCGGTGAGGTGCCGCAGAAAGTCGCGAGCTTACCGGGACTGGCCGATCAGGTTCAGAAACAATCCGCGGTCGCCGTTCTCCTCAGAAAGCTCAGAGAAAAGAACGGCGCGCTGGAGATCGAGACTGTCGAGGCGCGCGCTGTAACTCACGACGGCAAGGTTACTACGATCGAGCGCAACCGTGACAACGCCGCCACGCGCACCATCGAAGATTTCATGGTCTCCGCGAACGGAGCAGTCGCACGATTCCTTGAGAAGCGCGGGTTCGCGGCGATCCGGCGCGTGGTGAAGAAGCCGGACCGGTGGCCGCGAATTGTGGATCTCGCAAAACAGTTCGGTGCCGATCTGCCGCCGGAGGCCGACTCGATCGCGCTTCATAAGTTTCTCGAGCAGCGCCGGGCAATCGATCCGGAGCATTTTCAGGATCTTTCCCTCGCCGTCGTGAAGCTGATGGGTCCCGGTGAGTACGCGCTCGATCTTCCGGGCGGATTGAACGAGGGCCACTTCGGTCTGGCGGTTCAGGACTACACTCACTCGACAGCCCCGAATCGCCGCTTCGCGGATCTTCTCACGCAACGCTTGGTCAAAGCCGCGCTCGCTGGCGAGCCTTCTCCCTACACGAACGACGAGCTCGAGGCCATCGCGCGCAATTGCACTCTCCGCGAGAACGCGGCCCGGAAGGTCGAGCGCAAGGTAAGAAAGACAGCCGCCGCGCTCCTCCTCGCCGACAAGATCGGCGCGCACTTCAACGCAATCGTTACCGGCGTGAAGAAGGAAGGCACCTACGTCCGTGTCATCGATCCACCCGTCGAAGGCCGTCTCATGCAGGGCGCCCACGACGTGGACGTTGGCGACAAGGTTTCCGTAAAGCTCCTCTCGACCAACCCGGAGAAAGGCTTCATAGATTTTGGCCTGGATCGACCCTCAACACACTAGGAAGACAAATGCCCACCGAACAGTATCACGAGCCGCCGGACGAGCTTTCCGAGAAGACAAGAACGTTCGCCCGGATGATTACCGGCATGATCGAGGAAGCGGACGCGATCAACTGGTACACCCAGCGCATCTCCGTCGAGAAGGACAAGGGTGCTCGTGCGATCATGAGGAACGCCCGCAACGAAGAGATGAAACACTTCGGCATGGATCTCGAGTTCCTCATGCGCGCCGATGACGATCTTCGGAAGACGCTCAAGGCTATTCTCTTCAAGAAGGGCGACATCGTCGAACATGGCGAGGAAGCGGAGGACGCCGTTGACTGATTCCCTCCCGTCGCGCGATGAGACCCTCGCGCTAATGCACGAGTACACCGCAAGCGAATCGCTCCGAAAGCACATGCTCTCGGTCGAAACCGCGATGCGGGCCTACGCCGAAAAGCTCGGAGAAGACATCGAGCGCTGGGGGACCACCGGCCTCGTTCACG
>JACDDT010000111.1 GCA_013816855.1 Gemmatimonadaceae bacterium
CGCCTGGAAAGTGTGTGTACGTGAAAGCGTACCGTGGGTTCGAATCCCACCCTGTCCGTGAGAGAAGCGTTTCTCCCGTTTGCACTAAGCGAGTGCGGCGGGATTTTCTCTTTTTCGGGCCGAATCATCCAGCTGTGGGTTCGTGGTGTCGGTTGCTCCGGAGCTAGACTGTGACGCTCATTTTCCGGCGACGGATCAGACGTCGCGCGCCTTCTCGAGCGATCGGACCGCCAGGTATTCAACCTGATCCAGGAAGCGGTTCGCCGTTGCAACCGCGTCGGCGGCCTGGAGTGGACCATCCGCCGGCACGTGAGTTCTCACTACCCGCTCGAGCTCTTCGCGAATGATCATCATTTCGCGTCGCAGCGCCGACTCCGTCCAGCCGAGGCGAGCGCGCTGTGCGCCATGCCGTTCGGCGACGAGTCGCTGAATCTCCATCGCATCGGCAAGGAGCTCGGATGGTTCGCCCGCCGATTCCTCGAGGACGAGCAGCGCACCGGCAATGTCCGCAAGCATCGTGGCGATATGATCAGCCACCTGCGATGTCCGCAGTCCGGCGGCCATCGGCAGCGCCGGATCGGACCTAATGCGCCCAATGACGACTCTCACGAGTGGACCGAGCTCGGCCAGGAGCCCTTCGGAGACTTCGCACAGTCCGCGAAGCTCGCGCGGGACTCTTGCGGGTTCGGATGCGGCGCGGGCTGGCGAATCGGACGCGGTCGTCTCGAGTGATGCATCCTCCACGGCCATATCCGTTACGGCACCGGCGGCAGGGAGCCACAACGAGAATCTCGATCCGACTCCGACGGTACTCTCCACCGTCAGGTCGCCACCCATCGCGCGCGCCAGCCGCCGCCCGATCGTGAGGCCAAGCCCACTTCCTTCGACGGCGCGTGTGTGGCCGGATTCTGCCTGAACGAACGGCTCGAAGATGGCGTTCAGCTTCTCCGGCGGTATGCCGCTGCCGGTATCTGCCACCGAGAGCCGGATGTGCGCGCGCCGTGGCTGGAGCCGCGCGCGCGGATCGGGCGCCGTGCTCCAGCCGCCATCGACGGTGATCGTTCCACCGGGCTCCGTACACTTCACCGCGTTCGAGAGAATGTTCACCATGATCTGCCGTACGCGCTCCTCGTCGCCCAGGTACGGCGGGATCTTGCCCACGTCCGGGCTTACGTCGAGTGTCAGATTTCTCGTCTCGGCCTGCGGTTGTATGAGCGTGATCGAGGACGCAATCGCTTCGCTGGCGAGACCCGGTGTGTTCGCGACGGAGAGCCGTCCCGCTTCGACCTTGGCGAGATCGAGGATGTTGTTGACTAGTCCCAGCAGGTGACGCGCGCTCAGTCGAATCCGGCCGACCTGATCGCGAATCTTGTTGCTGAGCTCTCCGGAGATGCCGAGCTCGATGAGCTCCGAGTAACCCATGATTGCGTTGAGCGGCGTGCGCAACTCGTGCGACATGATTGCGAGAAAATCCGATTTGGCGCGGCTGGCTGCTTCCGCCTCGAGGCGAGCTTCGCGCTCGTGCGTGAGCTGGCGGGATCGCTCCTCGGCGTACTTCCTGTCGGTGACGTCGCGGAGGGACACCAGGTCGACAATTTCCCCTTCCCATTCCGTGTCGACGACGCGCAGCTCGGCGTAAATGACTTCGCCGCCTCCGCGCCGGACGATTTCCATCTCCGTCGTTTCACCGGCAGTCAGCGGAGTGCCGAGCGGCGTGCCAATGAGTGCTTCGGGCGTGCGCGTGAACAGCCCCGCCGCGGCGGGGTTCGCGAAACGGATGACACCCGACCGGTCGACAATGACGATTCCGTCCGCGAGACTCTCGATGATCGCGCGCAGCCGGTCCCACTGCGTCTGCTCTGGCGGTGCCGTCCCTGAAGGGTTGCCTGCGGTCGGCGTGCTATCGGACATCGGAGCCGGGGTTGAGGAGCGAATACTGTCCCGGCGGCAGATCGTCCTGTGAAGGAGAATATCCGCCGGAGAGACACACGGCTCAAGTAATGCAACTGGTGGGCCCGCACTGGGTCCGTCATGCTGGCGCAATCGCAGCCCGCCTGCGAGCGTTGCGGGCAACGCTGAAACTGGCCCCTTCGGGAGGAAGAACCCGTGTCCAAGTACCTGTTGAGGCTATTCGTGACTGGCACGAGCTCGCGCACCGGCACGGCCATCGCGAACCTGCGTCGCATCTGTGAGCAAGAGCTCGGTGGTCAATATGACCTCGAGATCATCGACGTGCTTCAGTTTCCGGATGTGGCCGAGGATGAAAGGATTCTCGCGACGCCGACGCTCATCAAATCGCTCCCTTTGCCGCTGCGGCGCGTCATTGGAGATCTTTCTGACAAGGAGAAGGTGCTGATGGGCCTGGAAGTCCATCCGGTTCGCACGGAGAACAGTGGTGGGGTCGCGTCATGAGTCAGGGCACGAAGCACGCGGGGATTGAGAAGCAGTCGGCGAAGCACACCCCGGTCGAGAAGATTGCCACCGGCATTTCGAGCTTCGACATCATTGCGAAGGGCGGGCTCCCGCGGAATCGCACTACGCTGATCTCCGGTACGGCGGGCAGCGGCAAGACAATCTTCGCCGTGCAGTTCCTCGCCGCCGGGATCGAAGCTGGCACGCCCGCCGTGTTCGTCACCTTCGAGGAATCGGCGACCGACATCCGCAAGAACATGCTTAGCTTCGGCTGGGACCTTCAGAAGTGGGAAAACGATGGCCTCCTGGCGTTCGTCGACGCGTCTCCCGATCCCCAAATCGACTCCGTCGAATCGGGCAGCTTCGACCTTGGCGCGCTGCTGGCGCGCGTGCAGCACGCGGTGGGGAAGGTGAAAGCTGGGCGCGTCGCGGTGGATTCGCTGGGCGCGGTGTTCTCCCAGTTCTCCGACCAATCAATCGTGCGGAGTGAGCTTTTTCGCATCGCGTCGGCGCTGAAGGCGATGCACGTCACCGCGGTGCTGACGTCCGAGCGCACCGATGACTACGGTCCGATCGCGCGATTCGGCGTCGAGGAATTCATCGCCGACAACGTGATGATTCTGCGTAACGTGCTCGAGGAAGAGAGCCGCCGCCGTACGATCGAGATTCTCAAGTTCCGCGGCTGCGATCACCAGAAGGGAGAGTATCCTTTCACGATCGTACCCGACGGCGGCGTTATCGTCATTCCGCTGTCGGCGATGCACCTCAGCATGAAGTCGTCGAGCGTCCGGATTTCGTCGGGTAACGTCCAGCTCGACGAGATGTGCGGAGGCGGATTGTTCCGCGATTCGGTGACGCTCGTCTCGGGCGCGACAGGCACGGGCAAGACACTCACCGTGACGCAGTTCCTTCAGGGGGGCGCCTCCAGCGGTGAGCGGTGCCTTCTCCTCGCCTTCGAGGAAAGCCGCGATCAACTGGCGCGCAATGCCACCGGCTGGGGCGTGGACTTCGACAAGCTGGAAAAGGAAGGGCTGCTGCGGGTCGTCTGCGAATATCCCGATGTGTCAGGGCTCGAGGACTGGCTGGTCACGATCCAGTCCACGATTCTCGATTTCAAGCCGCAGCGGGTTGCGCTGGACAGCCTGTCGGCGCTGGAGCATGTCGGCTCTCCGAAGGCGTTCCGTGAATTCGTCATCGGCCTCACATCGTTCGTGAAGCACCAGGAAATCACCGCGCTGTTTACGTCCACCACCGAAAGTCTGATGGGCGGCGACTCGATCACGGAGACCCACATCTCCACGCTCACCGACTCGATCATCCTGCTGCGATACGTCGAGATGTTCGGCCAGATGAAGCGCGGCCTCACGGTGCTGAAGATGCGCGGCTCGGCACACGACAAGGCGATTCGCGAGTTCACCATCGACGAAGGTGGCATGCGTATGGGACGTGCGTTCCGGAACGTCACCGGCATTCTTGCCGGAGCGCCTGTATACGTTTCGCCGAGCGACCTGGAACGTGTGTGGAGCAAGGCCGACGCGGAGCCGAAGATGGCGGCGGATCACCGCGAGGGTGACATGGCGCCAACGAACGCGGCGAAGGGCCGGAAAGGCTGAGCCCGAGCGATCGGACATCGAAGCAGGGGAG
>JACDDT010000036.1:0-6496 GCA_013816855.1 Gemmatimonadaceae bacterium
GCCCGTGGGAAGGGCCTCACTTCCACGTCTTCCGTCACCCGTATAGAAGAGGCGCTTCGCGCCGAGTCCGAGCTCGATCCCGAATCGTTGCTGTTTTCCGATCCACCAGCTGTAGTCGCCCTGAATGCCAGCAGTGAAGGCTTTCGAAGATCCGTTAACGAACGGACCGCCGCATCCAAGGCACTGGGAATAGACAACGTAGTCGGAAGAGACGTGGGTATAGCCGGTCGTAACGCCAATGGCGAAGCCGCGAATCCCTTGAGCCTGCGGATAATAGCGCAGAATCACATCTGCGGAGTTGTAACCGAAGTCTCCTGTCCCATCGTAGGAGCCCGCGAAAGCGACGGAACCGGAGGGAGCAAACGAGTGCTCGATTTCCGCACTGAAGTATGCGAAAACGATCCCGAGTGGATTGACCGAGATAAGATTTGAGCGAACCGAGTCCGCCGTTTGTACAATCACCTGGGATTTCGCGGTCGCTGGCAGAGCCAGAAAAATCGATAATACGGCGAAGGAGACGAGACGACGCGTCATTGTCCGTTGGGTTGAGTAAGTGTCGGAAGCATCAAGAATAGGAAACACCCGGTAGAAAGAAATACCCCTTTTATTCGAAAAACTGTGCTTTTCTTACCGGCAGCGGCTGCCCAGCTCGCCTGATGGAGAGATAAACTCGGGCGCGGTAGCTTAGAACCGCGCCTGACCGCTAATTTCAGGGCAGACTACAAACTTCCGAAATGGCCACCAGAACACTTCCTGAAAAAGGCACCTCGAAAAGCGCGCGGACCGAGAACGGATTGACGTCGGATCAGCTCGTTGCGGCATATCGCAACATGCTCCTCTCGCGCAAAATCGACGACAAGGAAGTCCAGCTCAAGCGCCAGAACAAAATCTTCTTCCAAATTTCAGGCGCCGGCCACGAAGCGATCCTCACCGCCGCGGGAATGGTGTTGAAGTCGAAGTACGATTGGTTCTATACGTACTACCGCGATCGGGCGCTTTGTCTCTCACTCGGCGTAACGCCGGCGGAGATGTTGTACGAAGCAGTCGGCGCGGCGATCGATCCTGCGTCGGGCGGACGGCAGATGCCCAGCCACTGGGGCCATAAGGATTACAATATCGTTTCGGCATCCTCACCGACCGGGACGCAATTCCTCCAGGGCGTTGGGTGCGCTGAAGCGAGCATGCGCGCGAAGCTGCTGAACATCACTGAAGGTTTCGAGAGCGACGAAGTCGTGCTTATCACCACAGGTGACGGTACAACGAGCGAAGGCGAGTTCTGGGAGTCGCTGAACACGGCGTCGAACCTCAAGCTTCCGGCGGTTTACCTCGTCGAAGACAACGGCTACGCGATCTCGGTGCCGGTCGAGGTCGGAACGACCGGCGGAAATGTTTCGAAGCTCGTTCGCTCGTTCCCGAACTTCTATATAGAAGAGGTGGACGGCTGCGACCTGCTGAAGAGCTACGATGCGATGGATCGCGCCGTGCGCCACGCGCGTGACAGGAAAGGCCCCGCGCTCGTTCACGCGAAGGTGATCCGCCCTTACTCGCATTCGCTCTCCGACGACGAGACGATGTACCGTCCCGCCGCCGAGCGTGAAGAGGATGCGGCGCGCGACCCGGTTACGGTTTTCCCGAAGTGGCTCGTCGCCGAAGGACACGCGACGGAAGCGCAGCTTAAGACGATCGCCGACGAAATCGACGAGATCGTTCTCAAGGCGACGGATGATGCACTGTCGCAGGAACAGCCGGGACCTGAGACCATTCACTTCGGCGTGTACTCTCCGACGGTTGATCCGACGAGCGAGCAGTTCGACACCGAGGACGACCCGCAGTACGCCGGCGATCCGACGACGATGGTGGACCTGCTCAACGCGTGCATGAAGGATGAGATGCGTCGGGACGAGAAGATTTTGATGTTCGGCGAAGACGTAGCGGACGTATCGCGCGAGGAGCATTTGGGGAAGGTGAAGGGAAAGGGCGGCGTCTTCAAAGTGACGTGGGGCCTTCAAAAGGAGTTCGGCGGGGCGCGCGTTTACAACACGCCGCTTGCCGAAGCGAACATTGTCGGACGCGCGATTGGGCTCGCTGCGCGCGGGTTCAAGCCTGTGGTCGAGATCCAGTTCTTCGATTACATCTGGCCCGCATACATGCAGATCAGGGATGAGCTGGCGACGATGCGCTGGCGGTCGAACAACAACTTCGCTTCACCGGTGGTCATCCGCGTCACCTATGGCGGTTACATCCGGGGCGCGATCTATCACTCGCAAACGGGTGCGTCGTTGTTCACGCACTGCCCGGGTCTGAGAGTGGTGTGTCCGTCAAACGCGCTCGATGCGAATGGACTCCTCCGCACCGCGATCCGCTGCGAAGACCCGGTGATGTTCCTCGAGCACAAGCATCTCTACCGGCAGACGTACAACAAGAGCGCGTACCCCGGACAGAACTTCATGATTCCGTTCGGTAAGGCGAGGACCGTCCGCGAAGGGACCGACGTAACCGTCGTTACCTATGGCGCGACTGTTCAGCGCGCGCTCGTCGCTGCGAATGCGGTGGCGGAAAACGGAATCAATGTGGAAGTGATCGATCTTCGCTCGCTCAACCCGTGGGACCGCGAAGCCGTATTTGAATCCGTTAAGAAAACGTCGCGGGTCATCGTCGCCTACGAAGATTCCCTTTCCTGGGGTTACGGGGCGGAAATCTCGGCGGCGATTGCGGACGAGTGCTTCGCGTGGCTCGACGCGCCGGTTCGGCGCGTGGCGTCAACCGATACGTTCGTGGGTTACGCGCCGAGGCTGGAAGATGCGATCCTCCCGCAGGTCGAGGATTTCAAGAAGGCGTACGAAGAGATCGTGAAGTTTTAGTTTTTGGGTGGCCGCTGGGCCATCCCAACGAGTGAGAGTGCACGGAGTACCAAAGCGGGGAGCTTTAAGCTTTTCAGCTGAGCAGCTTCAAGCTTTCATACCGTGATTCCGGCGACGCGAACCGATGCGTCGGTGTCTCCATCGTGCAAATGAATAGCTTCGAGCTGTAGAGCTTGGGTCAGCTTACAGCTCCCTGCTTTAGTACGCAGACATCTTCCCCGGTTGGGATGGCCCGGCCGCCGCGCATTAGACTGGCCTACCTTCAGGCCTCGGCCACCGAAGAGATGCCAACACCGATGTTATCAGTATCGCGGCTACCACACCGAGCGATCCGATAATTGGCATGGGATAAAAATGATCAACCAGCATCTTCCCGCCGATGAACATAAGCACGAGAGACAAGCCGATCTTGAGGTACCGGAACTTGTCGACCACGCTCGCGAGCAACGAATAGAGGGCGCGCAGCCCCAATACAGCGCAGATGTTCGAGGTGTAAATGATGAAAGGATCGCGGGTCACCGAGAAAATCGCGGGTATGGAATCGGTCGCGAAAATTACGTCCGTCGTGTCAACGAGTAGCAGCACGATGAACAAGGGTGTCGCGGCGCGCCGCATCACACCCGCCGAGTCCGGCTGCCGCACGAAGAATTTCTCGCCGTCATATTCTTTGGTGACCGGCATCATCTTCCGCGCGATGCGAAGAACAGGATCACGCTCCGGGTTGTAATCCGCACCGTCCTTCTGCCGCGCCATTCGAAAGCCGGTAAAGACGAGGAAGGCTCCGAAGAAATAAAGAATCCACTCGAAGCGGGAGACGAGCGCGGCCCCGGCGAAGATCATTCCTCCGCGAAGAAGCAGCGCGCCGATGATTCCCCAGAAGAGCACGCGATGCTGGAACTCCTTCGGAACCTTGAAGTACGCGAAGATGAGGACGAAGACGAAGATGTTGTCCACTGACAGCGCGTACTCGATGAGATATCCGGTGAGAAACTCGAGCCCGGATTCTTTCCCCATCACGTTGTACACGCCCGCTGCGAACGAGAGCGACAGCACCACCCACACGACGCTCCAGATCGCGGCGGTCTTTACGGATGTGCTATTCGATTTTTTGTGAAGTATGACGAGGTCGAAGAACAGGATGGCGAGGACCACGGCGTTGAAGCCGATCCACCCCCACACGTTCGTCACGGCCGCGCGCCGGCGACGCTGATGCTATTTGCGCTCGAGCGCTTCGCGAACGTCGAGAAGTATCTCGAAGTAGAGTTGCTCCCGGCGATAAGCAAAATCGAGCGACACTAGCTGCGCTTCGTCGCCGGTAGCCTTCGCCCGCTCGAACGCTTCGCGGTACATCTCGTCGATGTTGGTGAGAATATCTTTGCGCGGGCGGGACATGTCTTGCCTCGGTTCGGTTGGGTTTGAAGAAGGTCGGAGACCCGCGAGCTCCTGAAGCATCTGCTCCGGATCGCGATCGTTGAAGATCAGCTTTTTCGCCGCTCCAAACGCTACCCGGCGGGGATTCAATGGCTCAAGCATTTGAAATATGAGTGGACATCAGTAGATGTTGGAAAATAGAGTTCCTCAAGCGCGATCACAACCGATGAAAGACCGCCTCTTGGACCACTTTCCCCTCCTTGAGATGTTCTTTGACGATTCGCCCGAGCAAATGCGACGTGACACCGGAGTACCACACGCCGTCCGGGTAAACGACGACAATTGGACCGCTCTCACACACGCCTAGGCACGGCGTCTCGCCCCGTTTGACACGCAACGGCCCGAAGAGGAGACCTTCGCGCTCGAGCAGCGTTGCAAGCAGGGAGTAAAGCTCCCCTCCCTTCCGTTCCGGAGAGCAATAGCCGCCCGTGCAAATGATCACGTGACGCGAGTACGGGTCCATACGCGGAAGCGCCGGTGTCACGGAGTTTCGCAGGAGAGTTGTGTGCTCTTCACCCGTCAAAGATACGGAATTCTTCCCTTGCCTAGTCAGCCGCGCGCGCGAATGTTGAATGCATGATTACGAGAACCCGATGACAGTAAATGCGAATGCCCCTGCGGCCCCGCCGAAACCGTCGTGCGTTATGGTGAAATGGGATGGCGAGCGCCGCTTCGATGGCGGTCGCAAAGGCGTGCCAACCGCCCGCGTCGACGGCAATGGGGTGACCGGGCAAAGTCCTCCGGAGGCATTGTTGACCGCACTGGCTTCGTGCGCTGCAATAGACGTCGTCGACATCCTCGCGAAGCGGCGCACGCCTGTGGCGGCGCTGGTTATCGATGTAACAGGCGAGCGTGTCGATACGGTTCCTCGAAGGTTCAAGCACATCACCCTCGGCTTTCGGATCAGCGGCGACGGGATAGAGCGGGACCAGGCGGCGCGGGCGGTCGAGTTGTCGGTCACCAAATACTGCTCGGTGCGCGACTCTCTTCGGGAGGACATCGTCGTGGACTGGACGGTAGAGCTCAACGGTGAGAAGCAGCCGCCGAAATAAATCGCGCTACCGTCGCTTCGGTTTCCCCGCCGGAACCACTTCCGCTTCCATCTCGTCGCGCAGCCCGAGATAACTCTCGTATCGATCGCCGGTAATCGCGCCCGAGTCAACCGCCGCGAGCACGGCGCAGCCGGGCTCCTTTCGATGACTGCAGTCGCTGAATTTGCATTCGCTCGCGAACGGCCGGAACTCACGAAAAGAATGCGCCAGGCCATCGGCGGAGAGCTCCCACATTCCAACTTCACGAAGTCCGGGCGTGTCCACGACGTAGCCACCGTCGGGAAGTGGATGAAGTAGCGCGCCCACTGTAGTGTGGCGTCCCTTGTTGACCGATTCGCTGATTTCGCCAACGCGAAGGTTTAATCCCGGGTACATCGCATTCATCAGCGATGACTTGCCCACCCCGGAGGGACCGGTAAGAACCGATGTCCGCCCGACGAGCTGATCGTGGAGCTCGGTGAGACCCAGTTGCTGCTTAACGCTGGTGAAGTGCAGCGGATATCCGGCGGCCGCATACGGCGCGAACATATCCTGCGCTGTTCCTTCGCCGACTAGCTCGACTTTATTGATGACGATTCTCGGCTCGATCCCGTTCGCTTCGGCGATGACGAGAAAGCGATCCATCATGCGGAGATGCGGCTCTGGCTTCGCCGCGGCGAAGACAAGGACCACCTGATCGACATTCGCGGCGATGATCCGCTCTCCAAAAGCGCCGCTTGGCGCTCGGCGTGCGAGCTGTGACCGCCGAGGCAGAATCTCGCTGATCGCCCATTGCGTTCCCGCGGAATCACGGGAGATCATCACGTCATCACCAACTGCAAGCTTGAGCGCGGAGTTCTTCGGCAGCTTGAGCCTGCCGCGCAGCGACGCTTCGTGCTCGCCCCCTGATTCATCCCGGACATGCCACACGCCGCCTGTTCCACTGACTACGACGGCGCGGCTTCTAATCGGCGTTGCCAAATCCATCAGTCGCCACCTTCGTCGCGCGCGGCTTCATACCAAGGGCGGGAAGTGCCGGGATCCTTGATGAGCTTTTCGAGCTCGCTGCGCACTTCGCTCAGTTTCATCCCCTCGATGGCGCGCCGCGCTTCGGCTTCGGTCTTTCCCGCGCCGAGGTAGGGAGTTTCGAGATGCCCGCTGGCGACGGGATCG
>JACDDT010000036.1:6596-17120 GCA_013816855.1 Gemmatimonadaceae bacterium
ACTGTGTCGGGCTCCTTGTATGCGCCTTTGCAGATGCGGACTCTGGCGCGAATGCGGTTCGCGTGCTCGACGTCGGCAAAGGTGCGGTAGAGATAACTCTGCAAAACGACTCCGACATTCTCCCGATACGCGGGAAAGAGACGGTGCTCGAACAGATCGAGCGTGCGTTGCGTGTAGGCACTCCCTTCCATGTCGAGACGAACGAAGGTCTTGTACTGCTCGGCACGATCGAGAATGTCCTGCATTACCCGGCAGCAGAGCTCCTCGGAGATGTCGAGCCCCATCGCCGTCAACTTCACGGAGACGTTCGCGTCGAGCTTCCGCTCGTTAATGGTGTCGAGCATGGTGAGATACTCACGACCTGCGGCCCGAGCTTCGCCTTCGTTGTGAACGCTCTCGCCGAGAAGGTCGAGCGAGGCGGTGATGCCTCGCGCGTTCAACTTCTCAACAGCGTCGAGAGCGGTGGCAAGCGTTTCACCTGCGACGAATCTGTTGGCGAACGATTTGGCGAGGCGGTTTTTGCGAACGAAGCGGAAGACCTGTTGCTGGTTGGAGAGATATAAGAGCGCGCTGCGAAGCATCGAGTTGGTGGCAGTTAGTTCGTAAAGTCGCGGGCCGCGACACGGATCAGGCGTACAACCGGAAAAGCTTTGCCGCGTGCGATTTCCGAATCGAAGAAATTCCAATCGGTGAGCCCATCGTCGCTTTCCGGTTCGAGCAGGTAAGTCGCGAGCAAAGCGTGCGCCGTTCCGTTGTGGACTACGAAACTTCCAGCGGGAATTGACTGCCTTGCGCGCACCCAGCGTCCTTTGAGGCGGGTTTCACGATGGCCCTGAAAGGGACGCGCAGCGGTGATGACAGAATCAACGACGAACGATTCAACTATCCATGGCACATCGGCGCCGGTGTTGATGATATCCATCTTGGTGACATCTAACCCGTGGAGGCGCAGCACTCTCACCGCGGCCGTGTCAGCCGCGGGCAGCGCGTATCCGTAAGGTGGAACGCGCTCGAGCGTCGGAGTGAACTTGACGAAGAGAGGCATGCGCAGCGTGGTGTACTTCCCCGTGCGAAGGTATCCCTTCTTCACACCCGGCTCGGGAGAGGCGGAATCGGTCTTCACCAGCGTCTCCGCGATTACGTCGCCGGTGTCCGGCGTAGACGCGAGCTCCGAACGAATCGCCACCATCTGTACCGAATCAGGAGCCCGGCCCCAAGACCGCTGCTGAGCGTCAGCGCGAGCACTAAGCGCGAGAATAGATGGCGCCTTCTCGGCGACCAATGACAGAATCTCAAATACGAAGTGATAGGTGGTGGCGATCCGCAGCTGAAGCGGATCGTGTGAGAACGCTTCGCTCAAAATCGCGATTCGTCCGCGCAGTCCGTAGTAGTTCGTTCCAAAGCGCGGCCGCGAATCGAACGTCACCCAGCCTTTCGAGAGTGTGTCGTTCGAGATGAAATCACCGTAGTCAAACGTTCGCGCTGCACGCTTCCGCAGCATTCGCTCGCGCAGCACCGGGAGAAGCGAGTCGCGCGCATACGCTCCACCGAATTGTGCCGCGGGGTTGAGAGACGGCGCATAGGTGAGATTGTAGCCGTGATAGCTGCCATCAGTCGTGTGCAGATCGACGAACACATCCGGATCCCACGCATTGAACATCGCCAGCGATGCGCGGGTCTCGGGCGCTTCGGCTTTTACATAATCGCGATTCAGGTCGAGTCCCTGCGCGTTCGCCCGGACGCCAACCATCTCCGGGCCGTTCTGCTCGGTGCGATTCACCGACTGGTGGGCGAAACGCTCGTTACCGTCGGCGTTGTAGATCGGAATCGCAATGAAAATCACTGAATCGAGAACGTTCCGGCGTTGCCCGAGGAGATCGCGCACGAGCGCGAGCAGCGCGTCCTTACCCTCTACTTCACCCGCGTGAATGTTGCCTTGCACGTAGACGATCGGCCGATGCAGGCGCTTCGCTTCGGCCGGCGTCGTCACGACCGGATGCGACAGGATCAAGTACGGTATCTCGCGGCCTTCATTTGTCTTTCCGATCGAGCCGTAAGCGAACGGAGATGTTCCCGCCTTCAGCGAATCGATGAATGCGATCACGTCCGCATATGTCGACGTTTCCCGAAAACCCGTCCGCTCAGGACGCGTGAGCAGCGCGCCTTTTGAGTTAACCGCTGGCGCCGGGACCGGCTGCGGTGCCGAAACGGGTTGCGTGTTGCACGCAAGCGCTATCGTTGAAGCCGCGATCAACGCGGCCTTAAAACTCGGTGTCAATCCAGCTCCAGCGTCGGCAATGGGACGGGCGCGCTGTCGTCGTCGGGATAGAACCTGCCGTTTATGCGGGCGAGATCCCGAAGAATGTCCGCAGCTTCGAATCTCCCCGGGAATCGTTGGTTCAGCTCGTCGAGCTGTTCCACGACAGCCGCGATGCCGAGTGAATCCATGTAGCGGAACGGACCGCCGCGGTACGGCGGGAACCCGATTCCGAATACGGCGCCGACATCACCGTCGCGCGCAGAGCGAATGATTCCCTCGCCGAGCGCGCGCGCGGCTTCGTTGAGCATCGCCAGTGTCGTGCGCTGCACGATCTCCGACTCCGCGACAGGCGGCGGAGTGCCGGGGGGCTTCTCATCGGTCGGCTTCGAAGAAATCGGCGTACCGCTTGCGAGGTACAGCTTGTAGACATCCGGATCGGCGGCGCCTTTTTTTCCGGCATCGTCGTAAAGGTAAAAACCCTTCTTCGATTTTCTTCCGTGGCGTCCCGCCGCAACGACCGCCTGGAATGATTTCGCGGGATCGAGCCGTCCGGGAAACGCTTCCGCCATGATCTTCCCCGCCTTTGCGCCGACGTCGAGGCCTACTTCGTCCATGAGTGTGACTGGCCCGACGGGAAACCCGAAATGCACGAGCGCCTTGTCGAGATCCTCGATGGCGACACCGTGATCGAGCAGCAGCCCCGCTTCGTTCAGGTACGGGAAAAGAATTCTGTTGACATAGAAACCGGGCCCGTCGTTCACGACAATGACCGTCTTGCCGAGCTTCTTGCCGTATGCGACAGCGGACGCTGTCACTTCCGGCAGCGTCCGCGGCGTCGTGATCACTTCGAGCAGCGGCATTTTATGCACGGGCGAGAAGAAGTGCATTCCAAGCACGCGCCACGGCTTGCTCGAGGCCTCAGCGATTTTCGCAATCGGTATCGTGCTCGTGTTCGAAGCAATGATGGTGTCGGCCTTGACCACTTCCTCGAGCTCGCGAATGACCTGATGCTTCACGGACGGATCTTCAAATACTGCTTCGATTACAAGATCGACGTTTCCGAAACCGGAGTAATCGATTGTCCCCCCGAGCAGCGACATGTAGTCGCCCATTTGAAGCGGCGTGATCTGACGCTTCTTCAATCTGTCGCTCAGCTCTGATCGCACGGCAGCAAAACCCTTTCCTACTCTGGCATGATCGGCGTCCTTGAGCCGGACGAGCGACCCCTGCTGGACGGCGATCGAGGCAATGCCCGATCCCATGAACCCGGCGCCGAGTACGCCGAGCTTTTTGATTTTCTTGATGTCGCCACTGATGGGCGACTGCGTACCGGTGTCCTTCTTGAGCGCAGTGGTCGCGAAGAAAAGGAAGATGAGCTGCTTCGACGCTTCGGTCATCGCCATCTCGCCGAAGAGCCGGGCTTCTTCGCGATATCCCTTTCCTTTGCCGCCGGAGTAGCCGGCTGCCACTGCTTCGATCGCCGCCATCGGCGCTGGGTATTTTCCTTTCGTTTTCGCGAGCGTCTGCTCCCTCGCCTGACGAAGCACGACCATTCTGCCCGCGGGATTTCCGTCGAGCAGGAGTGATTTCAAGCCCCCGTCAATCTTCGGCGGCATGCGTTTCCCTTCAGAAAGCTCGCGCGCGCGCTGGATTGCAATGCGACGAAGAATGGACGGATGCACCAGCTCGTTCACCAATCCGATCTGGAGCGCTTTCTTTCCGCGAACATTTTTTCCGGTGAGAATCATGTCGAGCGCGGAGCTCACTCCCACGAGCCTCGGAAGACGCTGGGTCCCACCTGCGCCCGGGATCAAGCCGAGCTGAACTTCGGGCAGCCCTAGAACCGTTTTAGAATCGTCTGCGGCAATGCGATATCGGCAGGCAAGAGCGGTCTCGAGCCCCGCACCCAGGCACGCTCCCTGAATCGCGGCGACGATCGGCACGCGCATCTTCTCGAGGGATTCCAGCATCGTCTGCCCGTCGCGACTGAGCCGTTCCGCATTCGCCGCCGTCTTGAACTCAAGGAACTCTTCGATGTCGGCGCCGGCGATCCACACGTCCGGCTTGCCGCTCATCAATACTGCGGCCTTCACGCTCGCGTCGCGCTCGATGCGGTCGAACAGAGCGGTGAATTCGTCCTTCATCGCGCGATTGAGCTTGTTCACCGGCTCGTTGGGCATGTCGAAGGTGATGACCGCGACACCGTCGGTCACTTCGACTTTGAGCGAAGGTCCCAATTTCCTCGGCGGGGAGTCGAAGGTCGTCATCACTTCTTCGTCTCCGTTCACGTCCGCTCCACAACCATCGAGAACCCCATTCCGCCGGCTGCGCAGACCGTCATCAATCCGAACTGTCCGTTTCTGCGCTGAAGCTCGCTCACGAGCGTCGTGGTGATGCGCGCGCCTGTCGCTCCGAATGGATGACCGATGGAAATCGACCCACCCATCACGTTCAACTTTGAGCGGTCCACTTCACCGAGCGGCTCACTGAAACCGGCGCGCTCGGCCCAATACTTCGATTCGAATCCTTTGAGATTCGAAAGAACCTGCGCCGCGAATGCCTCGTGCATCTCGATAAGATCGATGTCCGCGAGCGTGAGTCCCGCGCGCTGCAGCGCGACCGGCGCGGCGAGAACCGGACCCTGCAGCAGCTGCTCACCCGGATCGAGTGCCGCGTACGCGTAGGACCTAATGAAGGCGAGGACCGGATATCCGAGGGCGCGCGCTTTCTCTTCGCTCATGAGGAGCACGCAGGCGCCGCCATCGGTGAGCGGTGACGCATTCCCGGCGGTCACGCTGCCGTAGTTGCGATCAAAAACCGGCTTGAGCGTGGAGAGCTTTTCATACGTCGTGTCTTCGCGAATGCCGTTGTCCGAAGCCACCACTGTTTCGTATCGCGGCGGCATATACGTCGGCATTATCTCGGCCGTTAGTCTCCCATCGGCTGTGCCGGCGGCAGCAAGACGGTGGGATCTCAGCGCAAACTGATCCTGATCCTCGCGCGTGATGTCGTTCAGCTTCGCCATCTTCTCCGCCGACTGTCCCATCGTCTCGCCAGTGGAGGGCTCAGCGATGGCGGGAGCGATCGGGACGAGATCCTTTCCCCGAATTCCCGCGAATGCCTTCGCCTTCCCGCCGAACGACTTCGCCTTTGACGCAGTCACCAGCGCTTCGGCAAAACCCTGCGCGTGGAGAATCGGAATGTTGGAGAGCGATTCCGCACCGCCTGCGATGGCGACATCCGCGTGCCCGAGAGCGATTTGATCGGCGGCGTCGGTTATCGCCTGATTCGCAGACGCGCACGCCCGGCTCACGCTGAACGACTGGACGCTTTTCGGCAAAATGGGGAGGAGCGAGATCTCTCGCGCGATGTTGGGCGCGATGACGGAGGGAATTACCGTCCCGAAAACGAGCATCTCGACTTCCTTGGCGTCGAGGTTCGTCCGCTGGATCAGCTCGGCGACGCAAACCTTCCCGAGATCGATGGCGGACATCGGCTTGAGTGACGTTCCCGCTTTTGTGAACGGTGTGCGCACACCAGCTACGATTGCGACCCGTCGCGCAGAGCCGCTGCCGAATGTCTGCATCAGGGAAAGTTAGCCCGTTTCCCTGCTACCGCATGTCGTGAATCGTCTTCAAATCGGTGATTTTGAGCTTACGGGTCAGGGCCGGAAGCTTGAGAACAGTACTCTCGCCGACAGCCCGCCCGACCAGTGCCTTCCCGATCGGCGACGACATGCTTACGTGGCCGTCCTCGTACTCGACCGAATCGCCAAAGACGAGACTATAGGTCTCTTTGATTTTCGTCTGCTCATCCTCGACGATTACTTGGGAGCCCAGCCCGACTTTGTCGCGGGGAATCTGGGTGATGTCGATCTGCGACAGCTTGCTGAGACGCTGGCGAAGCTGGCCGAGTCGCGCCTGCACGAATTGCTGCCGCTCGAGGGCCGCCTTGTACTCGCTGTTCTCGCGGAGGTCGCCCAGCTCGACCGCTTTTCTGATTTCTTGTGGGAGCGTGACGTTGAGCTCGTGCTGCAAACGCTCGACTTCACCGCCCAGCTGTTCCTTGAGCTTCTCTAGCATTCTAAATTTTTTCGGGAATCAGCGGCGCTTGGTCGCTTCGCGCTGCGCGGTCGCTGCAGTTTGTGCTTCGTACGCGGTAATGCACGCTTTCGCGGCTTCCGCGGGGTCATCGGTGATGAGCATCAGATTCATGTCGCCGCCGGAGATCTTTCCCTCCCCGAGGACACGCGACTGGAGCCACCGCATCAGACCCGCCCAGTAATATCGCCCGAAAAGGATCACGGGGAACTGGTAAATCTTCCCGGTTTGGATGAGCGTGAGCGCTTCGAACAGCTCGTCGAGAGTTCCGAAGCCGCCGGGGAAGATGACGAACGCAGACGAGTACTTGATGAACATCGTCTTGCGAACGAAGAAATATTTGAAGTTGATGAGCGTATCCACGTAGGGATTCGCGCCCTGCTCGAAGGGAAGCTCGATGTTACATCCGATAGAGCGGCCACCGCTCTCCTTTGCTCCCTTGTTCGCGGCTTCCATTATCCCGGGCCCCGCCCCGGTAATCACCGCGAATCCCGCTTCCGCTAACAGGCGGGCAAGCTCTTCGGCAGCTGCGTAATGCGGATCGTCGGGTCCAATGCGTGCGGAGCCGAAGATCGTCACCGCTTTATTTACCGCAGCGAGGGTGTCGAATCCTTCGATGAACTCGCTCATGATACGCATCACGCGCCATGGGTCGGTACGGATGAAGTCGACAGCGGGAGCTGCTTGCTGAAGAAGTTTTTCGTCCTCTGTGACAGGGACAAAATTTCTGATGGCGTCGTCGATGACCTTCGCGCCCGACTTCCGCGGCCCGGCCGACTCTGACGGCGGAGTGCGGCCCGCTTTGCGGTGGCCCTCCTCGGTGCGCTCCTTAAGCCCCGCAAGCGACTCGGTTTCGGCGGATGCGAGCGTCTCAGGCGTTCCTTGCTTTCCGCCGGCGGTGCGCGCCCGCGATGCCCGCGCCTTAGGAGCGGCCACGGAGGCGCCGCTTCCGGTAGTTTTCTTCTTCGCTCTTTTCATTGGGGAAGTAAGTTGCGTGCTTCTGCAGGAACCCCGCCAGATGACGCGACCCAGGTCGTAGTCATCGTCGCGGACGGCGTGCGCCCGGATACGCTCGCGGGCGGAATCGAGAGCGGCAACCTGCCCGCGCTCGCCGCGCTCCGCGACGAGGGCGGCCTGCACAGCGTTACCTCGACTTTCCCGTCGGTGACGGGCCCCGCGTACGCGCCGTTTCTCCTCGGACGTTATCCCGGCGACGTCGGACTGCCGGGCTTAAGGTGGTTCGATCGATCGCGCCAAATAGTTCGCAAACCCGGACACTCGCGAAGCTACGTCGGTGCGGAGATGGGACTGATCGACAGCGATCTCGATCCCGATTCACCCACAGTGTTCGAGCTCACAGATTCGAGCGTCGGCGCACTCAGCGTAATCCGGCGCGGACTTCCCGCAAAGAACCGCGTGGGCAGTGGAGCGAAGTTCATCGCGCGCACGGGGCTGACGCATTTTCGCGGCAATGTGCGCGGTTGGCTGGACATCGATGAGATGATCTCGAAGCAGGTCGCCGAGCGTGTGAGGTCCGTTCGGCCGCGATTCACTTTCGCGGCACTGACTGGCATCGACAAGACATCACACTCGGAGGGACACGATTCGGCTCTGGTGGGAGAAGCGCTCTCCATTGTGGATCGCACCGTCGCGCGCATACGCGCGGATGCCGAACGGGATGGAAGGTGGGAAAGCACGCATCTGTGGGTGACGAGCGATCACGGACACTCGCCAGTTCATTCGCACGAAGATCTGGCACGGCTCGTCGAGTCGCCGAAAAGGAAAGTTCTCTCGCACCCCTGGGCGCTGTGCTCGAAAGCGGATGTCGCAGTGATGGTGAGCGGCAACGCGATGGCCCACATCTACGTCGAGCTGGAGCGCAAAGCGAAACCGGGATGGGGAGCGCTTGCCGGTAGATGGCACGACCTGCTTCTCGAGCTCGAAGGCCGCGATTCCGTAGATCTCCTCCTGCTTCCACGCGCGAATGGAGAATGTGAAGTTCGCGCGCGACAGAGAGGGTCGGCGATGGTCTCACGCAATGGTGATCGCTACTCTTATTCCCATCGCAGCGGAAACCCGCTCGGAGTTGCGGAGTTCACGGATGTGTCTGCCGACGAGGCGCACGCACTGACAGTTGCAAGCGATTATCCGGACGGCGTGGTGCAGATCGCGCATCTCGCGGGTTGTGAGCGATCGGGAGACATCATTCTTTCCGCATCCCGCGATTGGGATTTTCGCGCGCGCTACGAACCAATCCCGCACGTGTCGTCACACGGCGCGCTCCACCGGGAGCACATGATGGTTCCGCTGCTGGTGAATCGGCGCGTCACGGGCAAACCGCTCCGCACCATAGACACGATGCCGACCGCACTCGCAGCGCTCGGCATCGCAATTCCTCCGCGCGTGAGCGGAAAGATTTTCCTGTAGGGCAGTCACCAAGGTGAGCCAGGCAAGGATATGCTCCAGTCCGATCCCGGTGCAGCGACAGCTCCGCAGTACTCGTCCGCCGGGAAAAAGGATTGGTAGCTCAGCGCCGCGGCCTCGGGTGTACTGCGAGACCAGATTCCCTGGCCGGTGGCCTTGATCCGGGCCTCCTCCAACACCCAGCGACGAATGAACTCACGATCGCGCGCGTCGCCGGGCAAGCGCTCGAGTTCGGTCGCCGCTGCGGCCCCGAAAAAACGCTCGGATATTTTTTTCCATCGCTCCAGATGGCGTACGCGCTCTATGTCCACGCCGATTTCGCGGTCCGACGAGAATCCGAACACGACCACGTCGCTCGAGTCCGAGAGATTGAACTGAATCCGCGGATTCGACTCTCTTCCGTTCTCTAGCAGATACGGCTTGCCGCGGGGACCGTGTCGGAAGCGAACCGCGGACGGCTCGATGCCGGTATAACGGGAGATAAGCGCACGAAGTGTAGCGCGAGTGGTCGTGAACTTTCTTGCCCGCTCCGGCGTGAACTTTTCGCGAAGCGTGATCTCGTCCGGAGAGAGATGCTTCTCGAGCTCATCGTGTCGGGCGTCCGCGATGTGATGAATAACCGTCCACAGCTGCACCTCGCCGCGCGAGATCTCAGGCAACGGCGATTATCTCGGCGTCCACGGTTTCGCCAATGGTCAGCACCGCAACGCTCGCCTGGAGGCGGAATCTGCGCGGGCCGGCTGCACCGGGATTTATGATAAGCCGTTCTCCAATGCGCGTCACCAATTGCTGATGCGTGTGCCCATAGACCACGACGTCATGGGGATACCGGTCGGCGAGTTTCTTCGGCGTGGGCGAACCCACTTCATGTCCGTGACTCACGTGGATGCTGCGACCTGCGATGGTCGCGGCAAATTCGGCGTCGTATTCGCCTGGGATATCGGTATTGCCTGCAACGGCGTGAACGGGCGCGATGGTGCGCAGCTCGATCAGAATGTCCTCCCCGCCGACATCGCCTGCGTGGAGAATCATCTCGACTCCGGCCAGGGCCTCGTGCACGCCCGCCCTGAGCTGGCCGTGCGTGTCGGATATCAAACCGATTCTGTGCGATAAAGAGAGGGTCATAGTCAGTTCTATATATTAGAACTGTCATGCTTTGGGCGCGCCTTGGGTTCCGGCTTTTCATCCGTTCGCTGCGGCGCCCGTCGCTTGCAATGAACTTGCTCCGCGTAAGCTGGCGCTTTCGGTCACGCACGTGGTACCGGGAGTTCCCGTTTTTGCCGGTGCCCCATTCCGGCTACCTGAAATGGCGGCTGCACACGGCATACGGAGATGACGGGGCGGGTCCATCTGCCGAGGACCTCGAGCGCTACGCGCGCTGGTCCGTGGAAAGCAGATGATCGAATCACCGGGCGCTCTCTCCACCGAATCCTTTATCAAATCGCAGGCGATGGGACTCGGCTTCGATCTCGTCGGCATCGCGCGGCTCGGACGCGCCGAGACTGCGCCGATGTTCGAGGAATGGCTCGCACGGGGATTTGCCGGGGAGATGGAATACCTCCATCGCGGCGCCGAGAAGAGACGCGATACCCGGCTTCCTTTCCCTTCCGCCCAGAGCGCGATCGTCGTCGCGCTGGACTATGGCGGACGTGAGCCGGCGGGCCCCGTCGCCCGCTACGCGCGCGGAGATGATTATCACGATCTGATGACCGATCGCCTCAACGAGCTGCGTCGCAGCAT
>JACDDT010000036.1:17220-22454 GCA_013816855.1 Gemmatimonadaceae bacterium
GGATCGCCGATGAAGCGGGCGAAGAAGGCAGGGCTTGAACGAAACGCGCGGGTCGTGCTTGGAAACGCTACGGGCGAGTTAGCTAGACGCTGATGTAGTGTCGCAACAAAGCCATCGGTTCCACGGCACGGTGCATCCCGATACTATGTTTAGAGATGCAGCGCTCTTCATTTCCGCAGCTCGTCCTTGCCGCTTTGCTTCTTTCAGTGCCGGCCGTCGCGCAGTCCACCGATCGCGACAGCGCCGCGGTGCATTTCGTTCAAGGGATGATGCATCATCACGCGCAGGCTATCGTGATGGGGGAGATGGCCCCCTCCCATACCGCGCGGACGAATCTCCGAACCGCAGCGAGGCGGATCGTGGCCTCACAGACCGACGAGATAGCGGTGATGCGAAGGTGGCTGGAGCGAAGGCACGCCGCTGTCCCTTCGATTAACACAAGCGCGCCCGACATGATGTCGCATTCTATGCCGGGCATGGACATGGGCGGGATGCAAATGGCATCCGACTCGCTGCGAATGCCCGGGATGGTCACGCACGAGCAGCTGATGGCGCTCGCTCGCTCTCGTGGCACGAAATTCGACAAGCTGTTTGGTCGCTTCATGATCGCCCATCACGAGGGCGCCTTGAAAATGGTTGCCGATCTTTTCGCGATTCCGGGCGCTACTGACGATCCTGAATTGTTTCAGCTGACATCCGATATCGACGCGGATCAACGTGCGGAAATCGCGCGAATGCGCTCGATGCTAACGGCGAAGCCGGACATGAAGACGAAACACAAGCGCTAGCCAGCAGCAATGCCCCAGCCCACCCGAGCGAGATCTGACATGATAAGCCAAACCGCAACCCGTCGCCGTTCACGGCTCGTCGCCGCGATCGCCTTTCTTTCCACTTTTTGCTTGGTGGCACCACCGGCCCGTGCCCAGGTGATCACATCTTCGGCACAGGATCCGCGAGTCGGATTACGGGGAGGATGGCGCGACGCTGCGGAGATCGGCCGCAACATGGTTCTCGTCGCGCATCGCGATAGACCGGACGGATTCTTTACACCCGGCGATCCGGGCGCATTTCCTACCGCGAACTCCGATCTCGCATTCATGGGGAACACGCTCGTTCAGGGGAGCTTTCACGGCTTTCAGATCTGGGACATCTCAAACCCGATGGCTCCTTCGCTTCGTCTCGCGTTTCCGTGTCCCGGCGGACAGGGAGATCCCTCCGTTTACCGCAATCTCCTCTTCATCTCTGTCGAGCAGCCAACCGGACGTCTGGATTGCGGGGCGAACGGTGACACCGCTGCGACAATTCCAACCGCGAACCGTTTTCGCGGTGTTCGCATTTTTGATATCAGCGACATCCAGCATCCCAGGCAGGTCGCCGCGATTCAAACTTGCCGGGGCTCGCACACGCACACCCTCGTTGCAGACCCGAACGACCCGAACAACGTTTACATCTACGTTTCCGGATCAGCGCCACCGAGACCGGCAGCTGAGCTCGCCGGCTGCTCGGGCGAACAGCCGGAAAAAGATCCAAACACATCGCTTTTTAGTATCGACATCATTCGCGTCCCGCTCAACGCTCCGCAGCAGGCACGAGTAGTCGCGTCCCCGCGGATTTTCGCGAATGAGTCCGGTAACATCGCGGGCCTCCTTCGCCCGGTCATCGACACGTCGCTCGCGCATCATCCCTCGGAGACGAACCGCTGCCACGACATCACCGTGTATTCCGCAATCGGTCTGGCCGCGGGTGCGTGCGCCGGCAATGGCATCGTCCTCGACATCAGAAATCCTGCGAACCCGAAACGTGTCGCCGCTGTGAGCGATTCCAACTTCGCATTCTGGCACTCAGCGACATTCAACAACGGCGGTGACAAAATCATCTTCACCGATGAGTGGGGCGGCGGAACGCGGGCGAAGTGCACGGCGACGGACGACCCGCATTGGGGCGCGGACGCACTCTTCACACTGCGTGGCAACAAGCTTTCGCCGGCGTCGTATTACAAGCTTCCCGCGGCGCAAACGGAATTCGAGAACTGCGTAGCTCACAACGGCTCGCTCATTCCGATTCCCGGTCGCGACATTTTTGTACAGGCCTGGTATCAGGGTGGCGTGTCCGTCGTTGACTTCACCGACATCGCGCACCCGAAGGAGATCGCATTCTTCGACCGCGGTCCGGTAGACTCGACGAAGATTTTTCTTGCGGGCGAATGGTCGGCCTACTGGTACAACGGCCACATCTACGGCTCGGAGATTTCCCGCGGTCTCGACGTGTTCGGCCTGCAACCGAGCAGTTTCCTAACGCAGAATGAGATCGACGCCGCGAAGACGGTGCATCTCGATATCCTGAATGCGCAAAATCAGCAGCGGATCATCTGGCCGCCTAGTTTCGCGCTTTCGCGCGCGTATCTCGACCAGGCGATTCGCTCGAATGCAATCCCAGAGACGGGCGCGAATTTCTACTGGCGCTCTCTCGAGGGTGCGGAAAAACTCAATGGTGCCGCGCGAGCTCGTGCTTTGCGCGCTATCGCAGCACGTGCGCGCCTAGGTCGTTCCAGCCTGCGCACCTTTTCGAACTCTGTCCGCGACCTCTCCAACCTGCGCTGAAGATTCAGCTCGACGCCGCCGCGAACCTTGCATTTGACGTCGGTTCCGGCGGCTACCATAGGTTCGCTACTTCTGCCGCGTGGTCTCGATCCAGCTCGCAAACTCGGTGAGGAATTTTACGATCAGCTCCTTCGTTGAATCCTGCGCGAAGCTTCCGTCTGCGTCGAACATTTTCGCGGCCCCGCCGAGGTAGAGCTCCGGCATCTGGAGTGTAGGCATGTCGAGGAAAACGAGCGACTGGCGGAGGTGATGATTCGCACCGAACGCCCCTAACGCGCCGCCGGTGAGGCTCGCGACTGCAGCGGGCTTTTTGGTGAAAACGCTCTTTCCATACGGGCGTGATCCCACGTCGATTGCGTTCTTGAGAGCGCCGGGTACTGAGCGGTTGTATTCGGGAGTGAGGAAGAGCACAGCATCCTTCGAGCGAATCGCGTCGCGGAAAGCCGTCCACGCAGCGGGCGCATCCGCTTCCAGATCTTCATTGTATAGAGGGAGCTCGCGAATCTCCACGACCTCCAACTTGAGATTCTGCGGCGCGACTTGTTGCATCGCCTTCGCGAGCTTGAGATTGAACGATTCCTTGCGAAGACTTCCAACAAGGACTGCGACATCGAATACGCCGTTGGTCATTCTATTTCTGGTTGAGAGATAGTCCCTCCACAGGCATTTGACGGGCCGTGACCTTAATCAGCCGTCTCCTTCCTCACTACTGGTGCGACTTTCGTCCCGAATAGCTCGATCGAGCGCATTACCTTGTCGTGTGGAGTTGGTCCGACGGTGAACTGGATAAGCATCCGGTCGTGTTTGAAGAGCTCGCGCTCGTAGAGAATCTTGTCGATTACCTCCTGCGGACTGCCAAGCAACATCGCTCCCTTGGGCGACCGCTCTGCGTCGAACTGCCTCCGGGTCGGTGGCGGCCAGCCGCGTTCCTTTCCGATGCGGCCCATAACCTCGACGTATGGCGGATACGCGATTTCAACCGCCTCCTGCGTCGTGTCCGCGATGAAGCCGTGCGAGTTGATGCTCACGGGAAGTTTGTCGGCGTTATGTCCTGCCTTTCGCGCGGTGTCGCGATAAAGCTCGATGAGCGGTGCGAACCGCGCCGGCATTCCGCCGATAATCGCCAGCGCCATCGGCAGGCCAAGCGTCGCGGCGCGCATCACCGACTCCGGCGTCCCTCCGACGGCGATCCAGACGGGCAATGGATTCTGAAGCGGCCTCGGATATACCGCGAGATTGTCGAGAGGCGCGCGCAGCATTCCCTCCCACGTCACCCTCTCCGATGCGCGGAGCTTCAGCAATAGATCGAGCTTCTCCGAAAAGAGTGCGTCGTAGTCCTGGAGGTCGTACCCGAATAACGGGAACGATTCAATGAACGATCCGCGGCCGGCCATAATTTCCACCCGTCCGCCGGAGAGGAGGTCGATCGTCGCGAAATCCTGAAAGACACGAACGGGGTCGTCGGAGCTGAGCACCGTGACCGCGCTGGTGAGGCGGATCTTTTTCGTCACCTGTGCCGCGGCGGCGAGAATTACCGCCGGTGCGGAGATCGCGTAATCGGGACGGTGATGCTCCCCGACGCCGAATACATCGAGCCCAACCTCATCGGCGAGCTTGATCTCTTCCATGAGGTGCCGGAGACGCTCCGCGGTAATCGCGGCGCGCTCGCTACCGGCATCCCGCTCCACCTCGGCAAATGTGTACACTCCCAGCTCCATGCGATCTACCTATGCGAGCGGTGCGCCAACACTTTCGCGACGTTCATGAAGTGGCAAGATTCCTCACCATGGCAACTGGCGCAAATCATCCTGTGGTGAACATCGAGTACCCCGACTGGGTGGATTCGGTTGTGGACTGGAACTCTACCTATAGTAGTGACGAGTCTCGCATGCGGCTCGCGATAGATGTTTCCCGCGCCAATGTCGAGCGCGGAACGGGGGGCCCGTTCGGCGCCGCAATTTTCGAGGACACGGGAAAGCTCGTCGCGGTAGGTATGAACTCTGTCGTCCGATACAACAACTGTCTTCTCCACGGCGAGACGATGGCGATGATGATGGCGCAGCGCGTTGTCGGCTCGTTCACGCTAAATGCGCCGAATTTGCCTGCGCACGAGATGTTCACGAGCTGCGAGCCCTGCGCGATGTGCCTCGGCGCCTCCCTCTGGAGCGGCGTGCGGAGGATCGTATGCGGCGCCGCGCGCGACGATGCGAGCCGATTGAACTTCGAGGAGGGCCCGGTGTTCCCCGAGTCCTATAAGTATCTCGAGGATCGCGGCATCAAGATCGAGCACAACTTCCTGCGCGAAGAGGCCCGCGGCGTTCTCGAGATGTACCGCGCCAAAGGCGGCAAGATCTACAACGCTTAAATCAAATCAATGAAGACCAGTCTCGATCCAAAGATGATGGACGAAGCGACACACGCGCTTCGTGAAGCGAATACAGTTTTCGCCAACGCGCACCCTGGGGAAGGCCCCGGGCGCCAGCCTGTTCACACGGTTTACGGCGGCGCGCAGCTATTCTCCTCCGATTCAGTTCCCAAGCTTGGCGCGCTCGCACTCCGCGCGATGGATACTTACGCGACAAACGCAAAGGTCCTCGGCGAAGCGCTCGACATCTCGAAGCACACTGCGCTCGA